>DJIW01000021.1:0-12474 GCA_002433805.1 Competibacteraceae bacterium UBA6584 | reverse complement strand
CGATACCCCGCGGCATCAAGGTCACCTCCCAGCAGGAAGCGGTCGAGGCGGCCAAGCAGATCGGGGGTCCGCTCTGGGTGGTCAAGGCCCAGGTTCACGCGGGCGGCCGCGGCAAGGCCGGCGGCGTCAAGCTGGCGCGCAGCCTGCAGGATGTCGAGGACATCTCCGGGCGCTTGCTGGGCTCCACTTTGGTCACCAAGCAAACCGGCGCCGACGGCGTCAAGATTCACGCGCTGCTGATTCAAGACGGCGTGGATATCACCAAGGAATATTATCTGAGCGCGCTGGTGGATCGCAGCAAGAAGCGCGTCATCCTGATCGGCTCGTCCGAAGGCGGCATGGATATCGAGGAAGTCGCCGCCAAAACCCCTGAAAAGATCCTGACCCTGACCGTCGATCCGGTCGCCGGCATCCAGCCGTATCAGGCCCGCGATCTCGGGTTCCGGATGGGGATGGAAAAGAAACAAGTCGATCAACTGGTCAAGGTGCTCAACGGCGTCTACAACCTGTTCGTTCAGAAAGACTGCAGCATGGTCGAGATCAACCCCTTGATCGTGACCACCGACGGCCAGGTGATGGCGCTGGACGCCAAGGTCAGCCTGGACGACAACGCGCTCTACCGGCACAAGGACACCGCCGAGATGCGCGATCCGACCCAAGAGGACGCGCGTGAGCACATCGCCCACGAGATCGGCCTCAACTATGTCGCATTGGACGGTAGCATCGGCTGCATGGTCAACGGCGCGGGCCTGGCGATGGCGACCATGGACGTGATCAAGCTGCAAGGCGGCGAGCCGGCCAACTTCCTCGATGTGGGCGGCGGCGCGACCGCCGAGCGGGTGGCTCGCGCTTTCAAGCTGATCCTGTCCTCCTCCAAGGTCAAGGCCATTCTGGTCAACATCTTTGGCGGCATCGTCCGTTGCGATACCATCGCCGAGGGCATCATCGCCGCCGTCAAGGAGGTGGGCTTGAAGTTGCCTGTGGTGGTGCGCTTGCAGGGCACCAACGTCGAAGCGGGCCGCGAGATGTTGGCCAAATCCGGCATGAACATCATGGCCGCCGAAGATCTCACCGACGCCGCCAAGAAGGCGGTGGCCGCCGCCCAATAAGCGGCGCGTTCGGTTTCCACGATTCAGAGAGAAAGACGACCATGAGCATCCTGATCAACAAAGACACCAAGGTCATCTGCCAGGGCTTCACCGGCTCGCAGGGCACCTTCCACTCCGAACAGTCCATCGCCTACGGCACCAACTTGGTCGGCGGCATCAGCCCCGGCAAGGGCGGCACCAAGCATTTGGACAAGCCGGTGTTCAACACCGTGCGCGAAGCGGTCGAAGCCACCGGCGCGGAAGCCAGCATGATCTACGTGCCGGCGGCCTTCGCCGGCGACGCGATCCTGGAAGCGGCCGACGCCGGCATCAAGGTCATCGCCTGCATCACCGAGGGCATTCCGGTCACCGACATGCTGAAGGTGAAGGCGGTATTGACCAACAATTACCCGAAAACCTACCTGATCGGCCCCAACTGTCCGGGCGTCATCACCCCCGGCGGCTGCAAGATGGGCATCATGCCCGGCCACATCCACAAGCCCGGCAAAATCGGCATCGTGTCGCGTTCCGGCACGCTGACCTATGAAGCGGTCGATCAGACCACCCGCACCGGTTTGGGTCAGTCGACCTGCATCGGCATCGGCGGCGATCCGATCCACGGCATGAGCTTTATCGATATCATTAGCCTGTTTAAGGATGATCCACAGACCGAAGGGATCGTGATGGTCGGCGAAATCGGCGGCAGCGCCGAGGAAGAAGCCGCCGAGTACATCAAGGCCAACGTCAAGAAGCCGGTGGTGGCGTACATCGCCGGCGTGACCGCGCCGCCCGGCAAGCGCATGGGCCACGCCGGCGCGATCATCATGGGCGGTAAGGGCACGGCGGCCGATAAGTTCGCGGCGCTGGAATCGGCGGGCGCGACCATCGTCCGCTCTCCGGCCGATATCGGCGCGGCGATGAAAAAGTTTTTCCCCTAAACCGGATGCCGGTTTCGCCGTAAAGTAACGCAGGGGCGCGCAAGCGCCCCTTTCGTTATCTTCGCTTCCTTTGCTGTTTTCCTCGCGCCCGCCGCCTGCTAGGACGACCAAGACGCCATGAACGTTCCCGCCACTCCTTTCCGGGTCGTGATGGCCCAGTTGGATCTCCTGGTCGGCGATATCGCCGGCAATGCCGATAAAATCATTGCCTCCGCTGTTGATGCGCGCGAGCGCTGGCAAGCCGATCTGATCGTGTTTCCCGAGCTGACGCTGACCGGTTATCCCCCGGAAGATTTGCTGTTGCGCCCCGGTTTTATCGCGCAAATAGAGCCGGCTCTGCAACGGTTGCGCGCGCAGATCGCGGGCATCGCCGCCGTGGTTGGCTGCCCCATCACGACGCCGGAGGGGCTGCGCAACGCCGCCGTAATCGTGGAAGACGGCGAACTGCGGATGAGCTATTACAAGCAACTGTTGCCGAACTACAGCGTGTTTGACGAAAAACGCTATTTCGTCGCCGGAACGGAGCCCGGCGTGACCGAGATCAAGGGCGTTAAGGTCGGCGTGACGATTTGCGAGGATGTCTGGCAGCCGGGGCCGCTGGCGCAAGCGGCCAAGGCGGGCGCGCAACTGCTGGTCAATCTCAACGCCTCGCCCTATCACGCCGGCAAGGGCCATCAGCGTCTGGAAGTGCTGCGCCAGCGAGTCGAAGAAAGCCGGATTCCCATCGTCTATGTCAACCTGCTGGGCGGTCAGGACGAACTGGTGTTCGACGGCGGTTCGATGGTGGTCGGCGCGGATGGAACGCTCGCGCGGCGAGCGCCTTTTTTCGCCGCCGGTCTGTTTCCGGTCGATTTCCAGATTTCCGCCGACCGTTTGATTCCCGTGCTCGATTCGGTCGCGGCGGAACCCGGCGCGGAGGAAGGCATCTATCAAGCGCTGGTGTTGGGCGTGCGCGATTATGTCCAGAAAAACGGCTTTCCAGGCGTCGTGCTCGGCCTGTCCGGCGGCATCGATTCCGCCCTGACGCTGGCGATCGCGGTGGATGCCTTGGGCGCGGAGCGAGTCGAGGCGGTGCTGATGCCCTCGCGCTATACCGCCGACATGAGCAACACCGACGCCGAGTTGGAAGCCAAGGCCCTGGGCGTCAACTACCATCTGTTGCCCATCGAGCCGGCGTTTCAAGCCTTTCTCCAGATTTTGCAGCCGCTGTTCGCCGGGCTGGCGGCCGATATCACCGAGGAAAACATCCAGGCCCGTTGCCGGGGCGTGTTGCTGATGGCGATTTCCAACAAGACCGGCAAGATGGTGTTGACCACCGGCAACAAGAGCGAAACGGCGGTCGGCTATTCCACCCTGTACGGCGACATGGCCGGCGGTTTCGCGCCGATCAAGGACGTGTTGAAGACCATGGTCTACCGGCTGGCGGCGTGGCGTAACCAGCAATCTCCGGTGATCCCGCAACGGGTGTTCGACCGGCCGCCCTCGGCGGAATTGCGCCCCGATCAAACCGATCAGGACAGCCTGCCGCCTTACGAGGTGCTGGACGCCATTCTTCAGGGTTACGTCGAGCAAGATCGGTCGGTGGAGGAATTGATCGCGTCGGGTTTCGAGCGGGCGACGGTGGAACGGGTGGCGCGGCTGGTCATCGTCAACGAATACAAGCGCCGCCAAGCCGCGCCGGGAATCCGGATCACGCCCCGCGCCTTCGGCCGCGACCGGCGCTATCCGATCACCTCGGGCTTCCGGCGCTAGCGGATTGCAAGCCACTCATTCCGGCGGCGCGCCGAACAGAAAAGCGAACACCCGTTGACCCATGCCGTGTTTCATGCTGGCTCTAAACGAGTGGCTGGCGTGGGGCAAGGTGTCATAAGCATAAGGTGTCGACAGCCCATAAGCCGCCGCCGCCGCTCGCATCGCGTCGATCCAATGCCGACCTCGTTCCAGTCGAGTCAAGCCTTGTTGGCTATCGATTTTGACCGATTGTTTCAGCTCCGGTCGTTCTGGTCCCCGCCGGGTATCGCGCTCGCCGACAAAGGCCGCCATCGGTACTTTCAAGAACGCTTCTGGCTTGAGCCGCGATTTCAGCCATTGGGACCGCGTTTTCAAACCGCGCGGAAAGCTCGCCGCCGGGTCGGGAAAGGTGTACCAGCCGGCGGCCCCAATCGCGACTGCCGCCACTCGCTCGGGATAGGCCATCGCGTAGCGATGCGCGAACTGACCGCCGCCCGAGTAACCGAATAGATAAATTTGGCGGACATCGGCCCCCGTCAAATCGCCTACTTCGTCGAGAATGGCTCGCAATGCTCGGTCGGGTCGCGCGCCCAGGCCGGATTGTCCCAGACGTTGATAATCGGCAAAGCGTTTCTTGACCAGCAACGGCGCGACCAGGACGACGCCGTAGTGTTTGGCCAGCTGCTTGAAGCGTCGGGCGTGTTCCTCGGCGTTGCGGGAAATGCCGTGGACGGTGACGAAGACTTTCGCGTTAGCCTCCAGCCGAGGTGGAAGGTAGAGAAAATAGCGTTGCGCTGGATTGGCTCTCAAACGGCGCGCGATGATGCCGTTTGCGGGTTGGCGGACGCGCTTGATCGTCGGATAAACCGAAGGCTCCAACGGGTGGGCGAGCGCCGTCGCCGCGTGAAATTCGCTTAACACGATGCCGGTCAACATGATGATCCTTGCCAGCTGCCGCAGAGGTTTACTCATTAACGGCTTTGCGTTTCGTTTCGTCGAACAGACGGCGGGTCGGGCCGTCGCTGTTGAGCAGTTTTAACGGTGGGCCAGCTTCCACCAAACGGCCGTCGGCGAGATGCCAAATTTCGTCAGCCTGAAACAAACGCTCGCGCCGGTGAGTGACCATCAGCACCGTACCGCGATACCGCGACAAAATCCGGTCGATGACGGCGCTGGCTTGAACGTCGAGATGGGCTTCGATTTCATCCAGCAGCAGCAACGCGGGATCGCCGAGCAGGGCGCGGGCGAGCGCGATCCGCTGGCGTTGGCCGAGCGATAGATTCTTGCCGTCTTCGAGCAAGCGGGTTTGCGCGCCCTCCGGCTGTTCCGCCAGCAGTTCATCCACCCCGCACAGCGCGCAGACCCGTTCGAGTTCGTCAGCCGGGGCTTCCGGCCAGCGGTAGCTCAAATTCTTGGCGATGGTTCCTTTCAGCAGCGGCAGTTCGGCGCTGACCATGCCGATCGCCCGCCGCACCGACGACAAACGGTATTGAGACAACTCTTGGCCATCGAGCAAAACCGCGCCGCGATCGGGGTCGAGCAGCCGGGCGGCCAAGGCCAACAGCGTGGATTTGCCCGCGCCGTTCGGACCGACAATGGCGATCACACTCCCGGCGGGCGCGGTGACATTCACCTCCTCCAACACGCCGGCGACACTCGCGTTTCGAAAGTCCAGCCGGCCTTGAACGGCCGTTAAATCCGAGGCGTCGGCGCGTTCGCCGACCAGGCTGGGGAGTTCGAGAAAGCCGCGAATGCGCTCGGACGCCACCCGAAATCCATAACCGTATTCGTAAATCCGACCCAGATCGCGCAGGGCGGGGAGCAACAGGCCGACGATGGTCATGGCGCCGGCGACAGTGCCGGGCGTCGCCTGGCCGTCAGCCACCTCCAGCGCGCCCAGCGCCATCACGACCGCGACCGCCAGCCCGCCGGTCGCTTCAGTGATCGCCCGCAACCGGCCGCCGATCCGCGCCCGCGCCACCATCGCCTCGCGCAAGCGCCGGCCTTGCCGGGCGACATGACGGCGTTCCCGCTCGGTTTGGTTGCACAGTTGCACCACCGTCATGGCGGCGATTTTCTCATTGACGTTAGCGGCGAGCAGCGATTGCCGGCGGCGCGATTCCCGCACCGCCGCGCGCAGCGGTTTGGCGACGGCCAATACGGCCGCCGCGCCGCCGGCCAAAATCAAGCTGATGGCCAATCCCAACGTCGGATTCAGCCAGCCCAGCGCGAACAAAGCGCCCGCGGCGGTCACGCCCGCGACGCACAACCGCGCCAAGCCGAGGCTGACCCATTGGCGCAGCGCGGTTAGATCGCCGGTGAAGCGCAGCAGCAAGCTGCCGCGCCGCCGCCGTTGCAGGACGCGCGGCGCGAGCGTGCTGAGCCGGTCGAAGATCGTCAATCGCACTCGGTAGGCATAATCCTGACCCAAGCGCTCGGCGTCGGTGCGTTCCTGTAGCCGCAACCAGGCTCGAAACAAGGCGACCGCAACCAGCCCCGCGCCGATCTGCGCCAGCATCGGCGGGAGAGCGGGGCGCGGGGTCGTCAACCCATGATCGAAAAGGTGGCGGACGAGCAGCGTGGTCGCTATCGCCGCCAGGGCCTGCATCAGCCCGTTGCCGACCAGACGCGCCCACAACTTGCGGCGGCCGCCGCCGAGCAAGCGGGGTAGCGCCATCAGCCGAGACCCATCACGGCGGAGGAGGCGTCGTCCCAGAGCGCTTGCCAATTTTCCGCCCGCCCGCCGCCGGCCGCTTGGTCGGGCCGCCATCCGCCTTGCAACAGCTGCCGTTGCGACAGCACCGGCAAGCCGGTGGCGGCCGCCTCGCGGATCGCCAGGGGAGAAGCGGTCAGCAGACCGCTGACCGCCTGCACCGGCAGATGGCGGCGGCGCAGCCATTCCACCCCGGCCAGCGCGCCGAGCGCATCGCCCGCCGCGAAAATAATCCCATCAACCCAGTTCGCGAAGGTCGGCGAAGTCAGCAAGCGGGCGGTTTCGTCCTGAAATAGCCCATCGGCCACTTCCAGCACGATGAACTCAGCCGCTTCCGCCGCAAGGTGGCCGCACAGCTGGGCCATGATGTTTTCAACTTGCGGCGCGGGCACGCGGTAGGTCGAGGCGTAGCCGATATCGGTGAAATCCAGCACCGAATGCGCGCCGGCGTCCACCAGCGTCCAGCGGTCGCCGCCAGCTCCGGTGCCGGTCACCTTGGCGGCTCCCACCTTGAGCCCCGTCTTGACCAAACCTTTGATCAGATTCGCCGCCGTGGTGGTTTTGCCGGCATTCATCGCGGTGCCGGCCACCGCAATGGTGTAGGGGCGACGCGCGGTCGCGGCCGGTTTGTCGAGCCCCCAGTCAGCGACATTGAGCCGGTGGCCGTCCGCGTCTCCCACCAAGCCGAGCGGCGTGATGGTGGTGGGTCTTTTCATGCCGCTATGCCGGGACAGCATTCGGGCCGCGATGCCGCCGCCGGCCACCAGATGGCATTCTTCCAGACGTTCCGGCACGATGGCTTCAAATTGATCGGGCGCGTAGCGGTTGCCGTAGCACACGATGATTTCGTCGCCCTCGTAGAGTTGCGCCCGCCGCCCGTGCGGCAGTTCGATGCGCTGGTGTTGGCCCAGCCGGTCGACCCGCGCCAACACCAGATCGCCGGCGCGCAGCTTGATGGGACCGCGCAACAAGGTCGCCATCGCGTCTTGCGCCACCCGCCGGGCGCTGTAAGCGATTCTGACGCCGGCCAGCCGTTCGGACGTCAGCGGTTCTTTCTCGATCGGCGTCCGGTTGATCCGGTTCAATAAGGAAATCGGTTGGGTTCTGGAGATGGACATGGCGTCGCTCGACTCGCAGTGGGTTATGACGGTGTCAGAAAGGATGTCGAGCAAGCCATGGCAAGGCGGATGCCAACTTGGTTTTTTTATATAGCTATATGATATTAAATAAAATTTATTCAGGTGATCGACAAAGGATTTGCAAGTCGACGCAGATGGGTGGGGGATTTGACCCACGGATTGGGCGATTCGCCCCGCCGGTTGTCGGTGAACGGAAAGTGGCGCTGGAGGGTCGGAAACGCGCGCCCGTGCCATCGCCTCTGTTCAGGCGGCCGGTGAGTGGAAAGCGGCGCTGGAGCGTCGGAACCAGCGCCTTATTCGCCAGCCGGTCGCGAGTCCTCTTGAGAAGGCGCGTGAAGGCGGTATTTTTCCATCCGATAGCGCAAGGTATCGCGGGATAAATTCAGCAACTTGGCGGCGCGGCTGACGTTCCAGCTCGCGCGTTGCAGCGCTTGCACGATCAAATCTTGCTCCAGCCGTTCCAAGTCGACGCCTTCACTCGGAAAGTTCTGGGAAGGTAGAAGTGGATCGGACGCCTGAGAGGGAGCGGGGGTTAAAGCCGGGCACAAGGTCAGATGCTGTGGTTCGATCAGCACATCTTCCGCCAGCAGCACCGCGTGTTCGATGCCGTTGCGCAATTCCCGCACATTGCCCGGCCAACTGTAATGGCGCAGCGCGTGTTCCGCCGCCGGGCTGAAGCGCAAGCCCTCTTTGCCGTAACGCTTGCCGTGCCGGTCGAGAAAAGTCTGAGCCAGCAGCAAGATATCGTCCGATCGTTCGCGCAGCGGCGGCAAGGCGATGTGGATGATGCGCAGCCGGAAAAACAAATCGGAACGGAACAATCCTTGGCGGACCCGTTCTTCCAGCGCTTGGTTAGTGGCGGCGATGATGCGCAGGTCGACTTTTTGATCGCGCAGGCTGCCCAAGCGCCGCACCGTCTTATCTTCCAACAGCTTGAGCAGCTTCACTTGCAGCGCCAGTTCCATCTCGCCGATTTCATCGAGAAACAGCGTGCCGCCGTTGGCCATTTCCACCAGACCCAGCTTGCGCTCCTTGGCGTCGGTGAACGCGCCGCGCTCGAAGCCGAACAACTCGGTTTCGAGCAATTGCGCCGGAATGGCGGCGCAATTGAGTTCGATGAACGGCTTCTGCCGGCGCGGTCCGTCGAAGTGAAAGGCGCGCGCCGCCAGTTCCTTGCCGGTCCCGGTTTCGCCGGTGATCAGCACGGCGGGGGGTTCGCCGTCCACCAGGCGCTGCTCCGCATCGATGAACTGGCGGATTTTGCGCTTGAGCGCCAGCATCGGCGGCGATTCGCCGAGCAGCTTGCCCAGACCGCTTTTTTCGGCCTGCCGGCCTTGATAGTAATGGAGCGCGCTTTCCAGCCGCTCTTGACCCAACGCCTTATCCAGCAGCAATTTGAGTTCCCCGAGCACGACCGGTTTGCTCAGATAGTCGAAAGCGCCGGCCTTCATCGCCTCGACCGCCACATCCACGCCGCCGTGGCCGGTCAGCATAATCACTTTGATGTGCGGCGCGTCCGCGCGAATCCGCCGCAGGACATCCAGTCCACTCAAACCCGACATTTGATAATCCAGCAACACCAGGTCGGGCTTGAAGTCATCGAGTTGGGCGAGGCCGTCCTCGCCGCTGGCGGCGGTTTGCGCTTCATAACCGTGGCGGGCGAGATACAGCTTGATGTTTTTGGCGAGGGTCGCCTCATCGTCGATGATCAAAACGGCCTTGGACATGGCGGTGGCGGTCCAGCGGTGATCAATAAGTTCGAAACGCTCAGCGCGGCGGGATGATCGGTAATTGCAGCGAGGCGGTGGTGCCTTTGCCCGGTTCGCTGTGTAAATCCAGTTGCCCGCCGTAGCGTTGCGCGATGCGTCGCGCCAAGGCCAGCCCCACGCCCAGGCCGTGGGGTTTATGGCTGACCAGCGGCTTGAATGCCTCGGCTAGCCGGTCGGCGGGGATGCCGGCCCCGGTATCGTTGAGGTGAAGCGTGAAGCGGTTGCCCCGCCGTTCGCCGCTGATCCGCAATCGACCGCCGTGAGGCATCGCCTCCAGCGCGTTGGCGATCAAACTGTTGAGCACTTGCGCCAGCGCCTGGGGATCGCCCCGCACGGTCGGGATGGGTTCGGCGAGCGCCAGATCGATTTTCACCTGTTGGCTTTGGGCGCGCCGGGCGAATCCGTCCAGCGCGGTGCGCACCATGGCGGCGACCGGGGCGGCGGTTTGGGCGTCGTCAGGTTGATAGCAATAGATCAACAATTCGCGCGCCCATTTTTCCAAGCCATCCACGTGGCTCATGATATCGCGCATGTACTCGCCGACCGCCGGATGATCTTCCTCGTGGGCCAGCTCGGCGGAGGAGCGGATCGCGGCCAGCGGGTTGCGCAGGCTGTGCGTGACCGCCGCCGCCAGTTCGCCGATGGCCGCCCATTTTTCCGCGTCCACCAAGGCGCGCTGCTGGCGCTGGATGGTCCGGCTGGCGCGCCGCACGATCCAGAACAGCGCCCCGTAAATAACCAGCCCGCCGACCAACGCATTGAGCCAGACCAAGCGGGTGCCCTTGGCGATGGTTTGCATCAACACTCGCGGCAGTTTGTAGATTTCCACCACGCCGACCACGGAGCCGCCGCGAGGGTCGCGGATAGGAATGTAGTTTTCCACGAATTGATCGACTTCCGGGGCGAATAAAACGTGCTCGGCCTTGGCCGAACGATCGACCTGTCCGGTTTCCAGCGCCAGCTCGCCGGCGAGGGCGCGATCCAGTTCCGGGTTGTCGTCGGTGAAGCGTTGGCCGATCAGATGTTCTTCGTTCGACCACAGGATGGTCCGCTGCCGCGAATAGACGTTGGCGCGCACCACATCCGGCATGTGGGCGATGCGGGTGAAGAAGTCCATCAGCGGGCCCTTGCCCTTGGCGTAATCCGCTTCGTTGAAATAAATGCTGGTGTTTTGCGACTGCGCGATGCTTTGCACGAATTCCATCGTCACCACGGCGTCCCGCTGCAACAGATTGTCTCGCAGGAACCGCGCCAGCAAGGCCGCCGAAATCGCGCTGATCGCCAAGATGGATACCAGACTCAAGATCGAGAACGAGCGCAGCAGGTTATAACGCTTGAAAGCGGCTTCCGTCATCACGTTTCCGAAAACCAGTACTGATCCGTCCGAAGTTCAAAACGCCACATGCAGAGAACGTTTCACCGTCAAGCTTATTCCGTGGGCCGGAAAAACCGATGGATCGCCGCTTGCCAGGCGGCCATCGTTTGAGCCGACGCCAACGATCCCGCACGCCGTGGAAAGGTCGGGAGACGGCGCGCTCGGCGGCTGGAAAGCCCCATCGCTAGCGGGCCAATTCGGGCGTGAGATGCGGCTGTATCTCCTGAATCAGGGCCTTGAAGACTTTGGGGTTGCCGGCCACGATATTGCCGGTTTGGATAAAGTCGTTGCCGCCGCCGAAATCGCTGACCAAACCGCCCGCCTCCTGCACCAGAAGCGCGCCGCCCGCAACATCCCATGCCTTTAAACCGATTTCCCAAAACGCATCCAGCCGGCCCGCCGCGACGTAAGCCAAATCCAGCGACGCCGCACCGGCGCGGCGGATTTCCACGCATTTGCCGAACAAAGCGCTGAAGGCATTGAGATAAGCCTGTTGGTGGCGGGGATAGCGGAAGGGAAAGCCGGTGCCCAGCAGCGCGTTTTCCAAGGCGTTGATGACGCTGACTCGGATGCGGCGGTCGTTTAACTGCGCGCTGGCTCCGCGCGAGGCGGTAAACATTTCTTGCCGGATCGGATCGAAAACCAGCGCCGCTTCCAAGCGATTCTTATGGCGGAAGGCGATGGAAATGGCGAAATGCGGGATGCCGTGCAAGAAATTCGTGGTGCCATCCAGAGGGTCGATCACCCACTGATAGTCGTCTTGCCCCGGTTGTTCGCCGCTTTCCTCGGCCAGAATGCCGTGGTTGGGGTAGGTCTTGCGCAGCGTTTGGATGATGTCTCGCTCGGCCTGCACATCCGCTTCGCTGACAAAATCGCTACGTTGCTTGGTGGTGACGTTGAGCCGTTCGAGATGGTCGAAATGGCGGAGCAAAATACGGCCGGCGCTGAGCGCGGCGCGTTGGGCGATGTGCAGAACGGGATTCATGGTGGTTCGGATCGCTTGAAACGAGAGCCAGGGTATCCGGCGCGAGCGCGTCATGATAGCAGACTGAGCTCCGCTCGCGCGCGAACCGGTCGGGCGGTTGGCGGCTCCGCTCGATCCGGATTGCCCTCAGCGCCGGCGTGGCCTTCAGGTTTGCTCGCCCGTGACATCACCAACCGAGGACGGGCAGTCCGGTCGAGCCGCAAAGCTCCAACTCATCCGATTTTGCTGCTATGTTTGGCTGACGGAAATAATTAAACGATATTTGATTTCATCGATGCTGTTCGCTTGGAATGATGCGGTCGATACTGGTTATGACCGAGGGATTATCGATTTTGCCATTTTAAGTTTTCAGTGCTAAAACCTACTGAATTTACAAAGCTTGATGCTGGATTAGAGCTTGACGCACATTGATTCGGCACAGCCGTATGTTGGCCGTATGTTTAGGGAGCAAGCTGATGAACCAAACAATCGTAATGCTGTTGACAGCGACTCTGATCGTCATGGCGCCAGCGACAGTGTCAGCTCGAGGAATCGACGATGACCTCCCGTTCAGAATTATGAAGGAGGTGTTGAGGGACACGCCCGTGGGCGATGTGCTCGATCGCGCCCCGCGTAGAGACCGCGACGATTCAGATGAGGGTCGGGGGCGTTATCGTTCGCAAAGCGGCGAGCGTTCGGGGGGCGGGGACGGTTGGAAAAACCGGCGCGGAAACCGCAATCAAGGGAGCGGCGATGA
>DJIW01000028.1 GCA_002433805.1 Competibacteraceae bacterium UBA6584 | reverse complement strand
GATTTTAAAGTGTTTACTTAGTTTAACACATTATTCTTCATTGTTTTATAAAAGACGAACAAGGGGAAAAACGATGGATTTTGGCAGCTATGTGCGCCAGCTTCGCGAACAGCGCCGCGAAGTGAACCGGCGCTATTCAGTCCGACAGACGGCCCAACGGATTGGCGTGGAACCCGCTTATTTGAGCAAGATCGAGCGGGGCGACGTATCCCCACCGTCTGAAGATACCATCAGAAAGCTGGCTGCCGATCTGGGTGAGGATGCCGACTTACTGCTGGCGCTGGCTGGCAAGGTGTCCAGCGACATCCGCGAAATCGTGATGAAACGCCCGATTCTGTTCGCCGAAATGATTCGCGGCTTGAGCGATGTGCCCGATGAGGAACTGACGGTCCTGGTGCGCCGGGTGCGTAATGGCGAATGGTAGCCGAGCCGCTCGATTTTGAAGCGCCAGCCCGTTTGACAGGCCGGTCGAACGCTTGGGGTGAGGGATGAAGGTCGCGCAAAGCTGGGATGACGGAGTCGTCGACGATGCCCGCTTGACGGAGTTGTTGCGCCGTCACGGCGCGACCGGGACTTTCAACTTAAATCCTGGCTTGCACCAGCGGCAACGTTCCTACAGCTGGACCTACGGACATAAGGAAGTCTGGCGGCTCGGTCAAGCGGAGCTATCAGCCGTGTACGCCGGTTTTGAAATCGCCAACCATTCGACGAACCATCCGAATCTGCCGGATTTATCGCCGGCGGAATTGGCGCGGGAAATCGGGGACAGCCGCCGTCTCCTGCAAGAATGGTTTCAACAGCCGGTGCGCGGATTTTGTTATCCCTTCGGAACGTTCAACGCGGCCGTGAAAGACGCTGTCCGCGCCGCCGGTCACGGGTATGCCCGCACCGTGACAGAGCGGGATTTGGTGTTGCCGCCGGCCGATCCCTTGGAATTGGGGGTGAGTTGCCGGTTCGCCGATCCCGCGTTTTGGAGCCGCTACGAACAAGCCAAGGCCAACGGCGGCGTATTCCTGTTTTGGGGCCACAGCTACGAGTTGGTCGACGAGTCGATGTGGGCTGATTTGGAAAGCAAAATCGCCTCGATCAGCGCCGATCCGGCGGCGGAGTGGACCAACCTTGAGAGCTGGTTCGCCGCCTGATCGTCGCTCGGCTAAAGCCTACCCCTCCGGTTCGTAGCCCAAATTCGGCGCGAGCCATTTTTCTGCTTCCGCAACCGTCCAGCCCTTGCGCCGGGCATAGTCCGCCACTTGATCCCGGTCGATTCTGCCGACGCCGAAATAGCGGGCCTCGGGATGGCTGAGATACCAGCCGCTGACCGCCGCCGTCGGGGTCATAGCGAAATGCTCGGTCAGGTGAATCTCGGCGTTGCGCTCCACCTCCAGCAGTTGCCAGAGCAAGCCTTTCTCGGTGTGATCGGGGCAGGCCGGATAGCCGGGCGCGGGCCGGATGCCGCGATAGCGCTCGTCGATCATGGCCTCGTTGTCCAACGCCTCGTCCGTCGCATAGCCCCAGAACTCCTTGCGCACCCGCTCGTGCAGGCGCTCGGCAAAGGCTTCCGCCAGCCGGTCAGCCAGCACTTTCAACAGGATGGCGCTGTAGTCGTCATTCGCCTGCTGGAAAACCGACACCCGTTCATCGATGCCGATCCCGGCGGTGACGGCGAATGCACCCAAATAATCCGTTACACCGGATTGTTGCGGGGCGATCCAATCGGCCAGGCAATAATAGGGTTTACCATCCGGTTTCGGCGTTTGCTGGCGCAGGTGGTGCAGGGTCAGCAGAACCTGTTGGCGGCTCTCATCGGTATACAGGGTAATGTCGCCGTCGCCGCTGCGATTGGCGGGGAAAAAGCCGATCACCGCCCGCGCCGTCAACCAGCGTTCGGTGATGATTTTATCCAGCATGGCGTGCGCTTGAGCGAATAACTGGCGGGCTTCCGCGCCCTGGGCGGGATCATCAAGAATGGCCGGGTAGCGGCCGCGCAGCTCCCACGCCTGGAAGAACGGCGTCCAGTCGATCCGCTCTACTAAATCGACCAGCGGATAATCGTCGAAGGCGCGCACCCCGAGGAAGGTCGGGCGTGGCGGCGGGGTCGTTGACCAGTCCAGTTGCGGCCGGTTGGCGGAGACTTGGGCGAACGGCAGCAGCGGTTCCCGACCGCGCCGTTTGGCATGTTGTTCGCGTTTCTGAACGTAGTCGGCCTTGGTGCGGGCAATGTAATCGATCCTGGTTTCAGATCCGATCAGATTTTGGGCCACGCCGACCGCCCGCGAGGCGTCTTTGACATAGATCACCGGGCCGGGGTAGTTCGGGTCGATCTTGACCGCCGTGTGCATGACGGAGGTGGTCGCGCCGCCGATCAGCAGCGGAACGGAAAATTCCTGCCGTTTCATTTCCTTGGCGACGTTGACCATTTCATCCAGCGACGGCGTAATCAGGCCGGACAAGCCGATCATGTCGGCGTTGTGTTCGCGGGCGGCGTCGAGAATCTTCTGGGCGGGCACCATGACGCCCAGGTCGATCACCTCGAAGTTATTGCACTGGAGCACCACGCCGACGATGTTTTTGCCGATGTCGTGCACGTCGCCCTTGACCGTCGCCATCACGATCCGGCCGTTGGAGCGGCGTTCGCCGCCGGCTTTCTCGGCTTCGATGAACGGAATCAGATAGGCGACTGATTTTTTCATCACCCGCGCCGATTTCACCACTTGCGGCAGAAACATCTTGCCCGCGCCGAACAGATCGCCGACCACGTTCATGCCATCCATCAACGGACCTTCGATGACGTGCAGCGGCCGTTCCGCCTGTTGGCGGGCTTCCTCGGTGTCGGCTTCGACAAACTCGTCGATGCCCTTGACCAGCGCGTGCTCCAGCCGCTTGGCGACCGGCCAGGAACGCCAGTCCTGCTCCTCGCGCTTGGGACCGGCCGCGCCACCGTCGTCCTTGTACTGGTCGGCGATGTCCAGCAGCCGTTCGGTGGCGTCCGGGCGGCGATTGAGAATCACATCCTCGACCCGTTCTCGCAATTGCGCCGGAATGTCCTCGTAAATCGCCAGTTGACCGGCGTTGACGATGCCCATGCTCATCCCGGCCCGGATGGCGTGATAGAGGAACACCGAATGAATCGCCTCGCGCACCGGGTTGTTGCCCCGGAATGAAAACGACACGTTGGACACCCCGCCGGACACCAGTGCGTTGGGCAATTCCGCCTTGATCCGGCGGGTGGCTTCGATGAAATCCACCGCGTAGTTGTTGTGCTCGGCGATGCCGGTGGCGACGGCGAAGATGTTGGGATCGAAAATGATGTCCTGCGGCGGAAAGCCGATCTGTTCGGTCAGCATCCGATAGGCGCGCTGGCAGATCGTGAATTTGCGTTCCTCGGTGTCGGCCTGACCCTGTTCGTCGAAAGCCATGACGATGGCCGCCGCGCCGTAACGGCGGATCAACTTCGCCTGCCGGATGAATTCCGCTTCGCCTTCTTTCAAGCTGATCGAGTTGACGATGGCTTTGCCTTGAATATGCTTGAGGCCGGCTTCGAGAATCTCCCATTTGGACGAGTCGATCATCACCGGAACCCGGCTGATGTCCGGTTCGGCCGCGATCAGGTTGAGAAAGGTGATCATCGCCTCCTTGGAATCGAGCATCCCTTCATCCATGTTGATGTCGATGATCTGCGCGCCGTTTTCCACCTGCTGGCGGGCGACTTCCAGCGCGGCGGTGGTGTCGCCCCGGGTGATCAGCCGCTTGAAAATCGCCGATCCGGTGACGTTGGTGCGCTCGCCGACATTGACGAACAGCGAATCCGGGCCGATGTTCAATGGTTCCAGACCCGCTAACCGACAATACGACTCAATGGCGGGGATCGGGCGCGGCGGAAAATCCTTGACCGCCTCGGCGATGGCGCGGATGTGGGCGGGCGTCGTCCCGCAGCAGCCGCCGACGATGTTGAGAAAACCGCTTTCGGCAAACTCCCGGATGGTGGCGGCCATGGTCTCCGGCGTCTCGTCGTACTCGCCAAATTCGTTCGGCAGACCGGCATTCGGATGGGCGGAAACCGGCAGATCGGCAATGCGGGCCAGTTCCGCGACATAAGGGCGGAGCTGGGTCGCGCCCCACGCGCAATTCAGGCCGAATGAAAGAGGGCGAAGGTGGGACAGCGAATTCCAAAATGCTTCGGTGGTCTGGCCGGACAGCGTGCGCCCGGACCTGTCGGTAATGGTCCCGGAAATCATCACCGGCCAGCGAGCGCCGGCTTGCTCGAAAATCTGTTCGATGGCGAACAACGCGGCCTTGGCGTTCAGGGTATCGAAGATGGTTTCCACCATCAGAATATCCGCGCCGCCTTCGATCAGACCGGTGGCCGCCTCGATGTAGGCGGAAACCAACACGTCGAAGGTGATGGCGCGGAAACCGGGATTATTGACGTCGGGAGACAGGCTGGTCATGCGGTTGGTCGGACCGAGAATGCCGGCGACAAAACGCGGCCGCTCCGGCGTGCTGTAGCGGTCGGCGACCTCGCGCGCCAGCCTTGCCGCCTCGCGATTGAGTTCGGGGACGAGGCTTTCCATGCGGTAGTCGCTCATCGAAACCGAGGTCGAATTAAAGGTATTGGTCTCGATGATGTCCGCCCCGGCTTCCAGATAGGCGGCGTGAATCTCGCGGATGATCGCCGGTTGAGTCAGCACCAACAAATCGTTGTTGCCCTTGAGATCGATCGGCCAGTCGTGAAACCGCGCGCCGCGATAATCGGCTTCTTGCAGCCGGTAACTTTGAATCATGGTGCCCATCGCGCCGTCGAGGATCAGAATGCGGCGGGCCAACAAATCGTGCAATCGGGCGGTTTTATCAACGGTCATCAGCGGAATACTCGGTTACTTCGACGAAACGGCGGAAATTCACGTAAGCTGGAAGGCGTCCTGAATCCATTCGACCTGAGCTTCGTTCCCGGTTTGGAGAATCGCCACCACATCGAAACGGCAGGGCAGGTCGAGCCGCTGGCGTTGCAGGTAAAATGCCGCCGCCCGCAACAGCCGCTGCTGTTTTCGGCGGGTGACGGATTCGGCGGGCGTGCCGAAACGGTCGTGACGGCGGCTGCGCACCTCCACGAACACCAGGTGTTCGCCGTCGCGCAAGATCAAATCGAGTTCGCCGACCCGACAGCGAAAATTGCGCGTCACCAAGATCAGCCCCCGCGTTTCCAAATAGCGGAGCGCGAAATCCTCGGCGGCGGTTCCCTGCGCGACGCGGCTGATCACGGACGGTCTCCAAAAAACAAGACGGACTCTCCAAAAGCTCACGCATTGTAAAGGGTTGAAGCATGACCGTCGAATCCGGCGCGCTGTACGTGGTGGCCACGCCCATCGGCAATTTGGAGGACATCACCCTGCGGGCGCTGCGAATCTTGCGGGAAGCGGATTGCATCGCCGCCGAGGATACCCGCCACACCGGCCAGCTGTTGCGGCATTTCGAGATCGACAAACCGCTGTTATCGCTGCACGAGCACAACGAACGCAATCGGATCGAGCAGATCGCGTCTTTGTTGGCGCAGGGGAAGAACGTGGCGCTGGTTTCGGATGCCGGCACGCCGCTGATCAGCGATCCGGGATTTCCGCTGGTGCGCGAACTGCGCCGTCGGGCCTTGCCGGTCATTCCGGTGCCGGGGCCGAGCAGTTTGTTGGCGGCCTTGGCGGTCGCGGGGATGCCGACGGATCGTTTTGTGTTCGAAGGCTTTCTTCCGGCCAAGACCGGCGCTCGCCGCGCCCGCTTGCGCGCGCTAGCGCCGGACGCGCGCACGCTGGTTTTTTTCGAAGCCAGCCACCGGATCGCGGATGCCTTGAGCGACATGGCGGTGGAGTTCGGCGGCGAACGTCCGGCGGCAGTCGCTCGCGAACTCACCAAGCGGTTCGAAGAAGTCCATTGCGCAACTTTGGCGGAACTCGGCGCGTGGCTGGTCGCGGATTCCCATCGCGGCAAGGGTGAGTTCGTGATCGTGGCGCACGGCGCGCCGGCCGCCGTTGAAACGGATACGCCGGAGAACCGGCTGCTGCTTGGCGCCTTGCTTTCGGAGCTGCCGCTGAGCCGGGCCGTGGTCGTCGCAACCCAGGTGACGGGCCTGCGCAAGCGGGCGCTCTATGAACTGGCGCTGGCGATGGGAGAGCGGCAAGCGGATGAAGAATCGTGATTTCTGCTTGCCAAGCACCGCTTCGATGTGGACACTACGCGCGGGAATCGGCCGGACGGCCGCCGTATCGCTCGTCGGTATGGAGGAAAGTCCGGGCTCCACAGGACAGGGCGCCAGGTAACGCCTGGGCGGCGCGAGCCGACGGAAAGTGCCACAGAAAACATACCGCCAACGTTCGCAAGAACCGGCAAGGGTGAAAAGGTGCGGTAAGAGCGCACCGCGCGGCTGGTAACAGGCGCGGCACGGCAAACCCCGCCCGGAGCAAGACCAAATAGGGGAGCGCACTCGCGTGGTCCGCGCGGCTCCCGGGTAGGTCGCTACAGGCGTCTGGCGACAGACGTCGCAGAGGAATGGCCGTCCTTGACAGAACCCGGCTTATAGGCCGGTTCCCTCTTTAGAACTTCCCCCTTATCCGCCTTTGCGCAGGCGTGTCCGAAATAGAACCGAGACTGTGAACGGCGCTTTATTGTGGATCAGTATTGCAACAGCCGCGCGGGAGTTTCGGTAAAGCCATTTCCAGTTTTCGCTTCGTTGTTGGCATTTTGGCGAACATTGAAGAATTGGCTCCAGGGCGAAAATTTTTTAGGCTCTTGTCGGATAATCGGCTATTGAAAAAATAAAACATATTGAATTTATTTGAAAAAATAATATGGACGTTTAAGAGGATTTCTTGACATCGACCGGCGGCTCTACCTATAGTTAGTGGCGAAAAGTGGGAGAAAGTGGGGTATGAGGACTTTTCAGCGCACTCAAGGGAGCCATCATTGTTCCGAGGCATTCATCAATTGGCGCTGGATAACAAGGGCCGTTTATCGATACCGACGGCCTATCGCCAGCGGCTATTGGAAGCATGTGAGAGCCGGATGGTGCTGACCATCGACCGCGACCGCTGTCTCCTGCTGTATCCCCTGAATGTATGGGAAGAGATTGAATGCAAGCTGATCCAACTTTCCAGCACCCACAAACGCGCCCGCGCTTTAAAGCGGTTGTTGTTGGGGCATGCCGAGGAATGCGTTTTGGACAGCGGCGGCCGGATTTTATTGCCAGGCCCCCTGCGGGAATTCGCCGGGCTTGAAAGGCGCGTGGTGCTGGTGGGGCAGGGCAATAAATTTGAAATTTGGAACGAACCGGCTTGGCAAGCGTGGTGCGATGCGGCGCTCGATGGAGGGGATGACGATGGCGAACCCATGCCGGATTTGGACGCGCTGGCCTTTTGAGCGCGCCGGTGGAGGTCCCGCACCGACCGGTTTTGGTCGACGAGACGCTGGATGCCTTGTCGGTCCGCCCGGAGGGTTGCTATGTCGACGCCACGTTCGGACGGGGCGGGCATACCGCCGAGATTCTCAAACGATTGGGTCCCGCTGGATCGGTGTTGGCTCTGGACCGCGATCCGGCGGCCGCGGAATGGGCGAGGGCCGGTTTTCAGAACGACGCGCGCTTTCAATTTGTCCGGGCGCGGTTCAGCCGGTTGAGCCAGATTGTGGACGAACGCGGTCTGAAGGGACGGGTGAGCGGCATTCTGTTGGATTTAGGGGTGTCCTCGCCTCAATTGGACGATCCGGTTCGCGGCTTCAGTTTTCTGCGCGACGGCGCATTGGATATGCGGATGGATCCGACCGGCGGCGGCAGCGCCGCCGCTTGGCTCGCTAAGGTCAGCGAGAAGGAACTGGAACAGGTGCTTGTGGAATTCGGCGAAGAACGGTTTCACCGGCGAGTCGCCCGCGCCATCGCCGCCGCCCGCCAGCGCGCGCCCATCGCGACCACGGCGCATTTGGCCGAGATCGTCGCCGCCGCCGTGCCGGCCCGCGAGCCGGGCAAACATCCGGCGACCCGGACCTTTCAAGCCATTCGCATCGCGGTTAACGAAGAGTTGAGCGAACTGCGGTCGGTATTGCCGCAGACGGTTCAGACCTTGACTGCTGGAGGGCGGCTCGCGGTGATCAGCTTTCATTCCTTGGAAGATCGCATCGTCAAGCAGTTCATCCAGCGGCAAGCGCGGGGCCGGGAACTGCCGCTGGATTTGCCGGTGGCGGGCGCGCCGGAAGGGATAACCTTTCGGCGGGTCGGTCGGACGATTCGGCCGACGGCTCGCGAAGCCGCGCTCAATCCGCGCGCGCGCAGCGCGATATTGCGCGTGGCGGAGCGGCTCGGATGAAAGCCCAATTATTAACGGTATTGGTGTTGGCAGGCGCCGTCCTGGCGTCGGGGGTCGGAGTCGTTTACACGCGGCATGTCAACCGACAGTTTTTTATCCAGTTACAGAAGCTACAAGCGGAACGCGACACTCTGGATGTGGAATGGGAATCGCTGCAGCTGGAACAAAGCACCTTGGTGATGGACGCCGCCGTCGAAGAGAAGGCGCGGCAGCGTTTGAACATGATGATCCCGGATCCCGCCGATGTTTTTTACATCAAGCCCAATGACTAAGCCATCGATCCTCACGGGTTTGGAAGCCGCGCGGCAAAGCGCGCGGGCCTATCTGCCCGCTATGACGCGGCACGGCTTGGTGTTGGGGCTACTGCTGGCGGCCGCCGGCGCCATGGTCGCGCGCGCGGCGTATCTGCAATTGGTGAATGAGGATTTCTTGCAGGAGCAAGGCGAGGACCGTTTCCTGCGCGTGGTCGAAATACCGGCCCACCGAGGCATGATCCTGGACCGCAACGGCGAACCGCTCGCGGTCAGTTCGCCGGTCGATTCGATTTGGGTCCAGCCGAAACAGTTTCTGGAACAGCGCGAGCGCTGGCCGAAACTCGCGCGATTGCTCGGTTTGGAGGCCGGCGAGCTGGAAAAAAAACTGGCGGAAAACGAAAACCGCCAGTTCCTTTATCTGCGGCGACATTTGCCGCCGAACCTCGCCCAGCAGGTGATCTCGCTCAAGATTCCCGGCGTGTATTCCAAGCGCGAATACCGCCGCTACTACCCGGACGCCGAAGTCACCTCGCATTTGCTCGGCTTTACCGACATTGACGATGCCGGACAGGAGGGTTTGGAGCGGACCTTCGACGCCCAACTGCGCGGCGTTCCGGGCAGCAAGCGCGTGATGCAGGACCGCATGGGCCAGGTGGTGGAGAACGTCGAGCGCATCAGCGCCCCGCGGCCGGGCAAGCCCCTGGTGCTCAGCATCGACCGGCGCTTGCAATATCTGACTTACCGGGCGCTTAAGGCGGCGGTGTTGGAAAATCGGGCCAGCGCGGGTTCGGCGGTGATCGCGGACGTGCGGACCGGCGAAATTCTGGCGATGGTGGATCAACCGGCGGGCAATCCCAACAACCGGAAAAATCTGCGCGGGGAATTGCTGCGCAACCGGGCGGTTACCGACGTTTACGAACCGGGTTCGACCCTGAAGCCCTTCGCGGTGGCCTTGGGCCTGGAAAGCGGTAGGTGGTCGCCCCACACCTTGATCAATACCGCGCCGGGAACGCTAAAGCTGGGCCGTTTCCAGGTGCGCGACGTTCATAACTACAAAACGATCGACGTCACCCGCGTCATCAGCAAATCCAGCAACGTCGGCACCAGCATCATCGCGCTGTCGATGCCGGCCGAACGCTTGTGGCAGCTGTACAAGAACCTCGGGTTCGGATCGCCGAGCGGAATCGGCTTGATCGGCGAGCAGGCCGGCGTCCTGCGCCACTTCAGCAAGTGGGGCGGCGAGATCGGACACGCCAATCATTCGTTTGGGTACGGGCTGTCGGTGAATATGGTGCAGCTGGCGCAGGCGTGGGTGGTGCTGGCGGCGGACGGCATCCGCCGGCCGCTCACCGTTTTAAAGCGCGAGCAACCGCTCGATCCGAGCGAAGAACGCCGGCTCTTGTCGACCCGCTCGGTCCGCCAGTTGCGGGTCATGTTGGAACAGGCGGTCAGCAAGGAAGGCACCGGGCTCAAGGCGGCGGTTCCCGGCTATCAAGTCGCCGGCAAGACCGGAACCGTCCACAAGATCGTCAACGGGCGTTATGCCAGCGATCGTTATTTTTCCCTGTTTGCCGGGATGGTGCCGGCCAGCAATCCCCGGTTGGTGATGGTCATTATCGTCGACGAGCCGAAGAGCGGGGCTTATTACGGCGGTACGGTGGCCGCCCCGGTTTTCGGCAAGACCATGGGCGGCGTGTTGCGGCTGTTAAACATCACGCCGGATGACATGCCGACGATGAAAATCGCCGGGACCGCTCCTGCGGTTAACGCGACTCCCTGAGGCCGCCATGACGCTGAGCTTGCGCGAACTGATGGGCGATCACGCCGACGTGCCGGAGCATTTGGCCGAGCGGCCGGTGACCGGTTTGGCGGTCGATAGCCGGGCGGTCCGTCCGGGAGACGTGTTTTTCGCGCTTCAGGGCGGCAGCTGGCACGGCTTGGCGTTCTTGGCGGCGGTCGAGCGAGCGGGCGCGTCGGCCGTGGTATGGGAGCCGCCTTATCAAGGCGAGTTGCCCGCCGTCAAACGAGAGCTGCCGCTGTTCGCCGTGCCCGGATTGCGCCAGAAACTCGGACCGATCATCGCGCGCTATTACGGTCAGCCCGCCCGGCGCTTGGGGGTAATCGGCATCACCGGCACCGACGGCAAGACCTCGTGCGCGCATTTCATCGCCCAGGCGCTGACTGATGCGCCAGCGGGACCGTGCGGCATCGCCGGTACCCTGGGAGTCGGGGTCTACGGTCGGACCGAACCTTCGGCGCACACCACCCCGGACCCGCTGGCGATCCAGCGTTGGTTGGCGGAATTGGCCGCCGACGGCCGCCGTCACGCGGTCATGGAGGTGTCCTCCCACGCGCTGGACCAGGGGCGGATCAACGGCGTGGAATTCGCGGCGGCGGTTCTGACCAACCTCACCCGAGATCATCTCGATTATCACGGCAGTCTGGAGGCTTATGCGGCGGCCAAGCGCCGGTTGTTCCTCCAGCATCAACCGCGCTGGAGCGTGTTGAATCTGGATGACGCCTTCGGCCGCCGGCTCGCCGCCGACTTGCGCGCCTTGGAAACCGTGGTCGGTTACGGCCTCGGCGAGCGTCCGCAGGATTTGAATCGCTTCATTTGGGGCGAGGACTTGCGTTTGACTCCGGCCGGCCTGCGGCTGCGGGTGCGCTCGTCCTGGGGCGAGGGCGAGTTGGAGCTTGGGCTGTTGGGGCGGTTTAACGCCAGCAACGTCCTGGCGACGCTGGCGACGTTGTTGGTTTTGGAGCTGCCCTTCGCCGACGCTCTGGCGCGGGTGGCGAAAACCGCCTCCGTGCCGGGTCGGATGGAACGCTTGGGCGGGGAGCGCGGACGGCCGTTGGCGGTGGTGGATTACGCCCACACCCCGCACGCGCTCGAACAGGCGCTGGGGGCGTTGCGGGAACACGGGGCCGGCCGATTGTGGTGCGTGTTCGGCTGCGGCGGCGACCGCGATGCCGGCAAGCGCCCGCTGATGGGCGCGGTGGCCGAGCGCTTGGCCGACCGGATCATCGTGACCGACGACAATCCCCGCGCCGAGGATCCCCAACAAATCGTCCGCGACATTCTAAGCGGCATGCGCCGGCCGCAAGCGGCGGCGACGGTCCGCGACCGACGCGCCGCCATCATCCGCGCGCTGACCGAGGCCGAAGCGGGCGATAGCGTGCTGATCGCCGGCAAGGGCGATGAGGATTATCAGATTATCGGCGCGGAGCGGCTGCCGTTTAGCGACCGCGCGGTCGCGCGTCAGGCATTGTTCCCCTGTCAGGATGAGGCCGCGTGAATGGCTGAAGCGTTTACACCCTTGCGCCTGCGCGACGCCGCCCGGCTGTTGCGGGGCGAGCTGTCCGGCGAGGACGCCGGATTTACCGAGGTCAGCACCGACAGCCGTCGGCTGCCGGCGGGCGCTCTGTTCGTGGCCTTGGTCGGACCGAATTTCGACGGCCACGATTTTGTGGCCGCCGCGCGGGAGCGGGGCGCTTGCGCGGCGTTGGTGAGCCGGCGGCTCGCCGACCCGCTGCCGAGGCTGCAAGTGGCCGATACGCTGCTGGCCTTGGGCCAGTTGGGCGCGGCGTGGCGGGAACGCTTTACCGGCCCCTTGATCGCGCTGACCGGCAGCAACGGCAAGACCACCCTCAAGGAAATGATCGCGTCGATCTTGCGGCTTCGGGGGCCGACCCTGGCGACCGAGGGCAATCTCAACAACGACATCGGCGTGCCGTTGACCTTGTTGCGGCTGAACCGGGAACACGCTTACGCCGTGATCGAGATGGGGGCGAACCACCTCTGTGAAATTTCCTACCTGACCGGCTTGGTCCAGCCGGATGTCGCCATCGTCAACAATGCCGGTCCCTGTCACTTGGAAGGTTTCGGCGACGTGGCCGGGGTGGCCCGAGGCAAGGGCGAGATTTTCCAGGGACTCGGCCCCGAGGGCGTGGCGATCATCAACCGCGATGACGCCTTTGCCGGTTATTGGGCCGGCCTGAACCCGGACCGGCGGATCGTGGATTTCGGCTTGGACCAGCCGGCGCAAGTCAGCGGCCGGCTGCTCGATCCCGCCGCCAACCGCTTTCGGCTGCGGGTCGAAGGCCAAGAGATCGAGATTCGCTTGCCGCTGCCCGGACGGCATAACGTGCTAAATAGCTTGGCGGCGGCGGCGGCAACGACGGCGGTCGGCGCGAGCTTGGAGGAGATCCGCCAGGGCCTTGAAGGCTTGCGGGGCGTCGGCGGCCGGATGCAGCGGCTGAAGGGGCGGCATGGCGGCGCGGTGATTCACGACGCCTACAACGCCAATCCCGCTTCGCTCGCCGCGGCGTTGAATGCCTTGAGCGCCGAGCCGGGCCGAAAATGGCTGGTGCTCGGCGATATGTGGGAACTGGGGCCGGCGGCGGACGAACTGCACGCGCAATCCGGCCGGGAGGCTCGATCCGCTGGGTTCGAACGCTTGTACGGCCTCGGCGAACACAGCCAGGCCGCAGTAGCGGCGTTCGAGCGCGGCGGCCGCCATTTCATGGATGCGGACCGTCTGATTGCCGCGCTGGCCGAGGATATCAAACCCGGCGGGCCGGCGGTGGTGCTGGTCAAGGGCTCGCGCGGCATGCGGATGGAGCGTGTGGTGGCGGCGTTGGCGGACGCCGGCGAAGCGGCCGCCAATCCGGAGGGAAAGAACTGATGCTGGTGCTGCTAGCCGAATGGCTGACCGATAATGTTTATAAAGGATTCAACGTCTTTCAATATCTGACCTTGCGAGGCATTTTGGGGACCCTGACCGCTTTGCTGATCTCGCTCATCATCGGACCGACCATGATCCAGCGCTTGAGCCGCTATCAGATCGGCCAACAGATCCGCGAGGACGGCCCGAAAAGCCACTTGGCCAAGGCCGGCACCCCGACCATGGGCGGGGCCTTGATTCTGGTGGCCATCGCGGTCGCCACCCTGCTGTGGGGCGACCCGCGCAATCATTATGTCTGGATCGTGCTGCTGACCACGCTGGCGTTCGGCGTGATCGGATGGGCGGACGATTACAAGAAGCTGATCTTACGCAACTCTAAGGGCTTGTCGGCGCGGGCGAAATATTCCTGGCAGTCCATCGTCGGCCTGACGGCGGCGCTGCTGTTGTATCTGACCGCGCAAACGCCGGTCGAAACGCAGTTGATCGTGCCGTTTTTCAAGAACGTGGCCTTGAATCTCGGGTGGTTGTTCGTGCCCTTGACCTACTTCGTCATCGTCGGAGCCAGCAACGCCGTCAATCTGACCGATGGGCTGGACGGGCTGGCGATCGTCCCGACCGTGATGGTGGCCGGGGCGTTGGCCGTATTCTGCTATGCGTCCGGCAATCGGATCTTTGCGGGGTATCTCGATATTCCTTATGTCGTGGGCGCGGGTGAAGTCATGGTGATCTGCGGCGCGATGGTCGGAGCCGGCTTGGGCTTCCTGTGGTTCAACGCCTATCCGGCGCAAGTGTTCATGGGCGATGTCGGGGCGCTGGCGCTGGGCGCGGCGCTGGGCGTGATCGCGGTGGCGGTCCGTCAAGAGCTGGTCCTGTTCGTGATGGGAGGGGTGTTCGTCATGGAAACCGTGTCGGTCATCCTGCAAGTCGGCTCGTTCAAACTCACCGGGCGACGAATTTTCCGCATGGCGCCCTTGCATCACCATTTCGAGCTCAAGGGCTGGCCGGAACCGAAAGTCATCGTCCGATTCTGGATCATCACCATCATTTTGGTGTTGGTCGGACTCTCAACTCTGAAAATTCGTTGAGGGGAGGTCCGCGCGTGCTGCAACTGGATGGAACCACCGTGGTGGTCGGACTCGGCAAGAGCGGCTTGTCGGCGGCGCGGGCGCTCGCGGCGCTGGGCGCGAGCGTCGCGGTGACCGACAGCCGGCGCGACCCGCCGGGGCTGGCGGCGCTGCGCGCGGAATTTCCCGAACTCCCGTGCCATCTGGGCGGTTTCGATCCCGCGCTGTTGGCCAAGGCGGCGCGGCTGCTGGTCAGTCCGGGCGTGGCGGTGGCGACGCCGGCGATCGCGCAAGCAGCCGCGCGCGGTATTCCGGTGTGGGGCGACATCGAATTGCTGGTCCGATTGGCGCGGACGCCCATCGCGGCGATCACCGGTTCCAACGGCAAGAGCACGGTGACGACCTTGCTGGGCGAGATGGCCCGGCTCGCGGGCCTTCGGGCGGCGGTGGGCGGCAATCTCGGCACCCCCGCGCTGGAGTTGTGGTCGGCGGAACAACAAAATCCCGACCCCGCCAAGCCGCTTGACGTGTATGTGTTGGAACTGTCGAGCTTCCAGCTGGAAACCACCCACAGTCTGAACGCGCGGGTGGCGACGGTGCTTAACATCAGCCCCGACCACATGGATCGCTACGCCACCCTCGATCATTACATCGCCGCCAAGCGCCGGATTTTTCGAGGCGATGGGACGATGGTGATCAACGGCGACGACCCCGCGGTCGCGGCGATGGTCGAGCCGGGCCGGCAGGTGCTGCGCTTTAGCTTGAGCCCGCCGGGCGAGGGCCAGTTCGGCCTGCGCCAGCACGCCGGGGAGACGTGGCTGGCGCGCGGCGCGGAACCGTGGATCGCGGCGGCGGAATTGCAAATCAGCGGCGATCACAACCTCGCCAACGCACTGGCGGCGCTGGCCATGGGTCAGGCGCTCGGTTTGCGCCGGGAGGGAATGCTCGCCGCGCTGCGGGAATTCACCGGCTTGGCGCACCGCACGACGCTGGTGCTGGAGCGCGACGGCGTGCGCTGGTTCGACGATTCCAAGGGTACCAACGTCGGCGCGACGGTGGCGGCGGTGCGCGGCCTGCCGGGGCGCGTGGTGCTGATCGCCGGCGGCGACGGCAAGGGCCAGGATTTCGCGCCGTTGCGCGCGGCCTTGACCGATAAGGCGCGGGCGGTGGTGCTGATCGGTCGCGACGCGCCGTTGATCGCCGCCGCCTTGGGCGAGAGCGCGCCGGTCTGGCGCGCCGCCGACATGGAGCAGGCCGTCATTCAAGCGGCGCGCTGCGCCCAATCCGGCGACAGCGTGTTGTTGTCGCCGGCGTGCGCCAGCTTCGATATGTATAGCGGCTACGAGGAGCGCGGGACGGTGTTTGCCGCCGCCGTCAGGAGTTTGAACCGATGACCGGCGCCGCCGTCGCCCACGGGGCTCGAAACCGGCTGCCGAGCGCGGGCGAGCGCCGCTCGGCGTTGGCGTTTCCCGATCCCTGGATCCTGGTTGCGGCGTTGTTGTTGCTGGTGCTGGGCTTGTTGATGGTGGCGTCGGCCTCGATCCCGATCAGCGCCGATCCAAAATCGGGCCAAGGGCAACCGTTTTATTTTTTGATCCGCCAGAGCGTGTTCGTGATGGTCGGGCTGCTGGCGGCGGGCGTCGCCTATCAGGTCCCGATGGCGCGCTGGCGCAGGGCCGGGCCGCTGTTGTTGGCGTCGGCGTTCGGCCTTTTGATACTGGTGCTGATCCCCGGCGTCGGCCGGGAGGTTAACGGCAGCATCCGCTGGATCGGCGTCGGCCCGATCAACGTCCAGGTTTCGGAGATCGCCAAATTGTTCGCCTTGATCTATGTGGCGGGCTATCTCAAGCGCCACGGCGAGGAGTTAGAGACGGCCGATTTTAAAACCTCGGCGCTGGCGCTCGCCCGGCCGATGGCGGTGCTGGCGGTGCTGGCGGTGCTGCTGTTGCTGGAGCCGGACTTCGGCAGCGTGGTGGTGCTGATGGCGACCGCCTTGGGGATGGTGTTCCTGGCCCGGGTCAACCTCTGGCAGTTCGGCGCGTTGCAAGTGGGCACCGCAGCCGTCATGGCGGTGCTGATTCTGTCCTCGCCCTACCGGCAGGACCGGGTGTTGAGCTTTCTCCGCCCCTGGGACGATCCGTTCGGCAAGGGCTATCAATTGGCCCAGTCGCTGATCGCCATCGGCCGCGGCGAACTGTTCGGGGTCGGTCTGGGCCAGAGCGTGCAGAAGTTGTTCTATCTGCCCGAGGCGCATACGGATTTTCTGTTCGCCGTGCTCGCCGAGGAATTCGGTTTGACCGGCATTCTGGTCATCATCACCTTATTCATGATCGTGGTGTGGCGGGCTTTCAAGATCGCGCGCCGCGCCGAGGATTTGGGCTTGGAGTTTTGTTCCTATCTGGCTTACGGCATCGGGCTTTGGTTCGGAATCCAGGCGCTGTTCAACATGGGCGTCAACATGGGCGTGTTGCCCACCAAGGGCTTGACCTTGCCGCTGATGAGCTACGGCGGGAGCAGCGTGGTGGTGATGTGCGTGACCTTGGCGGTGCTGTTGCGCATCGACGGGGAAACCCGGCGGGGAGGTTACGGCGAATGAACGAGGCGCGGCCGGTGTTGATCATGGCCGGCGGCACCGGCGGCCATGTGTTTCCGGCGCTGGCGGTGGCCGAGCGCTTGCGCGAGCGCGGCCTGCCGGTGGTGTGGATGGGCACCCGGCGCGGTCTGGAGGCGACGCTGGTGCCGAAAGCCGGAATTCCGATCGAATGGGTCGGCGTCGCCGCGCTGCGCGGCAAGGGCGCGCGACGGGCGCTGGAGATGCCGTTGATGCTGGGTCGGGCCTTGTGGCAAGCCGGGACGATCCTGCGGCGGCTGCGCCCGCGCGTGGTGCTGGGGATGGGCGGTTTCGCCAGCGGGCCCGGCGGCGTCGCGGCCCGCTCGCTCGGCATTCCGCTGGTGGTGCACGAGCAAAACGCCATCGCGGGCTTGACCAACCGCTGGCTGGCGCGGATCGCCGACCGGGTGTTGGAGGCGTTTCCCTCCACCTTTCCGAGCGCGCGGCGGGCGCTGACCGTGGGCAATCCGGTGCGGGAGCGGATCGCGGCGTTGCCGGGGCCGGCGGAACGGTTCGCCGGCCGCGCCGGATTGCCGCGCCTGTTGGTGGTGGGCGGAAGTCAAGGCGCGTTGGCGTTGAATCAACTCGTCCCCCGAGCGCTGGCGTTGCTTGCGGAGCACGAGCGCCCGGAGGTCTGGCATCAGGCGGGCGGACAGTTGCGCGAGGCGGCGGAGGCCGCGTACCGGGAAGCCGGCGTGACGGCGCGCTTGACGCCGTTTATCGAGGACATGGCCGAGGCTTACGGATGGGCCGATCTGGTGTTGTGCCGGGCCGGGGCGCTGACCGTGGCCGAACTGGCGGCGGCGGGCGTCGGGTCGATCCTGGTGCCGTTCCCGTTCGCGGTGGACGACCATCAGACCGCCAACGCCCGATTTTTGGAGCGCGGCGGCGCGGCGTTGATCCGCCAGCAGGACGAACTGACGGCCGAAGGGCTGGCCGCTTTGCTACGCGAGCGGCTCCACGATCGCGGGCGGTTGCTCATGATGGCCGAGGCAGCCCGGACCTTGGCCCAATTCGAAGCCGCCGAGCAGGTGGCGAGGGCGTGCCTCGAACAGGCGCGCGGGTGATGGATGGACCAGTTGATCGATGTAACGGGAGAGGGCGAGATGGGAAAACCTAGCCTGGCGGCAATTCCGGAAGCCTGGCGCGACATGCGCCGGATCCGCCACATTCATTTCGTCGGCATCGGCGGAGCCGGGATGAGCGGTATCGCCGAGGTGCTGCTGAACCTGGGCTACAACGTCTCCGGTTCGGATCTGCGGGCCAGCGCGGTCACCGCGCGCTTGGAGCAGTTGGGCGCGATATTCCGGCAAGGCCATCTGGCCGAGCATGTCGCCGGCTGCGATGTGGTGGTGATTTCCAGCGCGGTGGCCGAGGACAATCCCGAAGTGACGGCGGCGCGGGCGGCGCGGGTGCCGGTGGTGCCGCGCGCCGAGATGCTGGCTGAACTGATGCGGTTCCGCTACGGCATCGCCGTCGCCGGCACCCACGGCAAGACCACCACCACCAGCCTGATCACCAGCTTGCTGGCTGAAGGGGGGTTGGATCCGACCTTCGTGATCGGCGGGCGCTTGAACAGCGCCGGGGCCAACGCCCGGCTCGGCGGCGGCCGCTATCTGGTGGCCGAAGCCGATGAGAGCGACGCCTCATTTTTGTTCTTGCAGCCCATGGTCTCGGTGGTCACCAACATCGACGCCGACCATTTGCCGACCTACGGCGGCGATTTCGAGCGGCTGCGCGAAACCTTCATCGAATTCCTGCACCACTTGCCCTTTTACGGCTTGGCGGTGCTGTGCACCGACGACCCCCAGGTGCGGGCGATTTTGCCGCGCGTCAGCCGCCCGGTGTTGACCTACGGGACCAGCGAGGATTGCGACGCCCGGGCGACCGACATCGCGCAAGAGGGGTTGCGGACCCGCTTTTTGGCCCATCTGCCCAATCTCAAATCGCCCTTGCCGATCACCTTGAACTTGCCGGGCCGCCACAGCGTCCTCAACGCCCTGGCCGCGTTGGCCATCGCCCACGAACTGGGCGTGTCGGAAACCGCCATCCGCCGCGCCTTGCAAAATTTCCAGGGCATCGGCCGGCGGTTTCAACAGCACGGCGAAGTGGCCTTGCCCGATGGCGGGCGGGCGGCGGTGATGGAGGATTACGGCCATCACCCCCGCGAGATTCAAGCGGTGCTGGCGGCGTTGCGCGGCGCTTGGCCGCAGCGGCGCGTGGTGTTGGCTTTTCAGCCGCACCGCTACAGCCGGACCCAGGACCTGTTCGACGACTTTGCCCTGGTGCTGTCCGAGGTGGACAGCTTGATCCTGCTGGAGGTGTATCCAGCCGGTGAAAAACCGATCCCCGGCGCGGACGGGCGCAGCCTCAGCCGGGCGATCCGCGCGCGCGGCAAAGTCCAGCCGGTTTTTGTCGAGCGCGCCGCCGATCTGCCGGCGGTGCTGCCGCGCTTGCTGCGCGACGGCGATTTAGTGCTGCTGATGGGGGCCGGGGACATCGGCTCGATGGCGGCGCAACTGGGCCGCGACGGCTTGCCGGACACGCGCTGAGATCCGCGCGACCGACATGTGCGTTCAGGCAAAGGCAAGTGAGGGGAACAGCGAATGCAACAGACGCGGCGAACGGCGGTGAGCGATCCGACGGCTTTCGGCAAGGTGGCGGTGCTGATGGGCGGCTGGTCGGCGGAACGGGAGGTGTCGCTCAAAAGCGGCGCGGCGGTGCTGGCGGCGCTGCGGGCCTCGAACGTGGACGCGCACGGAATCGACGCCGACCGCGCGGTCTTGCAAACGCTGGCCGCCGGCCGGTTCGACCGGGCGTTCGTCATCTTGCACGGGCGCGGCGGCGAGGACGGCGTCATTCAAGGCGCGTTGGAGACGCTCGGCCTGCCTTATACCGGCAGCGGGGTGATGGCCTCGGCGCTGGGCATGGACAAATTGCGCACCAAGCAGCTTTGGCTGGGGATGGGCTTGCCGACTCCGGCCTATCGTATCGTTGAAAGCGCGGCGGAGCTGACGGCGGCCGCCGGCGAATTGGGTTTGCCGCTGGCGGTGAAGCCCTCGCGGGAGGGTTCCAGCATCGGCATCAGCCGGGTCGATCGAGCCGAACAGTTGAAGGAGGCGTGGACGCGGGCCGCCGCTTGCGATTCGCCGGTGCTGGTCGAGCCCTGGATTCAGGGGCGGGAATACACCGGCGCGGTGCTCCAGGGCCAGGCGCTGCCGTTGATCCGCCTGGAAACGCCGCGCGCGTTTTACGACTACGAAGCCAAATACCACGCCGACGACACCCGCTATCTGTGTCCCTGCGGGTTGCCCGAGGCGCGGGAAGCGGAACTGCAAGAACTGGTGCGCCAAGCGTACGCCGCCGTGGGCGGCTACGGTTGGGGGCGGGTGGATTTGTTGGTGGACAGCGAGGACCGACCGTGGCTGCTGGAGGTGAACACCGTGCCCGGCATGACCGATCACAGCCTGGTGCCGATGGCGGCGCGCGCGACCGGTTTGAATTTCGGGGAACTGGTCTGGCGCATCCTGGAAACCAGTCTGGCGCGGGCTGACTGAGCGGACGCCGGCCATGCGATTCTGGAAAAAACGCCACCATCGGGGCGCGACGCCGCTCAAGCGCGAACCGTCGAACCGGCGGGATGAGTGGAAGAAGGTTTGGGGTCCGCCGCTGCGGTGGTTGGGCGTGGCGCTGGTGTTCGCGGCGGTCGGCCACGGCGCCCGGATCGGCGGCCAGAAGCTGCGGGAGCCGGGCGCGTTCCCGCTGCGTCAGGTCCGCATCGAGGGCGAATTGCGCAATCTGGCGGAGGCCGATTTTCAAAGCCTCGCGAAAACCTACGTGGGTCAAAATTTTTTCGTCGCCAACCTGGACGACTTGAACGCGGCCCTGGCCGGCAACCCGTGGATCGAGACGGTTTCGGTGCGGCGCTGGTGGCCCGACAGCGTGCATATCAAGCTGCGCGAGCGCGTCGCCTTCGGGCATTGGGGCGAACAGGAGATGGTGGATGTCAACGGCGTTCGGTTCCGGCCGAGCGTGTTGCGCCAACCCGGACCCTGGCCGAAGCTGGCCGGTCCGGACGGCCATGAAAAGCTACTGATCGAGGCGTATCGGGAAGCGCGGGCCTTGTTAGACCCGCTCGGGCTGAAACTGGTGCGCTTGGTGCAAGACGCCCGCCGGGCGTGGTGGCTGACTTTCGACAACGGCCTGCAGGTGTATCTGGGCCGCGAGGAGTTCGAGCAGCGGCTGCGGCGCTTGGCGCGGGTTTACCCGCGCTTGCTGGCCTGGCAAATCGAGCGGATCGCAGTGGTGGATTTGCGCTACGTCAACGGGTTCGCCGTGCGGTGGAAGGCGGATCGCGCGGTCCCCGCGGCGGGGTGAGCGTCGGCAATGGAGTCGTGATGTCCAGAAAAGAAGAGAAGAATTTGATCGTCGGGCTCGATATCGGCACCTCCAAGGTGGTCGCCATCGTCGGCGAGGTCAACCCCGACGGCGGCATCGAGGTGGTCGGGTTCGGTTCGCATCCCTCGCGGGGCCTGAAAAAAGGAGTCGTGGTCAACATCGAATCCACCGTGCAGTCGATTCAGCGAGCCATCGAGGCGGCCGAGCAAATGGCGGGCTGCCGGATTCATTCGGTGTATACCGGCATTTCCGGAAGCCATATCCGGGGCCTCAACTCGCACGGCGTCACCGCCATCAAGAATCGGGAAGTCACCCCGCAGGACGTGGATCGGGTGATGGAGGCGGCGCGGGTGATCGCCATTCCGGCCGATCAGAAAATCCTGCACATCCTGCCGCAGGAGTTCATCGTCGATAACCAGGAAGGCATTCAAGACCCGGTCGGGATGTCGGGCGTGCGGCTCGAAGCCCGAGTGCACGTCGTCACCGGCGCGATCAGCGCGGCGCAGAACATCGTGAAATGCGTGCAGCGCTGCGGCCTGGAGGTGGACGACATCATCTTGCAACAGCTCGCTTCCAGCCGGGCGGTCTTGGCCCCGGACGAAAAAGATTTGGGCGTCTGCTTGATGGATATCGGCGGCGGCACCACCGATTTGGCGGTGTTCACCCACGGAGCGATCAGCCATACCGCCGTGATTCCCATCGCCGGCGATCAGGTCACCAACGACATCGCCGTGGCGTTCCGCGCCCCGGCCCAGTCGGCCGAGGAAATCAAGATCAAGCACGCCTGCTGCCTCAAACAGCTGGCGCGCCAGGACGAGCGCATCGACGTCACCAGCGTCGGCGACCGCGCGCCGCGCTCGCTCTCGCGCCACGCGCTGGCCGAAGTCGTGGAGCCGCGCTACGAGGAATTTTTCGAGCTGGCTCAGGCGGAGCTGCAGCGCAGCGGCTTTGAGAATTTGATCGCGGCCGGCGTGGTGATGACCGGGGGCAGTTCCAAGATGGACGGGGTCGTGGAGCTGGCCGAAGAGATTTTACACATGCCGGTGCGGCTGGGTTTCCCCCACGATGTGGCGGGCTTGCAGGATGTGGTGCGCAATCCAATTTACGCCACCGCGGTGGGGTTGTTGTTGTTTGGCCATGAAAATCGGCCGCTGAGGTCGAATCCGATATCACGCGCGGGCCGCCAGGGGTTGTGGACCCGGATGATGAGTTGGTTTCAGGGAAATTTTTGACGTTCGGTCGCTCTTTAGATTCGGGATCGGTTTACAAATCATTCATTGAGGAGAAGCCATGATGTTTGAACTGATGGATGCAAAGATGGAAAACGCGGTGATCAAGGTGATCGGAGTGGGCGGCGGCGGCAGCAACGCCGTGCAGCACATGCTGAGCGCCAGCGTCGAGGGCGTCGATTTCATTTGCGCCAACACCGACGCGCAAGCGCTGAAAGCCTGCATGGTGCCCATCGCTCTGCAAATGGGGGCCAACATCACCAAGGGCTTGGGCGCGGGCGCCAATCCGGACGTGGGCCGCCAAGCCGCCGAGGAAGACCGCGAGCGGATTCAGGAGGTGCTGCAAGGCGCCGACATGGTGTTCATCACCGCCGGCATGGGCGGCGGCACCGGCACCGGCGCCACGCCGGTGGTGGCGCAGATCGCCAAGGACATGAACATTCTGACCGTGGCGGTGGTCACCCGGCCGTTTCCCTTCGAGGGCAAGAAACGGATGGAAGTGGCGATGCGCGGCATCCGCGAGCTGGGCGAAACCGTGGATTCGCTGATCACCATTCCCAACGAAAAACTGCTGACCGTGCTCGGCAAGGGCGCCAGCCTGTTGGACGCTTTCAAAGCCGCCAACGATGTATTGTTGGGCGCGGTCCAGGGTATCGCCGAACTCATCACCCGACCCGGCTTGATCAACGTCGATTTCGCCGACGTGCGCACGGTGATGGCGGAAATGGGCATGGCGATGATGGGCACCGGCCGGGCGGTCGGCGACGGGCGGGCGCGGGAAGCGGCCGAAGCGGCCATCGCCAGCCCGCTGCTGGAAAACGTCAACTTGTCCGGCGCCAAGGGCCTGCTGGTCAACATCACCTCGGGCATGGATCTGACCATCGGCGAGTTCGAGGAAGTCGGCAACACCATCAAGGAATTGGCCGCCGACGACGCCACCGTGGTGGTGGGCACGGCGATCGATCCGGAAATGCACAACGAGCTGCGCGTCACGATCGTCGCGACCGGGATCGGCCAAGGCGCGCCGGCCAAGCAATCCGTCTCCAAGGACAAGGAAGCGATGATGCCGCCTTTCAAGCTGGTGCAGCGTTCGGTCGACGCGGAGCCGCATTTCCGGGCCGAGCGGCCCAGCGGGCGTCCGAAAGCGATTGCGGAAAGCGGCGGGGAGCGGGAACGCAACGACGAACTGGATTATCTCGATATTCCCGCTTTTTTGCGCCGCCAAGCCGACTGAGCCGGCGCGGTGTCAGGTTGGCGCGATGACCGGCGGATCGAGGGCCACGCTGCCGCCCTCGACCGGCGATCACTGCGGTTCGGCTAGGAGCCCAGGGTTTCTCAACTTAGCAACAGTATTAGTTGCGATTGGGAAACAAAAGTTGCGGATTAGCGACGGAATGTGGTATCTTGACCGCAACGCCTGAAGGTGTGTGTTGGGGCCCGACCGGCTGCTGAAAGCGGGTCGGTCGATCCAACGGCTGCGCTCCCGCGCGCCGCTCCAAGGCACCAAGCTCCAGTTCAATCGACGTGTTGGGGGACCTAACATGATTAGGCAGCGAACCTTGAAAAACAGCATTCGGGCGACCGGCGTCGGCCTGCACACCGGCGATAAGGTCTATTTGACGCTGCGACCGGCGGCGCCTGACGCCGGGATCGTGTTTCGGCGGGTCGACTTGCCGGAACCGGTTGAAATCAAGGCGTGTCCGCAAAACGTCGGCGATACCCAACTGTCCACCTCGTTGGTCAAGGGCAATGTCCGCATTTCCACGGTGGAGCATTTGCTGTCGGCGTTCGCGGGGCTCGGCATCGACAACGCTTATGTGGACGTCAGCGCCGCCGAAGTGCCGATCATGGACGGCAGCGCCGGGCCTTTCGTGTTTTTGATTCAGTCGGCCGGCATCGAGGAGCAGAACGTCCCCAAGCGCTTCATTCGCATCAAGCGTCCGATCAGGGTGGAAGACGGCGACAAATGGGCGCGCTTCGACCCCTTCGACGGGTTCAAGGTCGAATTCACCATCGCCTTCGACCACCCGCTGTTCAAGGGGCGCAACCAACACGCGGCGGTGGATTTTTCGACCACCTCCTTCGTCAAGGAAGTCAGCCGGGCGCGCACCTTCGGCTTCATGCGCGACTTGGAATACCTGCGCGAGCGGCGGCTGGCCTTAGGCGGCACTCTCGATAACGCCATCGTGGTCGACGACTATCGAATCCTCAATGAAGACGGCCTGCGTTACGAGGACGAATTCGTCAAGCACAAGATTTTGGACGCCATCGGCGATCTTTATTTGCTGGGGCGGAGTTTGATCGGCGCCTTCAACGGCTATAAATCCGGCCACGCCCTCAACAACCGGCTGTTGCGCGCCTTGCTGGCGGATGAAACGGCTTGGGAGGAGGTGACTTTCAGCGACGAGCGGCAGGTGCCGATTTCCTACCTGCAACCGGCCCAGGCGTCACGCTGAGCGAATTTTCAACGCTCGCCCTCAGATTCAGCGCGGCTTTCCGGCTTATGGTCGGAAAGCCGTTTTCGTTTTTAAGCCCGTCGCCCGCGCCGCGCCTCACGCAAAAATCCCGCCGCTGAGTTATGATTTCCGTTTGTCCGAACTGATCTCACAGCTTGACTAGCGTTTGTTCGAGCGACGAAGGAAAGGCTCACGATTGATGAACATTCTGAAATCTTTATTTGGTAGTCGCAACGACCGGGTGCTTCGCCCCATGCGCAAGGTGGCGGAGCGGATCAATGCCCTGGAGCCGGCCATCGCCGCGTTGAGCGATGCGCAATTGCGCGCCAAGACCGACGAATTCAAAAGCCGGCTGGCCAAGGGCGAGCCGCTTGATTCGCTGTTGCCCGAAGCCTTCGCCGTGGTGCGGGAGGCGAGCAAGCGGACCTTGGAAATGCGGCATTTCGACGTGCAGTTGATCGGCGGCATGGTCTTGCACGAAGGCAAGATCGCCGAAATGCGCACCGGCGAGGGCAAGACCTTGGTCGCGACGCTGCCGGTGTATCTCAACGCCCTGACCGGCAAGGGCGTCCACGTGGTGACCGTCAACGATTATCTGGCCCGGCGCGACTCCGAATGGATGGGGCAGATTTATAGCTTTCTGGGGATGAGCGTCGGGGTGGTGGTCGCCGGAATGAGCCCCGAGGAGAAGCGGGCGGCTTACGGTGCGGACATCACTTATGGGACCAATAACGAATACGGCTTCGACTATTTGCGCGACAACATGGCCTTCGGCTTGGAGCAAAAGGTGCAGCGGCCGCTCCATTACGCGCTGGTGGACGAGGTGGATTCGATCCTGATCGACGAGGCGCGCACGCCGCTGATCATCTCCGGCCCAGCCGAGGAAAGCTCGGACCTTTATCGCCGGGTGAATGAAATCGTGCCGAAGTTGACCCGTCAGAAAGAAGAAGAAGGGCCGGGCGACTACTGGGTCGATGAGAAAGCCAAGCAGGTTTATTTGACCGAGGACGGCCACCAACGGGTCGAGGATCTGCTGGTGGAAGGCGGTTTGTTGCAGGGCAACGAAAGCTTGTACGACGCCGCCAACCTCGGCGTGTTCCACCATCTCAACGCCTGTTTGCGAGCGCACGCCCTGTTTCACAAGGATGTCGAATACATCGTGCGCGACGGCGAGGTGATCATCGTCGATGAGTTTACCGGCCGCACCATGCCCGGCCGGCGTTGGTCGGACGGTTTGCATCAGGCTATCGAAGCCAAGGAGCGGGTGTCGATCCAGGCTGAAAATCAAACCCTGGCGTCGATCACCTTTCAAAATTATTTCCGCCTCTATCAAAAACTGGCCGGCATGACCGGCACCGCCGATACCGAGGCCTTCGAGTTCCAGCAAATCTACGGTTTGGAGGTGGTGGTGGTGCCCACCCATTTGCTGATGATCCGCAAGGACTTGGGCGATCTGGTGTTTCTAACCCAACAGGAGAAATTCGAGGCGGTGCTGGCCGATATCCGCGATTGCCGCCAGCGCGGCCAGCCGGCCTTGGTCGGCACCACCTCGATCGAAGTGTCGGAATTGCTCGCCCGACTGCTGGAGAAGGAGAAAATTCCCCATCAGGTGTTGAACGCCAAGCAGCACGAACGCGAAGCCGAGATCATCGCCCAAGCCGGCCAGCCGGGGGCCGTCACCATCGCCACCAACATGGCCGGCCGCGGCACCGATATCGTATTGGGCGGCAACTTGCAAGCTGAGTTGAAGACCCTGGAGGCGGAGGCGACCGAATCCGCCGTGGAAGCAACGAAGCGAAACTGGCAGACGCGGCACGAGCAGGTGGTGGCCGCCGGCGGCTTGCACGTGGTCGGCACCGAACGCCATGAATCGCGGCGCATCGACAACCAGTTGCGCGGCCGGTCCGGCCGGCAGGGCGACCCCGGCTCCAGCCGGTTTTATCTGGCGCTGGAAGATAACCTCTTGCGGATTTTCGCCTCCGACCGGGTGGCGGGACTGATGCAAAAATTGGGGATGGAAAAAGGCGAGGCCATCGAGCATCCCTGGGTGACCAAAGCCATCGAGAACGCCCAGCGCAAGGTCGAAGCGCACAACTTCGATATCCGCAAGAACCTGTTGGAGTTCGACGATGTGGCGAACGACCAACGCAAGGTGATGTATGCCTGGCGCAACGAGCTGATGGAAGCCGAGGACGTTTCGGCGACGCTCGGCAACATGCGCGCCGATGTGCTCAAGCAAGTGATCGATGCTTATATTCCTCCCCAGAGCCTTGAGGAGCAGTGGAACGCAGCCGGGTTGGAGGAGGCCCTGGAAAAGGAATTCGGCTTGTCAGCGCCGGTGCGAAGCTGGTTGGAGGCGGACACCAATTTGCATGAGGAGCCGCTGCGCGAACGGATTCACCGTGAACTGGAACAAACCTATGCCAGCAAGGAGGGGCTGGTCGGCGCGCCTTGGATGCGCCAGTTCGAAAAGGCGGTGCTGTTGCAAGTCCTGGACGCGCACTGGCGCGAGCATCTGGCCGCCATGGATTATTTGCGCCAAGGCATTCATTTGCGCGGTTATGCTCAAAAGAATCCCAAACAGGAGTACAAGCGCGAAGCCTTCGAGATGTTCCAAGCGCTGGTCCAGCGCATCCACCAGGAAGCGGTCGGTTTCATGGCGCGCGCCGAATTCCAGACCGAGCCGGAGCCGATTCCCGCGCCGCGCCGGCCGGAGCCTTCGGCCTTGCATTTCGAGCATGCCGAAGTGTCGGCGTTGGCCGAGGGCGAGGCCCAGGAGGACGCTTTGGGCGCCGGTGAGGCTCGTTATCCCGTGGAATCTCACACCCCGTTCGTGCGCGAAGGCCGCAAGGTCGGCCGCAACGAGCCGTGCCCTTGCGGTTCGGGTAAAAAGTACAAGCATTGCCACGGTCAGTTGGGTTGAACGGGAGCTTCGAATGGAACCGCTGACTGTCGATGGCATTCGATTGGGGACCGTTTGCGCCGGCATCAAGTATCCCGACCGCCGCGATCTGGTGGTGATTGAGGCCGCCGCTGGAACCGAGGCCGCCGCCGTATTCACTCAAAATGCCTTTTGCGCGGCTCCGGTGACGGTCGCGCGCGCGCATTTGGCCGCCGCCCGTCCCCGCTATTTGGTGATCAATACCGGCAACGCCAACGCCGGCACCGGCCGGCAGGGTCTGTTGGACGCTGAGGCGAGCTGTCGGGCCTTGGCCGAACAGACCGCTTGTTCGACGGAGGAGGTACTGCCGTTTTCGACCGGCGTCATCGGCGAACCGCTGCCCCTTTCGCGCTTGATCGCGGGATTGCCGGCCGCGCTGGCGGCGTTGCGACCGGAGGGTTGGGAGGATGCGGCTCGCGGGATCATGACTACGGACACCCGGCCTAAATGGGCGACGCGGAGCTCGCTCATCGACGGCAAGCCGGTGACGGTGACCGGCATCGCCAAGGGCGCGGGGATGATCCGGCCGGACATGGCCACCATGCTCGCCTTTATCGCCACCGACGCCGCCGTGTCTCAAGCCGCGTTACAGCGGATGTTAGCCGCCGCAGCCGCCGAGTCGTTTAACGCCATCACGGTGGATGGCGATACCTCGACCAACGATGCTTGCGTGCTGTTGGCGACGGGCCGAGCCGGCGTGGCGATCTCCGAGCACAGCGGCGAATGCGACCCGTTTGCCACGCTGTTGCGCGAAGTCTGCATCGAGTTGGCTCAAGCCATCATCCGCGATGGCGAGGGCGCGACCAAGTTCATCACGGTCGCGGTCGAAGGGGGGGTGAATGAGGCGGAATGCCGGCAAGTGGCCTACACCATAGCCCATTCGCCGCTGATCAAGACCGCCTTCTTCGCCTCCGATCCCAATTGGGGGCGAATTCTGGCGGCGGTGGGCCGGGCCGGCTTGTCGGATTTGAACCTGGAGCGGGTTGCGATCCATCTTGACGGGCTTTGCCTTGTCCGCGAGGGCGGCCGCGCGGCGGATTATACGGAAGCGCAAGGCCAGCAGGTCATGCGGCAATCCGAAATCACCATCCGGGTGGCATTGGGGCGAGGCGGCGCCAGCGCGCGGATTTGGACGACCGACTTATCGTTCGATTATGTGCGCATCAACGCCGAGTATCGGACATGAGCGCGGCCTGGGTCGGGCCGGCCGTGCGAGTGGCGGTCGGCATTATCAGCGACGATACCGGCGCGGTGCTGATCGCCCGGCGGCCCCGACAGGCCCATCAAGGCGGATTGTGGGAGTTCCCCGGCGGCAAGCTGGAACCGGGTGAAACGGTCGAGGCCGCGCTGCGGCGCGAATTGTTTGAAGAACTCGGAATCCAATTGCAAACCGCCGAACCTTGGTTGCGAGTGGATCATGCGTATTCCGATAAAACCGTTTCGCTCGAAGTGTGGCGGGTGCTCGCCTACCGGGGAGAACCGCGCGGCCGCGAAGGCCAACCCTTGGCTTGGGTGAAAGCGTCGGATTTGCCCGCCTTCCCGTTTCCCGCCGCCGACCAAGCGATTATCACGCAGCTGATCGCGAGCTTTCAGATCGCGCAGCACGCGAGTTCGAAGGCGATATCGGCCGTGCTCTGAACCGCGCGCAAATTGGGATCGGGCTGTTCCAGAAAGTGGATGGTGAAGCGGTGCCGGCCGCCGCTGATTTCGGGAAAACAGGGTTGGCCGGCGGGCATCAGCACCCTAATCAATTGGTGGGGGGACACGCTGTCCAACGCGCGTTGGAAAAAGCCCTGCGCGGCGACTTCGGGTTTTGGTGTTGCGCTATCGCGGATCATCCGAAGGATCAGCGTGATCGCGGACCGCATCGAGCTAAAGGGCGACAGCCAAGTGCGCAGATGATCGACGCGCGTCGGATAGTCGAACTGTAACCAATGATGGAGAGCGGGGACATCGAACTGACAGGAACCGCCGGGCGCGTGGCTGCGCTTGTAAGCAGCGCTCAAAAAGTCGGTTTGCCGCACCGCTTCTTGCAACTGGTTGTCTTGGCGGCGCACTTGATCGATCACCCCGCCGATTTCCGCCAGCACGCGGTCGAGGGCGGCCACATCGATTCGGGGGGTTTGCCGTAGCCGGCCCAGGGTGGTCGCGTGGCGGTCGAGCTCCTTGAGCAACTCCCGTTTGAATTCATTACGCACGGTCAACGTCAGAATATCGAATAAACCCTGCAAGGCCACGCGCGTATCCCATGTCGACGGCTTTTCGATGGCGTATTCGACCTGTTGAAACAAAAACTCCAGTCGCAATAGCGAGCGAACTCGTTCGTTGAGCGGTTGTTCGTAACAGACGGTTTGAAACACGCAAAACCTCGCGCGCAAGGACGTTGGTTACAGCGCAACAAGCTAAAATGCAAAGAAAGGAGCTCCGAACGTTGCAGGCTAGTCCATTGCCTTCGCCTTCACGGCTTGGCTTCAGCCAAAGCCAAATAACGCTCGTGCAACACCGCTATGCGGTCGTCTAACGCATCCAGGTCGCCGGTATTTTCCAATACGTCATCCGCGTGAGACAGGCGTTCATCGCGCTGAGCTTGCGCGTCCAGAATCCGGCGGGCCTGTTGCTCGCTGGCCCCGTCCCGCGCCATGACCCGGCGAATCTGCTCGGATTCCGGCGCGTCGACCACCACAATCCGATCCACCCAATCGGTCATGCCCGTTTCCACCAACAGCGGAATCACCACCAGGCAGTAAGGCGCGTCCAAACTGGCGACGCGAACCCGCATCGCCGTCCGAACGCGGGGATGCAAAATTGCTTCGAGCCGCCGGCGGCCTTCGGGATCGGTAAAAACCCGCTCGCGCAGGTAATCACGCCGCAGCCGGCCTGCGGCGTCCAAACAAGCCAGGCCAAAGGCGGCAACGATTTCCGCCAAGGCCGGTTGGCCGGGCTCGACCAGTTCGCGGGCGATGAGATCGGTATCGATGACGGGCACGCCACGGCGCGCGAACCGGTCGCTGACGGCGGTCTTGCCGCTGCCGATGCCGCCGGTCAAGCCGATCACCAGCACGTTCAAAATCCCAACCAGTTCAAATAGATTCGATGGATTGTCTCGCCCCAGAGCAGCGCGATCCAACCAGCGGCGGCCAGAAAGGGGCCGAACGGCATCGGAACCTGGCGCTCCCGTCCCCGAAACACCATTAGCGCCACGCCGAAAACCGCGCCCACCATCGAAGATAGGATGATGATGGTGACCAGGTATTCCCAGCCGGTCCACGCGCCGAGCGCCGCCAACAGTTTAAAGTCGCCATGCCCCATGCCTTCCTTGCCGGTCAACAAGCGAAAAAGTTGGTATACAGACCAAAGTGAAAGGTAGCCTGCCATCGCGCCTATCACCGCGCTCGGCAAAGGCGCGAACCACCCGGACAGCGCCGTGGCCAAACCGAGCCAGAGCAGAGGCAGCACCAGATCGTCAGGCAACAGTTGATGATGAAAGTCGATGACGCTCGCCGCCAGCAAAATCCAGGTAAAAACCAGCGCCGCCGCCGCCGGCCAGCCGAATCCGAACTTCCAGGCGACGATGCCGGCCAAAATGCCGCTGGCCAGTTCCACCAAGGGATATTGGATGCTGATGGAGGCGCGACAGTGAGCGCAGCGGCCGCGCTGCCGGATAAAGCTAAACAGTGGAATATTTTCCACCGCCGCGATCAAATGCCCGCATTGCGGACATTGCGAGCGCGGACCCCACAGGCTCAAGGCCGGCGTGCCGGCGGCTGAGTCGGGTTGTTCGAGCAGCTCCGCGCACTGCGCCCGCCACTGCCGCTCCATGATCAGCGGCAAGCGATAGATCACCACGTTCAGGAAGCTGCCGACCATCAGCCCCAAAAGGATGGCTAAAACGGTAAACAACGCCTGAGACGCGGCCAGCGGTTCCAGTAACGGCATCGGATCGACGCCGTCAGACCGCCGAGGCCAGCTTGAAGATCGGCAGGTACATGGCGATCACCAGCGTGCCGACGATGCCGGCCAGGAAGGCCATCAGCAGCGGCTCGATCATGGTGGTCAGCGTATCGACTTTTTGATCGACTTCCGCTTCGTAGAAATCCGCGACCTTGGCCAACATGTCGCCGAGCGAACCGGCTTCCTCGCCGATGGCCACCATCTGAATCACCATGTCGGGAAACAGGCTGCTTTGACGCATGGCGAAATTCAGTTGCTGGCCGATGGAAACCGCGTCGCGCATGTCCAAAACGGCTTTTTCGTAAACGTAATTGCCGGTGGCGCCGGCCACGCTCACCATGGCGTCCACCAGCGGCACGCCGCCGCTGAACAACGTGGACAAGGTGCGCGCGAAGCGGGCGTTGGCGGCGGTGGCGACCAGATCGCCGATCAGCGGCAATTTAAGGACCATCCGGTCCAGCCATTTTCGGAATGCTTCGGAACGCTTGCGCGCCTGGATGAAACTGACGATAGCGACAATAGGCGCGCCCAGGATTAAATACCAATACTCTTGAAAAGCTTGCGAAACTTGGATGACGAAGCGGGTCAGCGCCGGCAGTTCGGCGCCGAAACCCTTGAACAGATCTTCAAAAGTTGGAATGACGAAGATCAATAGAATCGCGGTCACCACGAAAGCGAATACCAACACGATGGCGGGATAGGTCAAGGCTTTCTTGACCTTCGCTTTTAAGGCCTCGGATTTTTCGAGATACGTGGCGATCTTATCAAGTAAGACTTCGAGTACGCCGGCCTCCTCGCCGGCGTGAACCAGGCTGCAATAAAGATCGTCGAAATAGAGGTGGTGCTTGGCCATGGCCTTGGACAGCGAGGTGCCGCTTTCCACATCGCCCTTAATATTCAAGATCAATTCCTTGACCTTGGGTTTTCTGTTGCTGTTGCCGACCATGTCCAAGGCTTGCACCACCGCGATGCCGGAGCCCAGCATGGTGCAGAGTTGGCGGGTGAACAGCATGATATCTTTGGATTTTATGCTATCGCCGAACGCGAGCAGGGGTTTGGATTTTTTCCGGACCCGAAGCGGGATGATGCCCTGACGGCGAAGTTCGGCCTTGATCATGCTTTGGTTGGCCGCCCGCAATTCACCCTTGATGCGGGCGCCCCGTTTGTCGGTTCCTTCCCATTTGAAGGTAGGTTCTTCTGGTTTCGCCTTGGTTTTGGCTAGCGTAGGTTGTTTGGCCACGACCGTTAGTCCGTTGTTACTCGGTTGATTTCTTCTAAACTGGTAAGCCCCATGCGGACTTTGTTGAGACCTGACCGGCGCAGGTCGTTGATTCCCTCTTTCCGCGCCTGTTCGGCGATCTGCAGGGCGTTACCGCTTTCCATGATGATGCGGCCGATTTCTTCGGAGATCGGCAGGACTTCATAAACGCCGACTCGGCCCTTGTAGCCGTGGTTGCATTGATCGCAGCCCACGGCTTTGAAAATGATCAGTTCTGGCAACTCATCCTCGCGAAAGCCCTGATTGGTCAGCTCCTCCGGTGGAATTTTGATTTCCTCCTTACAGTGCTGACACAGGCGGCGCGCCAGGCGTTGGGCGATGATGAGGGTGACGCTGGAGGCGATGTTATAAGGCGCGACCCCCATGTTCATTAAGCGGCTGAGAGTCTGCGGCGCGCTGTTGGTATGCAGGGTCGAAAGCACCATGTGGCCGGTTTGCGCCGCCTTGATGGCGATTTCGGCGGTTTCCAGGTCACGGATTTCGCCGACCATGAT
>DJIW01000116.1:26119-26492 GCA_002433805.1 Competibacteraceae bacterium UBA6584 | reverse complement strand
GCGCTAAGGCGCTGGCGTTGATTGCCGAAGGATCGGGTTTGGAACGGAGCTATCGCGTGGGCGAAGCCTTGCCCGGCGGCGCTCGTCTGGATCAAATCCAACGCGACAGAGTCGTCGTATCGAACGGCGGTCAGCAGCAGACGCTCAATCTGCCCCGTTTGGAAGAGACGGCCAAGTCCTCCGCCGACGAATTGCCCGCCGCTCCCGATGAGGCGCCGGGCGAGCCGGCGCCAGCGCCTCCACCCGAGCAGTCGAAAGCTCCCGACGGCCCGCAACTCATTGACGCCGCCAAGATCGCCTCGCGCTTGCGCGGCATGGCGGACCGGCCGGGCGCTTTGGAGGATATCGCCTTCACCAGCCCGCACTTGCAAAA
>DJIW01000116.1:25651-25957 GCA_002433805.1 Competibacteraceae bacterium UBA6584 | reverse complement strand
GCACCAGCCCGCACTTGCAAAACGGCCAGTTTCTCGGATTGCGATTGCGCCCCGGCCGAGAGCGGGATTTGATGGCGCAATTGGGCCTTAAAAGCGGTGATGTGATCACCGAAGTCAACGGCGCCCGCCTCCATAATCCGATGCAAGGGTTCGGTCTGTTGCACGAGTCGATGGCGGCCGAACGAGTCAGCGTCCGCGTCCTGCGCAACGGCGTTGAAATGCCCTTGGCGTTTTCCTTGGGCGGGCCGGCCGTTAAATGAGCAAATAGGGAGCGCCGGCGTGGATTCGGCGCGCGACCATTGGCGA
>DJIW01000116.1:5156-25502 GCA_002433805.1 Competibacteraceae bacterium UBA6584 | reverse complement strand
ATGTGTCGTTCTACATTCGGCGCGCGACCATTGGCGATTGATGATGAATAACTGGCTGAGCAGATTGACCTCTTGTCGCAAGCATCGCAAAGGCCGCCCGGTTTTGGGCGGGCTGTTGCTGGGTTGGTTTTTGACGTTTGCGGCCGCCGCCGCTCCGGTGACGCTCAATCTCAAGGATGCCGATATCAACGCCTTGGTGGAGAGCATGTCGGTTTTGACCGGCAAGAACTTCATCGTCGATCCCCGCGTCAAGGGCCGGGTGACGATTATTTCGTCCAAGCCGATGGACGAGAGGGAACTGTACGAAGTATTCCTGGCCGTGTTGGGCGTGCACGGCTTCGCCGCTGTTCCCAGCGGTAACACCGTTAAAATCGTGCCGGCGGCCGGGGCCAAGCAAGAGAGCATTCCGACCGTCGATGGGCGCAGAGTCATCGAGGCCGATCAAATCGTCACCCGGATCATCCAAGTTCAAAACGTTTCGGTCGCCCAAATCGTGCCGATCCTGCGGCCGTTGATCCCGCCGCAAGGGCATTTGGCGGCCTACACTCCGACCAACGTGCTGATCGTTTCCGATACCGCCGCCAACGTCGAAAGGGTGGCCAGCATCATCGGCCGGATCGATCTGGCCAGCAACGAAGAGATTGAAATCGTTCCCTTGCGCCATGCGCCGGCCAGCGAGATCGTGCGGGTGCTCGGCACGCTGGAACAAAATAAGGTCAAGGGCGATCAGGCCCCTGTCGGCACCCCGCCGCGCATGGTCGCGGACGAGCGCACCAACAGCATCCTCCTCAGCGGCGATAAATCCTCTCGGGTGCGGTTGCGGACGCTGATTTCCCATTTGGATACGCCGGTGAGCAGCAGTGGAAACACCCAGGTGGTTTATTTGCGATACGCCAAGGCCAAGGATTTGGTGAACGTATTGCAGGGGGTCAGTAAAAGCCTGAGCAATGAAGCGTCCCTTAACACGCCCGCAGGCGGACCAGGCGGGCAGGGCGCGCCGCCGCCCGGCGGCGGTAGCAGCGGCGGGGGAGGCTTGGTCGATATTCAAGCGGATGAAGCCACCAATTCTTTGGTCATCACCGCGCCGCCGGAATTGATTCAGTCCTTGCGCACGGTAATCGCTCAACTGGACGTGCGCCGGGCTCAGGTGTTGGTGGAGGCGATCATCGCCGAGATTTCCGCCGAGAAGACCGCTGAGTTGGGGGTCCAGTGGGGGGTCGGCGGTAACAATGCCATCGGTTTCACCAACTTCGATGTCGGCAACAACAGTCTGGCCAACGTGCTCGGCGTGGGGAGAAATGTCCGTTCGGCGATCATCGACGATAATTCGGTTCTCAGTTCGACGCTGGATGGCATTCCCAAGGGCCTGCAACTCGGCGTGGGGGGCAGCGGTTTCGGCCTGTTGCTCAGCGCGCTGGCCAAGGATGCGGGCACCAATGTCTTGTCCACGCCCACGGTGGTGACGCTGGACAACGAGGAAGCGGAAATCGTGGTCGGCCAGAACGTGCCGTTCGTGACCGGCACCTACACCACTTCCACCACCAGCACTCCGAACACTTCAAATAACAATAATAATAGCGGCTTGCAGTCCGGCGGGCCGTTTCAGACCATCGAGCGCCAAGATGTCGGCATTACCTTAAAGGTCAAGCCGCAGATCAACGAAGGCAACGCCGTCAAATTGGAAATCGCCCAGGAAGTTTCCAACGTGGTGCCGACAGCCACCGCCGCGACCCAGGGACCCACCACCAACAAGCGGTCGATCAAAACCAAGGTGCTGGTGGAAAACGGACAAGTTTTGGTTTTGGGGGGATTGATCGATGAAACCCGCAGCGAGAGCGCGCAAAAAGTCCCAGTGCTGGGCGATGTGCCCGTGGTGGGTAATCTGTTCAAATACCGCGATACCAACCGGCTCAAGCGCAATCTGATGGTTTTTCTGCATCCGGTGATCTTGCGCGATCCGGCGCAGAGCACGCTGTATACCAGCGATAAATACAGTTATATCCGCGACCAACAGCTCGCCGCCCGCCAGCGGGACACCGATTTTCTCTTGCCCGGCGAGCAATCGCCCCTGCTGAAGTTGGAGCAGGAAGTCCAGCGTCAAGGCACGGTGCTCAATATTCCTCCGCCGGTCAGGCCGGCCCCGCCACCGACGGCGGAGCGGGCGGAAAAGCCGGTGGAGCGCTTGCAAGAGCCCGCAGTTTCCGCGCCCGCCCCGACCGCCCCGCCGCCGCGTCCGGCCGCGGACGCTGAATCGGCGGAATTCGGTTTTGGCAATCGATGAGCGCCGAGCCGCTATCCGCCACGCCGGACGGGGGCGAGGAAAGCGCGCTCCGGACCTTGCCTTACGCCTTCGCCAAACGGCATGGGGTGTTGGTGGTCGATGAAGAAGACGGCAAGGTCACCGTCGCTTACCGACCCGGCATCAGCGCCCAAAGCCTCACCGAATTGCGTCGCTTCTTGAACATCCCGCTGCGTCCGGTCATGGTGGCGGCGGATCATTTCGAGCGCATGTTGCAAGACAGCTACGAGGGTGACAGCGACGGCGCGGCCCGAATGATGGAGGATTTGGGCGAGGAGATCGATCTCGATCAAATCTCGCTCAACCTGCCGGAACCCGAAGATTTGCTGGAAAGCGCCGATGACGCTCCGATCATCCGCTTGATCAACGCGCTGTTGACCGGCGCGATCAAGGAAAATGCCTCCGACATTCATATCGAGTCGTTCGAAAACCGACTGATGATTCGGTTTCGGGTCGATGGAGTGCTGCGCGAGGCGCTGCAACCGCCCCGCGCCTTGGGGCCGCTGCTGGTCTCGCGGGTCAAGGTCATGGCCCATCTCGATATCGCCGAGAAGCGGCTGCCGCAAGACGGCCGCATTTCGTTGCGGGTCGCGGGCCGGCCGGTGGACGTTCGCGTCTCGACCTTGCCGACCGGCCACGGCGAGCGGGTGGTGATGCGCTTGCTGGACAAGCGCGAAGGGCGCTTGGATTTGCGGCATTTGGGCATGGAGCCCAACAGTGAAGCCCGCTTGAGCCGGTTGATCCAGCGCCCGCACGGCATTTTGCTGGTCACGGGCCCGACCGGTTCCGGTAAGACCACCACGCTGTACGCGGGGCTGACCCGGCTCAACGACCGCAAGCGCAACATCATGACGGTCGAGGATCCCATTGAGTATTACCTTGACGGGATCAGCCAAACTCAGGTCAACACCAAGGTGGAGATGACCTTTGCCCGAGGGTTGCGGGCGATTTTGCGCCAGGATCCGGACGTGGTGATGGTCGGCGAAATCCGCGATTTGGAAACCGCCGAAATCGCGGTGCAAGCCTCGCTCACCGGTCATTTGGTGCTGTCGACCTTGCACACCAACAGCGCGGTCGGGGCGATTGCCCGCTTGCGCGATATGGGCGTCGAGCCGTTCCTGCTGTCCTCCTCGTTGGTCGGCGTGATCTCCCAACGGCTGGTGCGCCGGCTTTGTCCCAGTTGCAAGCATCCCCATCACGCCAGCGCCGGCGACTGCGAGGTGCTCGGCGTCAACCCGACCGTTCCTCCGACCATCTACACGCCGGTAGGCTGCGATCAATGCAATCAATCCGGCTATCGCGGCCGTTCCGGGATCTTCGAGCTGGTGCTGGTGGACGAGGCGATGCAGACGATGATTCACGAAGGGCGGGGCGAACTGGATCTCGAACGACACGCCCGCAAATTCAGCCCCAGCATCCGCGATGACGGCCGCCGCCGGGTGCTGGCCGGCGATACGGCTTTGGCGGAACTGGTGCGGGTGACCCAGGAGGCTTAGTGCCCGCGTTTCAATATGTCGCGCTGGACGTCAGGGGACGCCAAGCCAAGGGGTTGATCGAAGCCGAAACGCCACGCTTGGCCCGGCAGGCGCTGCGCGAGCGGGGGTTGAATCCGCTCGGCGTCGAGGAAGTCGCCAGCCGGGAGCGGCGGCGCAGCCAGCGGCTTTGGGGAATGCGGGTCAGCGCGACCGATCTGGCGCTGCTGACCCGGCAGATGGCGACGCTGGTGGGCTCGGGCTTGCCGGTGGAAGAGGCATTGGGCGCGGTGGCGAGGCAAGCCGATCGGGCGCGGTTGGGCGGTTTGATGATGGCGGTGCGCGCGCGCGTGCTGGAAGGGCATACGCTGGCCACCGCGCTCGGCGATTTTCCGCAAGTCTTTCCGGAACTGTATCGGGCGACGGTGGCCGCCGGCGAACAATCGGGCCATCTCGAAGTGGTGTTCGAGCGGCTGGCCGATTACACCGAGGCCCGCCAGCAGATGCGCCAAAAGGTCGGACTGGCGCTGTTTTATCCTTTGCTGTTGACCGGCGTGGCCGTCTTGGTGGTCGCCGGCTTGCTGACCTACGTGGTGCCGCAGGTGGTGCAAGTGTTCAGCAGCCTCAACCAGCGCTTGCCGGCGCTGACCCGAGGCTTGATCGGCTTGAGCGAGTTTTTGCGCCAGAACGGCGGGCTGTTGTTGGTCTTGCTGGTTTCGGGAGGGGTGGCGTGGATGTTGGCGCTGCGGCGGATCGGATTTCGCCGGCGCGTCCATCAAACCTTGTTGCGCCTGCCGTTGGTGGCGCGGCTGGTTCGCGGAGCGAATACCGCGCGTTTCGCCCGCACCTTCAGTATCCTGATGGCCAGCGGCGTGCCGGTGCTGGAAGCGCTGCGGATTTCCACCCAGGTGGTCAGCAACCTCCCGATGCGAGAGGCGGTCGAACAAGCGGCGGCGCGGGTCAAGGAAGGGGCCAGCCTGAATAAATCGATCAGCGCCAGCGGCTATTTTCCGCCGATGACAGTGCAGTTGATCGCCAGCGGCGAGGCCAGCGGCCGGTTGGAAAATATGCTGGAACGGGCCGCGATCCAGCAGGAACGGGAAACGGAAACGCTGATCGCCGCCTTGCTGGGTATATTCGAGCCGGTATTGATCCTGGTGATGGGCGGCGTGGTGCTGATCATCGTCTTGGCCATCCTGCTGCCGATCTTCGATCTCAATCAACTGGTGCGCTGAGCCGCCGCCCGCAAGGCCGGAGCGTCCAAGGTGTAGGCGCGGGCGAAACCACCGACGAACCGCACCCGCAGCGGATTCAGGCGCAGCAGCAAGAAATCCTCAAAGTCGAAGCGCGGCGTCGACGCGGGCAGCCGTTCCTGATAGCGCCGCGCCGCTGCCGGATAATCCGAGGCGTCCTTGGGGATCGGCGCGACCTCGCCCTGAATCAGCACTCGCGCCAGCGTTTGCGGGTCTTCGTCCTCCCGCTCCGGCGCGCTGATGGCCAGACCGGCGCGCGGAGAGGCTAACAGGTTACGGGTGTGCGCCGCCAGCGTGCTGACGTGCAACAAAAAACCGCTGCAATCGAGTTCCGGGATATAAGCGACCCAGGATGCTTCCGGTCCGTCCGGACCTTGGGTCGCCAGCGCGGCCCAGCGCCGGTTTCGGATTAATCCGATCATCAAGCGCTGTTCCTCAAGATTCATCGGCAATCGCTCCGCAGGTTTAGGAATCAGCCGTCCGGCGCTGGCTGGAGTTTTAGCCCGTCCGCGCGGGCGCTCCCCAATCGACGGAAAGAGATTCGAGGTTGCCGCTCGGCCAAAATGGCGACAGCGCCCGCAGGCGCGCGACGGCCGCGCCGACCGCCTGAACGGTGTAATCGATTTCCGCCGCAGTGGTGAAACGGCCCAGACTGAAGCGGATCGCGCCGCGCGAGCGCGCGGCGTCGCAACCCATGGCGCGCAGGACGTGCGAGGCTTGCGCGCTCGCGGAGGCGCAGGCGGAGCCGGTGGCGAGGGCAATTTCGGGCAAATCCGCCAGCAAGGCTTCAGCGGCGACGCCTGAAAAGCTGAGGTTGAGAATGCCTGGCCAATACCGCCGCGGATGTCCGTTCAGGATCACGGCCCCCAAGTGGGCCAATCCTTGCCATAGGCGGTCGCGTAAAGCTTGGAGGCGGCTTTGATCGTGATCCATTTCAACGCGCGCGATCCGGCAAGCCTCACCCATGGCGACGATCTGGTGGACCGCCAAGGTGCCAGCGCGCAAACCGCGTTCCTGTCCGCCGCCGCGCAATAGAGGTTCCAGGCGCACCTGATGCGGTCGCTGCCGCGCGAACAGCGCGCCGACGCCTTTGGGACCGTATAGTTTGTGCGCGCTGAGGCTCATGAGATCGATAGCGGAGGCGCTCAGATCGATGGGCAGCTTGCCGGCGCTTTGCGCGGCGTCGACGTGCAACAAAATACCCCGCGAGCGAGTCAGCGCGCCGACCGCTTCTAAATCCTGCACCACGCCGGTTTCGTTATTGACGTGCATCAAGGACACTAAAAGAGTGTCGGGCCGCAGCGCGTCCGCCAAGCGTTCGAGGGTGATGGACCCGTCAGGTTCGGGATCCAGATAGGTGACCGAACAACCGTCCTGCTCCAACCCGCGACAAACGTCGAGCACCGCTTTGTGTTCGGTTTTACTCGTGATCAGATGGCGGCCCCGGCGACGGTGAGCGCGCATGACGCCCCTTAAAGCCAAATTGTTGGATTCGGTCGCGCCCGAAGTCCAAACGATTTCGCGGGCATCGGCGTGAAGCAGGGCGGCGACCTGTCCCCGAGCGGTTTCGACCGCTTCGGCGGCGCGTCGGCCGAAGTGATGGGTGCTGGAAGAGGGGTTGCCAAACAGACCGTCTTGGGTCAAACAGCGACCGAGTAGATCCGCCACCCTCGGATCGACCGGCGTGGTTGCGGCGTAGTCCAGGTAGACAGGCAACCGCATCAGGCCATCATGCAAACGCTCACACGACCGCGATGGGGATCGAGATCGGCGCGCTGGGATTGCGCTCGCGCCTGCTGCGCGTGGTGTTCTGGCGGCGCACGACCTCGCAGACCGCCGGCCGTTCGACGAATTGCGCCAGCGTGATCCCTTCCAGGAAAGTGAAAATCTGGCGGCTGAGATCGGTCCACAGTTCGTGGGTCAGACACCGCCGGCCTTCCTGGCAATTTTCGTGACCGAAACAACGGGTCGCATCCAATCGTTCGTCGACCGCGCTGATGATGTCGGCAACCGTGATCTGATCGGGAAACCGGGCCAGACGGTAGCCGCCGCCCGGACCGCGCACGCCTTCGACCAAGCTGCGCTTGCGCAATTTGGCGAACAGTTGCTCCAAATAGGACAGAGAGATCCCCTGGCATTGGGAAATTTCCGCCAAAGTGACGGGACCGTATCGGTCATGAATCGCCAAATGCATCATGGCGGTAACTGCATATCGACCTTTCGTGGAAAGTCTCATAAACATGACCCTACTGCTAGTGTTGATCGGCAACGAATTCCAGACTATTAACTATGGAAAATAGATTAACCGACAACGCTAGTCAATTATTCGAACGCAAACCGGGTTAAATTTTATGGACGGATGGGGGAATTGAGTTGGGTAAGGACAGAGGTTGTTGAAAACGGTGGCCCTGGCGCAGGCAGTAATTCAGCCATTTAAAGAGAAATCGGTTAATTTTCCAACGCTGGAGCAGTGAGACGCTGTTTGCGGTTTGACAGTGAAGCGCCTCGGCGTCGAAAGCGGGAAGACGGCGCGGCTGGCCGTTCAACACTTCGGCCATGCGCGCGTCATGGTAGACGCGAATCCGTAAATCGGGCTCGGCAAAACCCTGGTCCCCATCGCCGAACCAATAGGTCAAACTCATTTCGCTGGTGTAGCGAAAGCGTTCGAGCAACCGGAAATGCAAGGCTAAGCCATCGGGTATCCGCGAGCTCAGCGCGACCGGCCGTTGCGGCATGACCGGGATCAACCGGCGGATATTGATGTAATTGCACTCGTACAGATCCATTAAGGCAGGAAAAGTGCCCGGATCGGTCCGGGTCAGCGAGGGCAGGTGAACTGGAGAGAGCAAAATCATCGGTTCGAACTGGCCGTCGCGGGAAAAGACTCCAGCCGCCAGCCGCCACCGTCGCACCACAGCACGGTCCCCGCTGGGCCGTACCAGTCGCCGAGCACCGCCCGGCGCGCCGACAGGCCGTCGAGCGTCCAGTCGTGAACGGCCGGCCGATGGGTGTGGCCGTGGATCATGCGCCGGACGCCGCGCGCTCTCAGGGCTCGCTCCACCGCCGCGGGATTGACGTCCATGATATCGGCCGCTTTTTGTCCCATGGCCTGGCGGCTGGTTTCGCGCAACTGACTCGCCAGCGCGCGCCGTTGGGCCAGCGGCAACGCCAGCGTGCGGGTTTGCCAGAGCGGATCGCGAACCTGCGCGCGAAAGGCTTGATACTCCAGATCGTCGGTGCATAGGGTGTCGCCGTGCAACAGCAGCACGGCTTCGCCGTATAAATCGATGAGCTCGGTTTCCGGCAGCAAGCGAACGCCGCTGGCCTCGGCGAAGCGGTCGCCGATCAAAAAATCGCGGTTACCGTGAAGAAAAAACACCGGAAGGCCGGCGTCCGTCAGGTTCCGCAAAGCCCCGACCACCTGAAGTCCCAATGCGGCGTCGTCATCATCTCCGATCCACGCCTCAAAGAGGTCGCCCAAGATATATAAGCGCTCGGCGCGGCGGGCGTGCTGCTCCAGGAAGACCAGGAAGTGAGCCGTGGTCTCCGGACGCGCCGGATCGAGGTGCAGGTCGGAAATGAAGACCGTCGTCATGAGCGCCTACTCGCCGACGATTTCGGCCTTGGTGATGATCACATCGTCCACGGGCACATCTTGATGGCCTTTCCGGCTGGTGGTCGGCGCCTTGGCGATGGCGTGCACCACATCCATTCCGTCGGTGACCCGCCCGAACACGCAATAACCCCAGCCTTGATTGGTCGGGGTGCGGTGGTCGAGAAAATCGTTGTTTTTAACGTTAATGAAGAACTGCGCGGTGGCGGAGTGCGGGTCGGCGGTGCGCGCCATGGCGATGGCGCCCACCTGATTTTTAAGCCCGTTATCGGCCTCGTTGCGGATCGGCGCACGGGTGGTTTTTTCGGTCATGCCAGGGCCGAGACCGCCGCCTTGAATCATGAAATTAGGGATGACGCGATGGAAAATGGTCCCGTCGTAAAAGCCGTCGCGGACGTATTGCAAAAAATTGGCGACGGTGGCCGGCGCGCTGGCGGAGACGAGTTCGAGGCTGATGATGCCCAGTGAAGTATGTAATTTGACCATGATGATGGACTCGCTATCGAACGGTTATTTTAAGGTTTCTTCGGCGCGTCGGCCGCCGCAGGCGCGGCGGCGGGAGCGGGAGTGGAGCCGGCTAAAATCTCCACCGTCTTGATGGTGATCGGCGTGGTGGGCACGTCGGAGAAGCCGCCGCCGGGTCCGCCGGAACCGGTGGCGACCTTGCGGATTTTATCGACGGTCTCCATTCCGTCGATGACCTTGCCGAACACTGCATAACCCCAACCCTGCGGCGTGGCCGAACGGTAATCCAAGGCGGCGTTATCCTTGACGTTGATGAAGAATTGCGCGGTGGCGGATTGCGGGTCGGAGGTGCGCGCCATGGCGATGCTGCCCCGCAGGTTCTTAAGGCCGTTGTCCGCTTCGTTGGCGACCGGCGCGCGGGTCGGCTTCTGCTGGAAATCGCCGGTGAAGCCGCCGCCCTGAATCATGAAGCCGTCGATGACCCGATGGAAAACTGTGCCGTTATAAAAGCCTTCGCGGGCGTAAGCAAGAAAGTTTTCGACGGTCTTGGGCGCTTTGTCGGCGGCCAATTCCAAGGTAATCGGGCCGAGGCTGGTTTCCATCCGCACCTGGGGGCCGGCTTGAGCGACCGCGCCGAGCAGGCTGAGGACGGCGGCGGCCAGTATCGGGAGTCGAATTTGCATGATGAAATAGGTCCTGGTTGAAAAGATCAATGCAGGATGATAGTTCAGAGATAACGCGCCCCGCCATATTTGGTGACCGCTGGCGCTTTCCGTTACCATGATTTCCCTATGAGCACCGAAAACATCAAAACCCGATTTGCCCCCAGTCCCACGGGTTTGCTCCATCTGGGCAACGTCCGGACCGCCCTGTTCAACGCGCTGCTGGCCCGGCGCTGCTCGGGTCGGTTCTTGTTGCGCATTGAGGATACCGACCGGGAGCGCAGCCGTCCCGAATACGTGGAAGCCTTGCGGGAGGATTTGCGCTGGCTGGGTCTGGATTGGCAGGAAGGGCCGGAAGTCGGCGGGCCGCAAGCGCCCTACGCGCAATCGGAACGGTCGACGGTTTATGCGCGGTTTTACCAGCGCCTGGAAGCGGCGGGACGAGTGTATCCGTGCTTTTGCACGCCGGGCGAACTGGCTTTGAGCCGCAAGGCGCAGCTGACGGCCGGTCGGCCGCCGCGCTATACCGGAACCTGCGCCCGCTTGAGCGAGGCCGAACGCCGCGCCCGCCTCGAACGCGGTATATCGCCGACGCTGCGCTTTCACGTGCCGGCGGGCCGAACGGTCGAATTCACCGATCTGGTGCGCGGGGCGCAGCGGTTCGCCAGCGACGATATCGGCGATTTTGTCATCCGCCGGGCCGACGGCACGCCGCAGTTTTTTTTCGCCAATGCGGTGGACGACGCGCTGATGGCGATCACCCACGTCTTGCGCGGCGAGGACCATCTGGCCAACACGCCCCGTCAGTTGCTGCTGCTGGAGGCGCTGGAGTTGCCCGCGCCCCGTTACGGCCATCTGGCGCTGATCGTCGGACCCGACGGCGGTCCGCTGTCCAAGCGCGCGGGCGATCTCAGCGTGCGGGAGTTGCGCGCCGGCGGCTATCTGCCTGAAGCCTTGCTGAATTATCTGGCGCGTCTCGGCCATGCTTACGAGCGCGACGTCTGGATGGAACCCGATGAATTGGCGGAGAATTTTTCGCCCGAGCATCTGGGCCGCGCTCCGGCTCGCTACGACGAAGCGCAATTGCTCCACTGGCAAGGCGAGGCTGTCCAGCACGCGCCTTCGGAACGATTGTGGGCGTGGGCGGGAACGGCGGCGCAACAGCGCGCGCCCGCCGGGTTAAGCGAGGCGTTTATTGAAACGGTCCGGCCCAATATTCGCTTTCCAGCCGATGTCGCCTTTTGGGCGGAACGGCTGTTCGGTGAAGACCTGACGCCAGGGGCCGAGGGCGAGGCGGTCCTTGCGCAAGCCGGCCGCGCGTTTTTCGGCCATGCGCTGGTGGCCTACGACCGGCACGGCGTCGCTTACCAGCCGCTGGTCGCCGAGCTGCGGCAGCAAACCGGGCTTAAGGGTAAATCGCTATTCATGCCGTTGCGGGTCGCGCTGACCGGCGAGACGCACGGCCCCGAGTTGGCCCGCCTGCTGGCGCTGCTGCCGCCTGAAACCGTCCGCCGCCGGCTGCAAACCCGCTGCTGACCTCACCCGAGCCCATCGCGCGCCTTCCTTTTCGAGAGTATTGATGCATGTTGCAAATCTTTAATAGCCTGACCCGTCAAAAGGAACTTTTTCAGCCGATCGAGCCGGGCAAGGCGCGGATGTACGTATGCGGCATGACCGTTTACGACTACTGCCATGTGGGTCATGCGCGGGTAATGGTGGTTTTCGACGTGGTGGCGCGCTGGTTGCGCGCCAAGGGTTTCGAGGTGACCTACGTCCGCAACATCACCGATATCGACGATAAAATCATCCAGCGGGCGCGGGAAAACGGCGAGGATTTCAATCAGCTGACCGCGCGTTTCATTCAGGCCATGCACGAAGATCTGGACGCGCTCGGCATCGTGCCGCCGACTCACGAGCCGCGCGCCACCGGGGCGATGCCCGAGATGATCGCCATGATCGAGCGCTTGATCGATAAGGGATTCGCCTATGTCGGGAGCGGCGGCGATGTCTATTACGATGTCAGCCGCTTCGAGCGCTACGGACGCTTGGCCAACAAAAAGCTGGAGGATTTGCGCGCTGGGGCTCGGGTCGAAGTCGAGCAGGCCAAGGACGATCCGCTGGATTTCGTGTTGTGGAAAGCCGCCAAGCCCGGCGAGCCGGGTTGGGCTTCGCCGTGGGGAACCGGTCGGCCCGGTTGGCATATCGAATGTTCGGCGATGTCCACCCGCTGCTTGGGCGAGCATTTCGACATTCACGGCGGCGGAATGGACTTGAAATTTCCCCACCACGAAAACGAGATCGCCCAATCGGAAGCCGCCAGCGGCCGCCGTTACGTGAACGTCTGGATGCACAACGGCTTCGTTCAGGTCAACGAAGAGAAAATGTCCAAATCGCTGGGCAATTTTTTCACCGTGCGCGAGGTGTTGCGGCGTTATCGGCCGGAGGTGGTGCGGTTGTTCATTCTGGCGAGTCACTACCGGGGACCGTTGAATTACGCCGATGAAAATTTGGATCACGCCAAGGCGTCCTTGGACCGGCTGTATCTGGCCTTGCGGGGGTTGCCAGTCGTGGAAACGCCCGTTGCGGAGGAATGGCGGGTCCGGTTCGAGCGCGCGATGGACGACGATTTCAACACGCCGGAAGCGCTGGCGGTTTTGTTTGACTTGGCGCGCGAACTCAACCGGCTGCGCAACGAAGATCCGGAAGCCGCCGTCCGCTTGGGAGCCAGCCTGCGCCATCTGGCCGGCCTGCTTGGTTTATTGCAGTCGGATACGGAATCTTACTTGCAGGCCGAGGCGGGCGAGGCATCCGCCGTCGATGGCGAAAGCCATTATAGCTCGGAGCGGATAGAAGCCTTGATTGACGAGCGCGCCGCCGCCCGCAAGGGTCGAAACTGGTCCGAGGCCGATCGGATCCGCGCCGTGTTGCAAGAGGCGGGAATCGTGCTCGAAGATTCCGCGCAAGGCACGATTTGGCGGCGGAGCTAAAAACGGCAATAAGCGACTTGACGCCGCTATCAATCAAAAATAAAATCCTCAATCCCGCTTGGAAGTCAGGATTGCATCGGGGTATAGCGCAGCCTGGTAGCGCACCTGCTTTGGGAGCAGGGTGTCGGGGGTTCAAATCCCTCTACCCCGACCATCGGCCGGGTTCGGGAACCCGGCGGACGGCGGTCGATACCGCGCCCGTAGCTCATGCGGATAGAGCATCAGCCTTCTAAGCTGAGGGTAGCAGGTTCGAGTCCTGCCGGGCGCGCCAGACGCCGGCGGGCCGAGGCGGTTTCAATGGTGGGCGTAGCTCAGTTGGTAGAGCCCCGGATTGTGGATCCGGTCGTCGTGGGTTCGAGTCCCATCGTCCACCCCAACGCGCCTGTGTTCCGCCGCGATCTTGCGCCAACCCTCACGGTTTCAGGGCCGTTAGCTCAATTGGTAGAGCAGTTGACTCTTAATCAATTGGTTGTAGGTTCGAGTCCTACACGGCCCACCATCTCCCGAATCCGCTTAATTTTAATTGCGCTTTTCCCCGGCCGGCCAGTAGCTGGGCCGCGCTCGGGTTCTATGTCGGGGAATGGGTTGTTCTGTATAATCGTCGGACCTAACAGCGCCGCCGCATTGGGTTGTTTGGGTGTCTGTGATTAAACCGCATCTGTTCGCGAGAGTGGCGGAACTGGTAGACGCGCTGGATTTAGGTTCCAGTGGGGTAACCCGTGAGAGTTCGAGTCTCTCCTTTCGCACCATTCGCACCGCGGGCCCTCGGTGCTTTTGACCGACTCCACTCCCGCGCGGCTAATCGGCCAGCGGCGAGGTTATCCGCGGCGGGTTTGCCGATCACAACGATCAATAGGCTTGAGGTGTATCAATGCAGGTTTCCGTTGAAACGCTGAGCGATCTGGAGCGCCGGGTCACCGTGCAGGTTCCGGCCGAAAGGCTCGCCAAGGAAATTCAGGACCGGCTGCAGTCCCTGTCCCGGCGGGTGAAGGTGGATGGGTTCCGTCCGGGCAAGGTCCCGCTCAAGCTGGTCCAGCGACTCTATGGCGATCAGGTTCGCTATGAGGCGGTCAGCGAACTGATGCAAAACAGCCTGCACGAAGCCCTGACCGCGGAAAAACTCAATCCGCTGGGCGGGCCGAGGATCGAACCCAAGAGCTTGGAGGACGGGCGGGATCTGGAATACTGCGCCACCTTCGAGGTCTTGCCCGAATTCGATCCGAGCGGATTTGAAACCATCAAGGTCGAGCGGCCCAACGCCGAGGTCGCCGAGCCCGATGTGGACCGGATGTTGGAAAACTTGCGCCAGCAGCGGGTGACCTGGGGCGCGGTGGAGCGTCCGGCGGCCGAGGGAGATCGGGTCCGCATCGATTTCGAGGGCGCGATCGACGGTGAGAATTTCGCGGGCGGCAAAGGCGATAACGTCGAGGTGATCCTGGGCAAGGGCGCCATGCTGAAGGATTTCGAGGACCATCTGGCCGGGCTGCACCCCGACGCCGACACTGAATTCGATTTGACCTTTCCCGACTCCTATCAGGCCGAGCAGATCGCGGGCAAAACCGCCCGCTTCAAAGTCAAGGTGCGGACCGTGGAGGAGGCGCAATTGCCGGAGGTGGACGAGGCGTTCGCCGCCAGCTTCGATGTCAAGGAAAACAGCGTCGAGGGCCTCAAGCGCTCGCTGCGCGAAAACATGGAACGCGAATTGCGCGATGGCATCAAGGCTGCGGTCAAGCGCCAAGTCATGCAAGGCCTGCTGGACGCCAATCCGATTCCGGTGCCGAAGGTGCTGATCGAAAACGAAATCGAGCAGCTGGCCAAACAGCTGCATTTCCCCGCTGGCGCCACCGATGAAAAGACCCAGCAGCTCAAGACGCAATTGTTCGAACCCGAGGCCCGGCGGCGGGTGGCCTTGGGCTTATTGATTTCACGGCTGGCGGAAGCGCGGGAAATCAAGGTCGACAACCAGCGCGTCCGGAATTTTTTGGAAACCGTGGCGTCCACTTACCAAGAGCCGGATGAGGTGGTGCGTTGGTACGAACAAACCCCGCGCGCGCTCGATAACGTACGGGCGATGGTGCTGGAGGATCAAATCGTGGATTGGCTGCTGGAACGGGCTCAGGTGACCGATAAGGCCAGCACCTTCGCCGAAATCATGACGCCCGACAAACAACCGGCGGAAGCCGTCCGGCAGGAGTGACCCGAATGAGCGACAACGGTGTTTCCAACGCCCCTCGGGCGTTGAACCTCGTTCCGATGGTGATCGAGCAAACCGCGCGCGGCGAGCGGGCCTATGACATTTACTCGCGCCTGTTGAAAGAGCGGGTGGTGTTTTTGGTCGGTCCGGTCGAGGATTACGTGGCGAACCTGGTGGTCGCGCAACTGCTGTTTTTGGAAGCCGAGAATCCGGACAAGGACATCCACTTTTACATCAACTCGCCGGGCGGCTCGGTCAGCGCCGGCTTGGCTATTTACGACACCATGCAGTTTGTCAAACCGAGCGTGAGCACCATGTGCGTGGGTCAGGCGGCCAGCATGGGCGCGCTGTTGTTGGCCGGCGGCGCCGCCGGCAAGCGGTTTTGCCTGCCGCATTCGCGGATCATGATTCACCAGCCCTTGGGCGGGTTTCAGGGGCAAGCCAGCGATATCGACATCCACGCCCGTGAAATCTTGCTGGTGCGCGACCGTCTCAACCGGATTCTGGCCCGGCACACCGGCCAGCCGGTCGAGAAGATCGCCGTCGATACCGACCGGGACAATTTTATGGGGGGAGCCGAAGCGCTGGAATACGGCCTGATCGACGCCGTATTGAACCAGCGGGTTCCGATGGCGAGTTGAGTGGGCGGACGCAATTATCGCCCTTGCCCCGGCGTCGAAGCGCCTCGCGGCCGTTGGGCCAGGGGCGGCCGAGCCCAGATTTGAACCCGAATCCATTCACCCCGCGTCCGATCGTGTCAACGATCCAAATCGTGGTGCTCGAAGGCGCTCCGGTCAGGCGGCCGGCCGAGGCCGCCCCGGCGCTTTCGAACGTCCCGCGCGCTAATGAGGAAGGACTATGAGCAGAGATCGAGGTGACCGGAGCGACGACGACAAGCTGTTGTATTGCTCCTTCTGCGGCAAGAGCCAGCACGAAGTCCGCAAGCTGATTGCCGGACCCAACGTGTTTATTTGCGATGAATGCGTCGAGCTATGCAACGACATCATCCGCGAAGAGATGGAGGATACCGCGCCCGCCACCACCACCAAGCTGCCCAAACCCCACGATATCAACCAAACGCTGAACGAGTATGTCATCGGGCAGGAGCGGGCCAAGAAAGTGCTTGCGGTCGCGGTGTACAACCACTTCAAGCGCTTGGAGCTACAGCGCGGCAACCGCGCCAAAACGCCTGAAATCGAGGTGGCCAAGAGCAACATTTTGTTGATCGGCCCGACCGGATCGGGAAAGACCCTGCTGGCGGAAACCCTGGCCCGCCTGTTGAACGTGCCCTTCACCATCGCCGACGCCACCACGCTGACCGAAGCCGGCTATGTCGGCGAGGATGTCGAGAACATCATCCAGAAACTGCTGCAAAAATGCGATTACGATGTCGAAAAGGCGCAAACCGGCATCGTTTACATCGATGAGATCGACAAGATTTCGCGCAAATCCGACAATCCCTCGATCACCCGCGACGTGTCGGGCGAGGGGGTGCAGCAGGCGTTGTTGAAGTTGATCGAAGGGACCGTGGCCTCGGTGCCGCCCCAAGGCGGACGCAAGCACCCGCAGCAGGAGTTTTTGCAGGTGGACACCACCAATATCCTGTTCATTTGCGGCGGCGCGTTCGCCGGGCTGGACAAGGTGATCCGCAGCCGTTCCGACAAGGGCGGCATCGGCTTTTCGGCGGAGGTCAAAAGCAAGGACGGCGATAAATCCATCGGCGAGGTGCTGATGGAAGTCGAACCCGAGGATTTGATCAAGTACGGCTTGATTCCGGAGTTCGTCGGCCGCTTGCCGGTGGTGGCGACCTTGACCGAGCTCGATGAAAACGCGCTGGTGCAGATCTTGACCGAGCCCAAGAACGCCATCGCCAAGCAGTTCAACCGGCTGTTTGAGATGGAGGGCAGCGAATTGGAACTGCGCGAGGACGCGCTGCGCGCCATCGCGCGTCGGGCCATGGAGCGCAAGACCGGCGCGCGCGGCTTGCGGACCATCCTCGAACACATCCTGCTGGATACCATGTACGAGTTACCGAGCATGCAAAACGTCAGCAAGGTCGTGGTCGATGATTCGGTGGTCGAAGGGCGCGCCAAGCCCTACTTCATCTACGAGAAAACCGAACGCCGCGCCGCGGCTCATGAGTGACCCGAGTTAAACGCCTGTCGGAGTTTGCGCCAGCCTCCGGCAGGTTTCGCGTCGCGACCCCCGCCTTTCGGTCCCCCGCCGCGCGGTGGAGCGATTGACTCGGGGCGCGCCGATGTCCCGCCCGGTCTGGTGTGACCGTAGAGGCCCCCATGAAGCAAAACGAAGCCAAAGTCGACCGTCTGCCCAATCCGGCGCAATTACCGGTGTTGCCGCTGCGCGATGTGGTGGTTTACCCGCATATGGTGATCCCGCTGTTCGTCGGCCGGGAAAAATCCATTCACGCGCTCGATTTGGCCATGCAAAGCAACAAGCAGATCGTGTTGATCGCGCAGAAAAGCGCCGAAGTAGACGAACCTGGGGCCGGCGATCTTTACCAAGTCGGCACGCTGTCGAGCGTTCTCCAGCTGCTGCGGCTGCCCGATGGCACCGTCAAGGTATTGGTGGAAGGGGGCCAGCGGGTCAATATCCATCACTTTACCGAAACCCAAGCCTGCTTCATCGCGGAGGTTTCCTTGCTGGAATCGGTGCTGGAGGAAAGCGCCGCTCAGGAAGTTCAGGCGCTGATGCGTTCGTTGCTCAATACCTTCGATCAATATATCAAGCTCAACAAGAAGATACCCGGTGAGGTGCTGACCTCGGTTTCCAGCATTGAAGACCCCAGTCGGTTGGCGGACACCATATCGGCTCACATGACCCTCAAGCTCGACGACAAGCAGAAAATTCTGGAAATCCAGGATTTGCGCTTGCGTCTGGAGCAGTTGCTGGCCTTGGTGGAAGGCGAAATCGACATCCTTCAGGTCGAGAAGCGCATTCGCGGGCGGGTCAAGCAGCAGATGGAGAAAAGCCAGCGCGAGTATTACCTGAACGAGCAGATGAAGGCGATCCAGAAAGAGCTGGGTGATTTGGAGGACGCGCCCAATGAAATCGATGATTTAGCCCAACGGATCGAAAAGGCGGGGATGCCGAAAGCGGCCAAGACCAAGGCCGTGGCGGAATTGAATAAGTTGAAAATGATGTCGCCGATGTCGGCCGAGGCGACCGTGGTGCGCAACTACGTCGATTGGCTGGCCAACGTGCCTTGGAAAAAGCGCACCAAGATTCATCAGGATCTGGCGGCGGCCGAAAAGATTCTGGAGGTCGATCATTATGGTCTGGAAAAGGTCAAGGAGCGGATTCTCGAATATTTAGCCGTCCAGCAGCGGGCCCGCAAGCTCAAGGGGCCGATTCTGTGTCTGGTCGGGCCGCCGGGCGTGGGCAAGACCTCGCTGGGGCGATCCATCGCCCGCGCCACCAACCGTAAATTCGTGCGGATGTCGCTGGGCGGCGTGCGCGACGAGGCCGAAATTCGCGGCCATCGCCGCACCTACATCGGTTCGCTGCCCGGCAAGATCATCCAGAATCTAGCCAAGATCGGGGTGCGCAACCCGCTGTTTCTGTTTGACGAAATCGATAAGATGTCGATGGATTTTCGTGGCGATCCGTCCTCGGCGCTGCTGGAAGTGTTGGACCCAGAACAAAATAACACCTTCAACGACCATTATCTGGAAGTGGATTTCGATCTCTCGGATGTGATGTTCGTGGCGACCGCCAATTCGCTCAACATTCCGCCGCCCTTGCTGGACCGCATGGAAGTCATTCGGATTCCCGGTTACACCGAGGATGAAAAGCTCAACATCGCGACCCGTTATCTCGTTCCCAAACAGCTGGGCAACAACGGTCTGAAAAAGGGTGAGCTGGCGATTGACGAAGCAGCCATCCGCGACGCCATCCGCTTCTACACCCGCGAATCCGGCGTGCGCAATCTGGAGCGGGAGCTCGCCAAGATTTGCCGCAAAGTGGTCAAGGAAGTCACGTTGCAACCGGTCGAAGGGCAGACCACCGTCACGTCCGAGCTGCTGGACAAATATCTAGGCGTGCGCCGGTTTCGGTACGGCTTGGCCGAGGAGCAGGATCAAGTCGGCCAAGTCAACGGCTTGGCTTGGACGGAGGTCGGCGGCGAGCTGCTGCGTATCGAAGCGGCGCTGGTGCCGGGTAAGGGCAAATTGATTCACACCGGCCATTTGGGCGAGGTGATGCGCGAATCGATCCAAGCGGCGCTGACCGTGGTGCGCAGCCGCGCCGAACGCTTGGGCGTCGATCCCGACTTCCACCAAAAGGTGGATATCCACATCCACGTGCCTGAAGGCGCGACCCCCAAGGACGGGCCGAGCGCGGGAGTCGGAATGTGCATTGCCTTGGTGTCAATGCTGACCCATATTCCAGTGCGGGCCGGCGTGGCCATGACCGGCGAGATTACCTTGCGCGGCGAAGTGTTGCCGATCGGCGGGCTGAAGGAAAAATTGCTGGCCGCCCATCGCGGCAGCATCGCCACGGTGATCATCCCCGAGGAAAATCGCAAGGATCTGGTTGAAATACCTGATAATATTCTGGAAAAACTCGACGTGCGGCCCGTGCGTTGGATCGATCAGGTGTTGGAGATCGCCTTGAAGGAGCCGCCCGCGCCCAAGCCGCGCGAAGCGGTCGCGAGCGATGCGGCCGTGGCCGCTGCGGACGCGAACGGCAAGGGCGGCGGCCTGGAGGGCGTTCGCCCTCACTGAGCGCGGTTGCCAGCCTGATTGACACTACTTTCAAGGCCCTGCTATAAGGGCACGGCTTGATCTAGCTCGACAGGGCATCCGTATTCATTGGAGCGGAAGCCCCGAGCCATCAGAGCGCCAGCGGTTTGGCGCCAGCGAGACTTTAGAGTGAGAGTTCTTTGAGAAAACGCCTGTCCCAGCTTCGGGTCAGGATCAGCGCCCGCCGCGGTTGGCGGCGCCCAAGCCTAATAACGCACAACAGTCTTTATAGGAAGGGGCTCATGAATAAAACTGAATTGATTGAAGCCGTCGCTCAAGCTACCGATTTGTCCAAAGCCTCGGCGGGCAAGGCGGTAGACGCCGTGATCTCCGCCATCGGTAAATCGCTTAAGGGGGGCGATTCGGTCGTCTTAACCGGTTTTGGCACATTTTCAATTCGGGAACGTCCGGCGCGAACCGGACATAACCCCAAGACCGGCGAACAAATGAAGATTGAGGCCAGTAAGGTGCCCGTGTTCAAGGCTGGAAAAACACTGCGTGATGGAATAAAATAATCAATTCTTCCGAGGGTGCTTAGCTCAGTTGGGAGAGCATCGCCCTTACAAGGCGAGGGTCGGGGGTTCAAGCCCCTCAGCACCCACCAGGACTTATTCATCCGGAGCGGTAGTTCAGTTGGTTAG
>DJIW01000116.1:0-4789 GCA_002433805.1 Competibacteraceae bacterium UBA6584 | reverse complement strand
ACGCCGGGGGTCGCGGGTTCGAGTCCCGTCCGCTCCGCCACGATTCGGGGTGTCTTCAGGACACCCTTTTTTATGGGCGTTCATGGCGTGGCCAGGCCCTGAAAAGCGATCCGATCTGAATCCGGGTACCTAACATGCTGCTACAAAAAATCCGCGATCACGCCAAAGGCTGGTTTGCTTATACCATCATCGCGATGTTGATTGTTCCCTTTGCGGTTTGGGGCATCAACTATTACTTTGAGGGCGGTGGGCCGATGGATGCCGCCGTGGTCGGCGACAGCAAGATCACGCTGCAGGAGTTCCAGCGCGCCTACCAGCAACAGCGCCAGCGGATGCAGGCGATGCTGGGCGGCAACATGGACCCGGCGCTGTTTGAAGGGCCGCGGATGAAGCAGGATGTGCTGCGGCAATTGGTCGACGAGCGAGTGCTGGATCAGATCGCCCGCGAACAGGGGCTGCGGATCAGCGACCCGCAATTGCACGCCGCGCTCATCTCGCTGCCGGTATTCCAGCAAAGCGGGGGCTTCACTCAGGAACTCTACCAGCGCTTGCTCCAAAATCAGGGATTCAGCACGGCGAGTTTTGAAGAAGGCTTGCTCCAATCACTGGCGACCCAACAACTCCGCGATGGCGTGGTGGAATCGACGTTGGTGACGCCAGCGGAGCTCGATCAGCTGGCCGCTTTGCTCAAACAGCAGCGGGACCTCCATTACGTGGTGTTGCCGCTGGAGAAAGCGCTCGCGCGGGTCAGCGTGGACGAGGAAGCCATCAAGGCGCATTTCGAAAAAAATAAAGAGCGCTTCGTCAATCCCGAACGGGCGCAGCTTCAGTTCGTCGAGTTGCAACTGGCGAAAATCGCCGAAGGCATCGCGGTCGGAGACGCCGAGCTGAAGGCGAACTACGAAGAACAGCTTGCCAAATACGGCCGGCCCGAAGAACGCAAGGCATCCCATATCTTGGTGAAATTGGCGGCTAACGCCAGCGAGGCGGACATCGAGCAGGCTCGCGTCAAAGCCCAGCAAATCGCCGACAGCCTCCGCGCGGGCGCTCGCAGCTTCGATCAGGCGGCGGCGGAGGCCAAGGCGGATGCGTCCGGCCAACTGGAAAGCGGTGATCTGGGCGTCATCGGCAAGGGCATGTTCGACGATCCGGCGCTGGAAAACGCCCTGTTCGCCTTGAAGGAGCCGGGCGAGGTCAGCGGCGTGGTGCGGATGCCGGCCGGGTTCCAGCTGATCCGGCTGGATGGCGTTACCCCCGCGCAGGTGAAGCCTTTCGAGGACGTGCGCGAACTGGTCGCCAAGGATCTGCGCCAGCAACAGGCGGAGAATCGGTTCTACGAGATCACGCAGAATCTCGCCAATCTCGCTTACGAGCATCCTGACAGTTTGGAAACGGCGGCCAAAAATTTGGATCTGCCGATTCAGGAAAGCGCGTGGTTCAGCCGCGCGGGCGGCGAGGGGATTGCGGCTAATCCCAAGGTCATCGCCAGCGCCTTCAGCGAGGATGTACTCAAGCGCGGACTCAACAGCGAGCCGATCGAACTGGACAGCGGCCATGTAGTAGTGATCCGGTCCAAGGGCTATCAGGAGGCGACGCCGCGAACGCTGGAAGAATCGCGCGAGGACATCGTCAAAAGCTTGCGCGATACCAAGGCGCGCGAAGCCTTGAGCCAGGTGGTCGAGAGCGTGAAGGCGCGCGTTGCCCAAGGCGCGCACTTGCAGAGCTTGGCGGGCGAATTTGAGGGGACCTACCACCATCCGGGTCTGGTGGAGCGCGATGCCGCCACCTCGGATCGCGCGGTGTTAACGGCCGCCTTCCGGCTGCCGCAGCCGGAGCCCGGCAAGATGGCCTTGGGTTCGACGCCGCTGGCCAACGGCGATCAAGCCGTATTGGCGGTCACCCGCGTGGTTCCCGGCGGCAAGGAGGCGTTTTCCGAGGACGAGCGCAAAACCTTGAGCCAGCAGCTGGCCCAACAGGCGGGCGGCAGCCAGTTCAACGGTTTGCTCGAAAGCGTCCGAAACAAGGTCAAGGTGGTCAGCCATATCGACCGTCTTTAAAGCTCAAGAAACGCGCCCTCTCCGGCTGGGAGAGGGTTGGGGAAACCGCCGGCTGGCCGCGCTATTCCATCGCCCCCAGCGCGACCGTGTTAAATCCGCCGTCGACATAGACGATTTCGCCGGTGATGCCGGAGGCGAGATCCGAGCACAGAAACGCGGCGGTATTGCCCACTTCCTCGATGGTCACGCACTTTCGCAACGGCGCGGCGTGCTCGAAGGTCTCCAGCATCTTGCGGAAATTCTTGATGCCGGAGGCCGCCAAGGTGCGGATCGGTCCGGCGGAGATGGCGTTGACCCGGATGCCTTCCGGGCCCAAGGTCTGGGCCAGATAGCGGACGTTGGCGTCCAGACTGGCCTTGGCGAGGCCCATGACGTTGTAGTTGGGCACCGCCCGCGCGCCGCCGAGGTAGGTCATGGTGATCAACGAGGCGCGCCGTCCTTGCATCATGGGCCGCGCCGCCTTGGCCAGCGCCGCGAAGCTGTAGGAGCTGATGTCGTGGGCGATGCGGAAATTCTCGCGGCTGATGCCTTCCAGGTAATCGCCTTCCAACGCCTCGCGCGGCGCGTAGGCGATGGAGTGAACGAGGATATCCAGCCCCTCCCAGTGGGTTTTAAGCTGTTCGAACAGCGCGTCGATGTCGGCGTCGTTTTCCACCTCGCACGGCAAGGCGATGGAACTGTCGAGTTCGGCCGCCATCTTTTCGACGCGGGGCTTCAACTTATCGGTCTGGTAGGTCAACGCCAGTTCAGCGCCTTCGCGGCGCATGGCTTGGGCGATGCCCCAGGCGATGGAACGGTTGCTGGCGACTCCGAGGATCAGGGCGCGTTTGCCGGCGAGAAAGCCCATAATGAACTCCTGTGGTTTTTAGGTATCGTTTAAACGGGTTACTGAATTGGCAAACTGTAAAGGAAAGGGCATGACGGGCGCAAAGAACCATTTTCGATCCGGGCTGTGACCTATCTTGTTGGGGTTGAACTGCGCGTTGTCGAGCGCCGCAGCCGCGCCCGCGTCCGGCATCGCCCTGCACGGCCAACCGAAGTACGGCCCGGATTTCAAGCAGTTCGATTACGTCAATCCCGACGCGCCCAAGGGCGGCGAGGCGCGCTTTGCGGCCATCGGCAGTTTCGATACCTTCAACCCCTTCAATATCAAGGGCCAAGCCGCCGCCGGCATCGGTCAGTTATTCGAGACCCTGATGGTCGGCAGCGCCGACGAGCCGTTCAGCGAATACGGATTGATCGCCGAAAGCGTGGATGTCGCCGAGGATCGGAGTTCGGTCGTCTTCAACCTGCGAGCGCAAGCCAAATTCCACGACGGTTCGCCGATTACCGCCGATGATGTATTGTTTTCGTTGGACGTTTTAAAGGCCAAGGGCAGTCCGCTTTACCGGTTTTATTACGCCAGTGTCGCCAAAGTCGAAAAGCTGGACGAACGGCGGGGGAAATTCACGTTCGCGGGCGGCGAGAATCGAGAATTGCCCCTGATCGTGGGCCAAATGCCGGTATTGTCGAAAAAATATTGGCAAGAGCGGGATTTCGCCGCGACGACGCTGGACATTCCGGTCGGCAGCGGTCCGTATCGAGTCGAACGGTTCGAGCCGGGGCGCTTTATCGCCTTTAAGCGGGATGAAAATTATTGGGCCAAGGATTTGCCGGTCAGCCGGGGCCTCCACAATATCGATCGGCTGCGTTACGACTACTATCGTGATGTCACGGTGGCGCTGGAGGCGTTCAAGGCCGGTTCCTATGATCTGCGAGTGGAAAATGTCGCTAAGCAATGGGCCACCGGTTACGACTTTCCGGCGCTAAGCAAAGGGTTGGCGAAGAAGGAAACTTTTTCGCATCAACGGTCATCCGGGATGCAAGGTTTTGTTTTCAATCTCCGCCGCCCGCTGTTTCAAGACCCCAAGGTCCGCCAAGCGCTGGCATATGCCTTCGACTTTGAGTGGAGCAATCGCAACCTTTTTCACGGCCAATACACCCGAACGCGCAGCTTTTTCGAAAATTCCGATTTGGCGGCCCAGGGATTGCCCTCGCCGGAGGAATTGGCGGTGTTGGAGCCGTTGCGCAAGGAATTGCCAGCGGAAGTTTTTACGGCGGCTTACGAGCCACCCACCGCCAAGGACGACGCCGAGTTGCGCGCCAATTTTCAACAGGCCCTGAAACTGCTTCAGGAAGCCGGTTGGGTGTTTCGCGACCGCAAGCTGGTCAACGCCAAGACCGGCGAGCCGTTTCGCTTCGAGTTGTTGATCAGCGAACCGACCTGGGAACGCATCGGTTTGACCTTCGCCCGCAATTTAGAGCGGTTGGGGATCGAAATGACCGTCCGCTCGGTGGATTCGGCCCAATACGAAAATCGGGAACGCAGCTTTGATTTTGACATGATCGTCAATGTCTGGGGGCAATCGCTTTCGCCCGGCAACGAGCAGCGGGAATTTTGGAGCAGCGCCGCCGCCGATCAGCCCGGCAGCCGCAATCTGGCGGGGTTGAAGAATCCGGCGGTGGATCGCCTGGTGGATTTAGTGGTCGCCGCGCCGGATCGCGCCAGTTTGGTGGCGCGGGTGCGAGCGCTGGATCGGGCGCTACAATGGAATTATCTGGTCATCCCGCATTGGCACCTGCCGTATGATCGGATCGCTTTCTGGAACAAGTTTGGTTATCCGGCGACGGTGCCGATGCAGGGCGTTCAGTTGGAAACGTGGTGGATCGATCCGGCCAAAGAGGCGGCGTTA
>DJIW01000101.1 GCA_002433805.1 Competibacteraceae bacterium UBA6584 | reverse complement strand
GATCGAACAAGCCTACATCAGTTTTTGTTTGAATGATGACACCACCGCCAAACCCGGCGCGCGTGAAGAGAGCACCCAAAATTTGCTCCGCTTCTTGTCGAGAATGGCGCGGGTCAAGGAATTTCGCTTGTACCCGATCGGAGTCGGCGAACGCGATCACGGCCGCTACGCCCATCAAGCGATCGCTTTACTGGATTCCCGGCACTTGCCGACGCCTGGAAATACCTTGGCCGTGCTCGATCCGACCGGCGTGGATTCGCCCTCGGCGCACAGCCAGGAACTCCGCCAATACTCGTTCGAATCGTGGCGGACTTTACAGGGGTATTACGGTCGCGGGTGCGCGCTGCTTCCCATCAACCCATCCTGATCCTTCACCGATCCCCGCGCCCATTGCCTTTTTAATGGTTAAAACGAGGCGCGATGAAAGCGTTCGTTCCAGGGCGAGCCAGCGCGCCGATTCCGCTGTAACCGTGGCCGACTGCCACGCTCCGCCTGAGGGCTCCATCGCGCGGGCGGACCAACTACCCTCGGATCCGAAGCCGATCCAACGAGTTGAACCCGACCTCGAAGACCCGCAGGCGCGGGTCCGCGCTCGGCGTCTCGCCCAAGCTCGACGCGGGATTCATCAAGCGCGCCCGCGCGCCTCTTGCCAAAATAAGCTGAAATTTTCCGGCTCATCCGGCGCGCTTATGGCCAGCAGCGCGGTCAAATCGTAACCCTAACAGGGATCGGGCGGATAATCGTTGCCAAACATGGCGATAAAAGGTCTACCATTAATCCTGATGTGTGAATTGGTACCGTCATCTGCTTGGAGACTGCTTCAAGCATGAGTTAGACTCAAATTAGCAGCAATAAGGGAAGGCCAAGGCCTCATCGTGAAATTCATCAAGCGACCCCGAGGATTGATTCATGCCAAAAAAGAACGAGCCCACCGCAACTCCGGTCACCCAGGATTCCAAGAAACCCGCCAAGGCTGAAAAACCCGCCGCGCCGTCAGCCCCGAAGGCCGCCGCAAAACCGGCCGAGGCGAAACCGGCGAAGACGACCGCCAAAGCGGCCGAAAAGCCAGCCGCCGCTCCCAAAACGGAAAAAAAACCCGCCAGCTCCGCCAAAAAATCCGCGAAGCCCTCCGTAACCGTCGTCGTCGCCAAATACGACGTCGGTCACGGCAACAGTTTGTTCATCCGAGGCGAAGGCGGCGGCCTTAGCTGGGAGAAAGGCGCTCTGATGGAAAACGCCGGCAACGATGTCTGGGTGTGGACCACGGACGCAGCGCTCAAGGGGAACGTTTCATTCAAGTTTCTACTCAACGATGAGGGCTGGTGCGCCGGCGAAAACATGACGGCCAAGGCTGGCGAAACGACCACGCTTTATCCCGCTTTCTAACGCCGATCCAACAATGACGCCGATCCAGCGACCTAGCCGGTCGGCGTCATTGCGCACCCTTACCAGCCCTGGCGTTGCAAGCGCTCGAATTCAGCGCGCGCGCGCGTGACGCAATCCTCGATGGCGACCCCGCCGAAATAATTGCCGGCCAGCGCCAAGCGCGTTCCGGCCAAAGCGATGTCCAAACGGATCGCCCGCTTGCCTTGACCGACCCGCAAGGCCGGTAGTTGATTGATCTTAAATACGGTGTTTTTCGAGCCTAGTTCCGCTTTCGGCACGTTCAACACCCGCGCGATGCAATCCAACCGACCTTGCTCATCCAGCACGGCGGGTCGGAAATGGAAGCTAAAGCCACGCCACCGCGCATCGGGCACGGTATCGCGCGACACTATCGAGTAAAAAGGCTGGTTCCGGCCGATCAAACCCGCCACGGGCGGCAACCGCAAACGGTCTGCGGGCAGCGCGACGCCGACCGTTTCTACCGTGGCGGTCCCGATTTCCGCCAGCAGTCCGGCGACGGCGGGAAACGCTCCTTTCAGCAGTCCGACCGCGACCGCCACCGGCGTCGCCAAGCACAGCGCGCGCGCGGTATAGTCTCCTTGGTCGGTTTGAATGATGAAAGTTTCGCCTTCGCGCCGCACCGCTCGCACCGCCCGATCCCGTTCGACCGCAAGATCCGGCCGCGCGCTCAACAGATCGGCGATGGTCTGGAGGCCGCCTTCCATAGTGAAACCGCGCGGCACATCCTTGCGCCGGGGTCGGGCTTGAAACAGACTCTCGGCGGGATAGTCGCCGGCGGGCTGGCAGATCACCGCATCGAACGCCGGCCCGAACACCGCCTCGTAATTGCGCTGCCCGACGATGCGGCCGTAATACTCGGCGACGGTGCGTCCGACCTTGCTCGCGCCGCGCAACCGCCACGGCGCTGGCAACAAATTCGGAATGGACAGTTGCGATGGGATGCCGCGCACCTTGCCGTCAACGAACATCCGAAATCCGACCTTGGCGCGCTTTCGCAGCCGATCGAGCGCCTGCGCGGATTCCAAGAGGGCCAGCAAGTTTCCGTAGGAATTGAAAGCGCTGTGCGCGCCCAGCTCCAGCCAGAACTGGCTGGCATCGCCGAAGCGATGCGAGTGCAGGCAACCCCCCGGCCGTTGTTCCTGTTCCAGCACCCGCACCTTCAGACCCGCTTCGGCGGCATAATAGGCCATGCTAAGACCGCTGATGCCCGCGCCAACAACCAGCAGATCGTGGTCCATGGGAGACTCCATCGTTGAATGACGGGTTTCGATTCTCGATTCACCGACCGGCACGGTCAAGCAGCGCGGCCATTGGATCGCGCTCGCACGAGCAGACGCCGGCCGTTATTGCTCCGCTTGCTTCAAAACACCGCGCGGCGTCCAGCGCGCGGGCTTTTCAAACCCGCAACCGCCCGGAGGAAACGTTATGCTTCTTAACAGCTATTTCGCTAAGGATTTATTCCAAAACAAGACCGTCTTTATCACCGGCGGCAGCAGCGGCATCAACCTCGGCATCGCTCGCAACTTCGCGGCGGTCGGGGCGAATCTCGCCATCGTCGGCCGCTCTCAGGACAAGCTTGACGCCGCCTCGGCGGAACTGCGAGCGCTCGGCGCGAAAGTTTCGGCCCATTCCGCCGACGTGCGCGACTACCCGGCCTTGGAAGCCGCCCTTGCCAGCGCCCGCGAGGCGCTGGGTCCGGTCCACACCTTGATCTGCGGGGCGGCCGGCAACTTCCCCGCTCCCGCCGAACAGATCAGCCCCAACGGCTTCAAGGCGGTGGTGGACATCGACCTGCTCGGCTCGTTCAATACCTGTCGGGCGGCGTTCGAGCAACTCAAGGCCACTCAGGGCAACATCATCTTTATTTCGGCCGGCATGGCGTTTCTGCCCTACGCTTTTCAAGCGCATGTCGGCGCGGCCAAGGCCGGGATCGACAATTTGATGCGCAACCTGGCGCTGGAATGGGGCCGGTTCGGCATCCGCTGCAACAGTATCGCGCCCGGTCCCATTGAGGGAACCGAAGGCGTGCGGCGGCTGGTGCCGGAAGGCAGCGCCGATCTTCTCAAACGGATGATTCCGCTCGGCCGGTTCGGCACTTCGGACGACATCGGCCAGTTGAGCGTGTTTCTGGCCTCGCCCTTGGCGTCTTATATCACCGGCGCGCTGATCGTGGCCGACGGCGGTCAGAATCTGCCCGGCTCCGGCGCGTGGACCCAACTGATCGCGGCGGAGTTGAAAAAAGCCAATGGCTGAGCGGCGGCGCTTTCCGCCGCCATCGCCGAGTTCGGAGTTTTGCCGGCATGAGTTTCTACCATTGCGCGGCGATACCGATCAAGCCAAGCTATTTCGCTCCATGCTGGGTTGGGCTTCATATCCCAGTCGCACCGCCTCCACGCCAGGCAATTTACGCAATTGATCGAGCAAGGCGGCTTCGGGCCTGACCCGCCAGTTCGGCCCGAACGCCAGTTCCGCCCGCGCCCCGGAACCGACGTAATCCGCCCACACCGCGCAGCGCCCGTCCGAGCGAAACTCGTTCAACAGGCTCGCGAGCGGTTGCAACATCCCAGGTTGCAGCCGCTCGCCGTCGAGCTGGATGATCAGCCGGCGGGCGTATTCGGCCTGAGCGCCTTCCAAGCTCAGCACCCGCTCGACGTTCAAACGGGTGGTTTGATTGAATTCGTCCCAACCCAGCGCGCCTTGAACCACCAAAATGGCGTCCTCCTCGATCAAGGAACGATATCGTTCGTAGACTTCGGGAAAGATGCGGATTTCCAAACGGCTGCTGGCGTCGTCCAGCATCACGAAGGCGATCCGACCGCCCCGGTTGGCGTTGCGGGCGCGCACGCTGACCACCAAGCCGGCGATCAACACCGAGCGATTGCCGCCGCGGCGCGAACCGCCATTTTCGATCAAGACGCGCAACGGCGTGACGTTGAGCGCCGCCAATTCCGCCGCCATCCGATGGATCGGATGGCCGGTCAAGTAGACGCCCAGCGTCTCTTTTTCGCCGCCCAAGCGCTGTTCTTCATTCCATTCCGCTATCTCAACAGCTGGCGTCGGCTGCGCGGGCGTTTTCTCGGCGACGGCCAAGCCGAATAAATCGTTTTGGCCGGCGGAATCATTGCGGGAACGCTGCTCGGCCAACTGCAAGGCGGCCGGCAACCGCTCGGCCAGCGTCGCCCGGTTGGGACCGAGCGCGTCGAACGCGCCGGAGCGGATCAGGGCGTCCAATACCCGGCGGTTGAGCTTGTGCAAATCGACGCGCTGGCAGAGATCGAACACATCGCGGTACGGACCCGCGCGCCGCCGTTCCGCGACCAGATGCTCGATAGCCGCCTCGCCCACGCCCTTGATCGCGCCCAGACCGTAGCGAATTTCGCCGGCCCCGCCGACGGTGAACCGGTATTCGGATTGATTGATGTCGGGCGGCGTCAGCCGGAGTTCCATGCGCCGGCATTCCTCGATGAAAATCACCACTTTCTCGGTCTTGTCCATATCCGAGGACAGCACCGCCGCCATGAACGCCGCCGGGTGATGCGCCTTCAACCAGGCGGTTTGATAGGACACCAGCGCGTAGGCGGCGCTGTGGCTTTTGTTAAAGCCATAACCCGCGAATTTCTCCATTAAATCAAAAATATAAGACGCCGTTTCCGGCTCGACCGCCCGCTCGACCGAGCCTTTGACGAAAATCTCGCGCTGCTTGGCCATTTCCTCGGCCTTCTTCTTGCCCATCGCCCGGCGCAACAAATCCGCTCCGCCCAGCGTGTAGCCCGCAAGCACCTGGGCGATCTGCATGACTTGTTCTTGATAGAGGATGACGCCGTAGGTCGGCTTGAGGATGGTCGCCAAGGCCGGATGCGGGTATTCGATGCGGGCGCGGCCGTGCTTGCGGTCGATGAAATCGTCGACCATGCCCGATTGCAGCGGACCCGGCCGAAACAGCGCCACCAGCGCCACGATGTCCTCGAAGCAATCCGGTTGCAGCCGGCGGATCAAATCCTTCATGCCGCTGGATTCCAACTGGAATACCGCCGTGGTCCGATAGCGCTTCAACAGGTCGAAGGTCTCGCGGTCAGCCAGCGGGATCGCGGTGATGTCCACCGGCTCCTCGCCGCTGGCCCGGCGCTGCTCGTTCAAGGTCTGCACCGCCCAGTCGATGATGGTCAGCGTGCGCAGGCCCAAAAAATCGAACTTCACCAACCCGGCGGCCTCCACATCGTCCTTGTCGAACTGGGTGATGAGGCTCGAATCGTCCTGCTCGCGGTAGAGCGGCGAGAAATCGGTCAGTTCGGACGGCGCGATCACCACCCCGCCGGCGTGCTTGCCGACGTTGCGGGCCAAGCCTTCCAACTCGCGGGCCAAATCGAGCAGGGTCCGCACCTCCTCGTCGTTTTCGTACAGCCGCCGCAGTTCCGCCTCCCGCTCGATGGCCTTGTCGAGGGTCATGCCGATCTCGAACGGCACCAGCTTGGCGATGCGATCCACGAAGCCGTAGGGATGGCCCAGCACCCGGCCCACGTCGCGCACCACCGCCTTGGCCGCCATGGTGCCGTGAGTGGCGATCTGCGACACCCGCTCGCGGCCGTAGCGTTGCGCGACATAATCGATCACCCGGTCGCGGCCTTCCATGCAAAAATCGATGTCGAAATCCGGCATCGACACCCGCTCCGGATTGAGAAACCGCTCGAACAACAGATCATAAGCCAGCGGGTCCAGATCGGTGATGCCGAGCGCGTAGGCGACCAGCGAACCCGCGCCGGAACCGCGCCCCGGTCCGACCGGCACGCCGTTTTCGCGCGCCCAGCGGATGAAGTCGGCGACGATCAAGAAATAGCCGGAAAAGCCCATCTGATTGATGACGCCGAGTTCTTCCGCGAGCCGCTCGTCGTAGGGCTGGCGGCGTTCGGCGAAATCGGACGCGCTGGGATCGAGCAGCCGCCCCAACCGCTGCTCCAATCCGGCGTGGGCTTGAGTGGAGAAATAAGCTTCGGCGGTCATCCCGGCCGGCACCGGAAAATCCGGCAGCACGTTCTTGCCCAGTTCCAAGCGCAGATTGCAGCGGCGGGCGATTTCGACGCTGTTTTCCAGCGCTTCCGGCAAATCGGCGAACAGCTCCGCCATCTCCGCCGGGGTTCGCAAATACTGCTGTTCGCTGTAGCGGCGCGGCCGGCGCGGATCGTCCAGGGTCACGCCCTCGTATACGCACACCCGCGCCTCGTGCGCCTCGAAATCGCCTCGCTTGAGAAAACAGACATCGTTGGTCGCCACCACCGGGGTGCCGGTGGCCGCCGCCAAATCCAGCGCCGAGTCCAAATACTCCGCCTCGCGCGACCGGCCGGTGCGCTGCACTTCGAGATAGAAACGGTCGGGAAACAACGCCCGCCACTCCGCCAGCTCGCGTTCCGCCTGGGCGTAACGGTCGTTCAGCAAGCTTTGGCCCACCTCACCGTCGCGCCCCCCGGACAGCGCGATCAAACCGGCGGTATTGCCTTGCAGCCAGCCGTGCTCGATCACCGGCACGCCGCGCCGCTGGCCTTCGAGAAAGCTGCGGCTGACCAGCCGGGTCAGATTCCGGTAGCCGTCCAGGTTCTGGCAGAGCAACACCAGCCGCGCCGGTTCCTCGCCCCGCCCCACCCACGCCTCAACCCCGACGATGGGCTTGACGCCCGCGCCGAGCGCGGCCTTGTAGAACTTGATCAAGGCGAACAGGTTGCTGATGTCGGTCACGGCCACGGCCGGCATATCGGCCTCGACCGCCCGCTTGACCAGACTTTTGATCCGAATGAGCCCGTCCGCCAGCGAGTACTCGGTATGCAGGCGCAAATGCACGAACAACGCGGTCATGCCGGCGCCTCGACCAGCGCCAATTGCTGCAGGGCGGCGACCGGGGCGAAGGAGCGGCGGTGTTCGGCGCAGGGGCCGTAACGGCGCAACGCCTCCAGGTGGATAGCGGTCGGATAGCCTTTATGTCGCGCGAACTGATAGTGCGGATAGCGCTGGTGCAACTCGCGCATCTTAGCGTCGCGCGCCACCTTGGCGAGAATTGACGCGGCGCTGATGGCCGGCACGGTGGCGTCGCCTCGGACGATGGCCTGACAGGCGCACGCCAGCAGCGGGCAGCGGTTGCCGTCGATCAACGCCCGCTCCGGCGCGATTGCAAGCCCGCCGACGGCTCGGCGCATCGCCAGCAGTGACGCCTGCAAGATGTTGATTCGATCAATTTCCGCCACGTCGGCCCAACCCAGCGCCCACGCCAGCGCCCTGTCGCGTATTTCACCCGCTAGACGCTCGCGCTTCATCGCGCTCAACCGCTTGGAATCGGCCAAACCCACAATCGGGCGCGCGGGATCGAGGATGACGGCGGCGGCGGCGACCGGGCCGGCCAGGGGGCCGCGTCCGGCTTCGTCCACGCCGGCGATTAAAAGAAGGTCAGTCATGGCGGCTATGCATTCAACCGAGAGAGGCGAGAGCGCTAAGTTTAATCCAATCGCTCCGCGCTCAACGCCGCAAATCCGCCTGAAGATCGGAGTCAGCCCGCGCGAGGTCTCCACCCCTGGCGACTCAGGCCGCCGGCCGGACCTCTCCAGGCCAGGACGGCAAGTCGCCGACTTCCGGACAACGCGCCCGCAGCAGGCCGTGAAACAGCCGGGCCAGTTGCGGCGCGCGCCGGCTATTGGGGGTGTGCATGAACACGTAGGGTTCTCGACCTTCGCTCAACCACAAGGCCAGTTTATCCAGCCAAGGCTCCAGAAACGGCCGGTTCAGTTCCGGATCGGCCTGGCCGATGAAGCGGATGAACGGACGCGGACCCAAACTGATGGCGTGAACCGGCAGTCGCGGTTTCTTGCGTTGCGCGCCGCGGGTGTCGGGATCGTCGGAGCCGCTCGCGAACAAGGCCCGGCTGTCTAGCATCACCCGGTCCACGCCGCGTTCGAACAACATCCGGTTCAATTGACGCTCCTCCTCGCCCTTGATGAAAAAGGCGGGATGCCGCACCTCGACCGCGCATTGAAAATCCTCGGGCAGCGCGCGCAGGTAGCCCTCCAACAGCGCCAATTGCTCGGGGCCGAAATTAGGCGGCAGTTGCAGAAAACTGGGACCCAAGCGCCCCGCGTCGGCGAGCGGCCTGATGCGCTCCAGAAACTCGGCGGTCGCCTCCGCCGCTTCCCGCAGCCGCCGTTCGTGGCTGATGGCGCGCGGAAACTTGAAGCAGAATCGGAAGCCCGGCGCGGCCTCGTCTCGCCAGCGGGCCACCGTTTCCGGCTTCGGCAACCCGTAAAAACAGTTGTTGCCTTCCACCGTGTCGAACACCGAGGAATACTGACGCAGGAAATCGCGGGGTTTGGCGTCGGCGGAAAACAGTTCGCCGAGCCAATCGCGGTTGCTCCAAACCGGACAACCGAGGTGATAGCGAGCGCGCGCCATGCCTTAATCCGCGCCCCGCTCGCGCTCGAAGCCGTCGGTCGCCCGGCCGGTATCGGTCAATTAAGGCTTACCAGTCCGATCCCCAGGCGTCCCAATCCGAGCCCGGTTCGTCGTACCGTCCCGCCGTGTACTGATCGCCGACTAAATTCTGATCGCTGACCATGCGGCGATAGTTCTGATAGGCCCGCTCGTTGCCGAAATACACGCACCGGCAAGCATCCGGATCGGCATAGAGATAAATGGGCCGTTCGTTGCGATAGCGCACCAGCATCCGATGCGGCGGCAACCGCTGTAATTGCGCGGCCCGGCGCGGACTGTCGGCCGGGCGAACGTTGAACCCGGCATCCACCAACAATCTGTCGTGCCGGTTGGGTTGCTGTTGCATCGGATAAGCGCTGTAGGGAGGCGGAGGAGCGCAGCCGGCTACGGCCACGCCGAGCACCAGCGCCGTCAATGTCGATCTCATTTTAGCCATGATATTGACTTCCCTAGGATAAAAATGCCGTTATTGAACTTCTCTCGGGCGAGATTGCGTCCCGCTCCACTTTGGAGTGTAGCGTTTTAAATAAAATTCATTGGAAATCTTTGTGTATCAACCGAGACACGCCAGCGCCATCGCGCCGCCCCTCGGAAAGGGCTGGAACCTCTGCTTTTCTAAAAAGCATCCGCCGGCAAGCTCATTAGAGAATCGGCCCCGGCTTTGATCTTCGCCAGATGCGCCGAGGTCTCCGGCAGAATCCTCTCCATGAAGAAGGTCGCGCAAACCAGCTTGTTTTGATAAAACTGGCGGTCGAAGCTGTCGTCATCGGGATTGGACAGTTGGTTTTGGCAAATGCGGGCGACCTGCGCCCACTGATAGCCCAAGGCCAGCAGCGCCATCATGTAGAGGTAATCCATCGACGCCGCGCCGGCGTTGTCCGGATTGGAAATCGCGTTGCGCATCAGCCATTGGGTGGCTTCGGTCAGCCGCTCCAACGCCCCGGCCAGCGGCTTGACGAAAGGCGACAGCGAAGCGTTGTCCTGATATTTCGCGCAGAATTCACCCGCCACCGCAAAGAAAAGCTGGATCGCCCGACCCTTGTTGGCGGGCAGTTTGCGGCCGATCAGATCGAGGGCCTGAATCCCGTTAGCCCCTTCATAGATCTGGGTGATCCGCGCGTCGCGCACGAATTGCTCCATCCCCCATTCGGTGATGTAACCGTGCCCGCCGAAGCATTGCAGGCACAAATTGGTCGCGTCGAACCCCATGTCGGTGAAATACGCTTTCATCACCGGCGTCAGCAACCCCAATAAATCCTCGGCTTTGCGCCGCGTCTCGGCATCGGGGTGCTTGCGCATCACATCCACCGTCAGTCCGGCCCAGTAGGCCAAGGCCCGCGCGCCTTCCTTGAACACCTTGACCGTCATCAGCATCCGCCGGACATCGGCATGGACGATGATCGGATCGGCCGGTTTGTCGGGAAATTTCGCACCGCGCAAGGAGCGGCCTTGCAAGCGGTCCTGACAGTAGGCCAAGGCGTTCTGGTAAGCCGCTTCCGCCTGGCTCAGGCCCTGCACCGCCACCCCCAGCCGCGCCGCGTTCATCATGATGAACATGGTTTTAAGGCCCTGATGCTCCTCGCCGACCAAATAGCCGACCGCCCCGTCGTAGTTCATGACGCAGGTGGCGTTGCCGTGAATGCCCATCTTTTCCTCGATGGAGCCGCAGCTGACGGCGTTGCGCTCGCCCAGTTCGCCGCTGGCGTTCACCAGAATTTTGGGGACGATGAACAGGCTGATCCCCTTGACCCCGTCCGGCCCGCCGGGGATTTTGGCCAACACTAGATGGATGATGTTGTCGGCCAAATCGTGTTCGCCGGCCGAAATGAAAATCTTGGAGCCGGTGACGCGGTAGCTGCCGTCCGCTTGCGGTTCGGCCTTGGTCCGCAGCAAGCCCAAATCGGTGCCGCAATGCGCCTCGGTCAGATTCATGGTGCCGGTCCATTCGCC
>DJIW01000070.1:1523-15055 GCA_002433805.1 Competibacteraceae bacterium UBA6584 | reverse complement strand
CCATCAAATTCCTGGGTTTCGAGCAGATTTTCAAAAACGCCCTCACCGGGCTGGCCATCGGCGGGGCCAAGGGCGGCTCCAACTTCGACCCCAAGGGCAAATCGGACGGCGAAATCATGCGCTTTTGCCAGTCGTTCATGACCGAGCTGTTCCGCCACATCGGCGACACCATCGACGTGCCGGCCGGCGACATCGGCGTCGGCGGCCGCGAGATCGGCTACCTGTACGGTCAGTACAAGCGGTTAACCGGCAGTTACGAGGGCGTGTTGACCGGCAAAGGACTGAACTGGGGCGGATCGCTGGTGCGCACCGAGGCCACCGGCTACGGCGCGGTCTACTTCGCCCAAAACATGCTGGCCGAGCGCGGCGACTCGTTGGAAGGCAAGGTCTGCGCGGTGTCCGGCTCCGGCAACGTGTCCATCTACACCGTCGAAAAGCTCTATCAAGTCGGAGCCAAGCCGGTCGCGGTCAGCGACTCCAACGGCATGATTTACGATGAGGGCGGGATCGACTTGAACCTGCTCAAGCGCGTCAAGGAAGTCGAGCGCGCCCGCCTGACCCGCTACGCCGAGGAACGTCCGGGCGCGGTTTATACCCCGGTCGATGAGTATCCCGCCGGCCGCAACGGCGTTTGGAGCGTGCGTTGCGACGCGGCTTTCCCCAGCGCCACCCAAAACGAAGTCGGCGTCGAAGACGCCAAGGAACTGTTGAAAAACGGCTGCAAGTGCGTCGCCGAAGGGGCCAACATGCCCTCGACCCTGGACGCCATCGACGCTTTCCTGGCCTCCGGCATCGCCTACGGTCCGGCCAAGGCCGCCAACGCCGGCGGCGTCGCCACCAGCCAGTTGGAAATGAGCCAAAACGCCAGCATGAACCAATGGACCTTCGAGGAAGTGGACGCCAAGCTCCAGCGGATCATGGCCAACATCTACCGCACCGCCAGCGAAACCGCCAAGGAATACGGCGCGCCCGGCAACCTGGTGCTCGGAGCCAACATCGCCGGCTTCCGCAAGGTCGCCGAGGCCATGATCGATCAAGGCGTAGTTTGACCCTTCAAAAACCCAATCGCCGGTTTGCTCGAACCGATCAACCCGGCGGCGGCTTCACGTGATCGACACGTCGGGTTCATCATTCCACGGGAGCAGTTTCAAAAACGGCTTTGAAAACCGGACCGAACGGCTCTAGCGAAGTGGGTGTGATTTCCGTCGGCCCCGCGAGGCTTTCGGCGGCAAATTCCGGTCGGGCGAAGGCTTCGCACATCTCCGCCAACAAATCCGCCATTGGCGGCGAAATCCCCTGCTGCATCATGCCGGCTTTGGCTTGCGCCGGATCGGCCCGGACATACCGGAGATCCGGTTTGCCGATGGCCTGCCCCAGTACGCTCGCCGCTTCGGTCGGGGTATAAGATTTCGGCCCACGAAGATGCAAAACCCGCCGTTCGACTTCTGGCTGTTTCTTGGCCCCGCCCGCCAAGACGCGCGCGTTCATCGATTTGGCCAAGGAACGGATTAAGGAACAGATTCGGGATCGACTGTAGCGACTTGCTCGCCGGCGCGCGAGCGCGCGAATTTTCAAGTCCGAGCCCCGTGTCAGCCAAACGGAAATCCAGCCCAACGGTTGCGCGAACCCGTTGCGGATCGGTAACATAAAACGTTCTAGCATTTTAGATTTTATGCGGGACCCGCCATCGGGTTCCGTCCGGGCACGGAAGCCGCGTCAGCCGCCGTTATTGAGGAATCGCCATGAGCTTGACCCATCTCCCTCCCTCCCAAGGACTTTACGACCCGCGCAACGAACACGATTCCTGCGGTATTGGCTTTGTCGTCGATATCAAGAATCGCAAAAGCCACCAACCCATCCGTCAGGGCTTGGAAATTTTGGCTAATTTGAGCCATCGCGGCGCGGTGGGAGCCGATCCTTTGGCCGGCGACGGCGCGGGCATCTTGATCCAAACGCCCGACGGCTTTCTGCGCGCCGAATGCGCCGCGCGGGGCATCGATTTGCCCGCGCCGGGCGATTACGCGGTCGGCATGGTCTTTCTCCCGCGCGACGCGCAGGTCCGAACCCAATGCGAGGGCGCCCTGGAGCGCACCGTCGCCGCCGAAGGTCAGATTTTTCTCGGCTGGCGCGACGTGCCCACCGACAACTCTTGTCTGGGCCGCAGCGTGCGCCCGACCGAGCCGGTGATCCGGCAAGCCTTCGTGCGGCGCGGCCCCGGCTGCCCGGACACCGACGCCTTCGAGCGCAAGCTGTTCGTGATCCGCAAGCAGACCCACCACGCGATTTGGGATCGCGAGCAACTCAGCCGCCAGCCGTTTTACATCGCCTCGTTCTCCTCGCGCACCCTGGTTTACAAGGGCATGATCCTGGCGCGCAACCTCGGCGTGTACTATCAAGACTTGCGCGACGAGCGTTTGGAGTCGGCGCTGGCCTTGGTCCACCAGCGTTTCTCCACCAACACCTTCCCGACCTGGGCGCTGGCGCACCCGTTCCGCTACCTCTGCCACAACGGCGAAATCAACACCCTGCGCGGCAACATCAACTGGATGCTGGCCCGCCGCCGCAGCATGCGTTCCGACAAGCTCGGGTCCGACCTGGAAAAGCTGTGGCCGCTGATCGGCGACGGCGCGTCCGACTCGGCGACCTTCGACAACGCGCTGGAGCTGCTGCTCGCCGCCGGCTACTCGCTGCCGCACGCCATGATGCTGATGGTGCCGGAAGCCTGGTCCGAAAACCCGCTGATGGACCCGCGCCGCCGCGCCTTTTACGAGTACCACGCCGCCTTGATGGAGCCGTGGGATGGCCCCGCCGCCATCGCCTTCACCGACGGCCGCCAGATCGGCGCGACGCTGGACCGCAACGGCTTGCGCCCCGCCCGCTATCTGGTCACTGACGACGATCAGGTGATCATGGCCTCCGAGATGGGCGTGCTGCCGATCCCGGAAGAAAAAATCGTCAAGAAATGGCGCTTGCAGCCCGGCAAGATGCTGCTGATCGACCTGGAGCAGGGCCGGATCATCGACGATGACGAGATCAAGGCCCAACTGGCCGCCGCCGAGCCCTACCAGGCGTGGCTGGACGCCACCCAGATCCACCTCAAGGACCTGCCGACCGAAATCGGCCCGATGGCCCCCGATCCGGAAACCTTGCTGCGCCGCCAGCAAGCCTTCGGCTACACCCAAGAAGACACCCGCGCCTTCCTCGACCCGATGGCGATCACCGGCGAGGATCCGATCAGTTCGATGGGCCGCGACATCCCCCCGGCGGTGCTCTCCGACCGGCCCAAACTGCTCTACGACTATTTCAAGCAGAAGTTCGCGCAGGTCACCAACCCGCCGATCGACCCGATCCGCGAGGAGTTGGTGATGTCGCTGGTCTCCTTCATCGGCCCCCGCCCCAACCTGCTCGACCCGCACAGCGCCGGCACCCAGAAACGGCTGGAGGTCAAGCGGCCGGTGCTGGCCAACGTCGATCTGGAGCGCATCCGCCGCATCGAATATCACGTCGACCGCGCCTTTCGCACCCACACCCTCAGCATCTGCTATCCGGTCGAGCGCGGGGCCGATGGCATGGCGCGAGCCTTGGAAGACCTGTGCCGCGAAGCCGCCGACGTGGTGCGCCAAGGCGACAATATCTTGATCCTCTCGGATCGGGACATGGACGCCGACCGCATCGCCATCCCCGCCCTGCTCGCCACCGCCGCCGTCCACCACCACCTGATCCGGACCGGACTGCGCACTGAGGTAGGCTTGGTGGTCGAAACCGGCGAGGCCAAGCGGGTCCACGACTTCTGCTTGCTGGCCGGCTACGGCGCGGAAGCCATCAATCCGTGGCTAGCCTTCGATACCCTCACCGTCTCGCACGCCAGCTTGATCCCGCCGCAAAGCGAAGCCGAGGCGCACGAGCACTACACCAAGGCCGTCGCCAAGGGCATCCTCAAGGTGATGTCCAAGATGGGCATTTCCACCTATCAATCCTATTGCGGCGCGCAGATTTTCGAGGCGGTCGGCTTAGCCGAGGAGTTCATCAACCGCTATTTCACCGGCACCCAAGGCGTGATCGAGGGCGCGGGCTTGCAGGAAATCGCCCGCGAAGCCGTCGCCCGCCACCAGCAAGCCTTCGGCGACGCGCCGCTGTACCGCGATTCGCTGGACGTCGGCGGCGAACTGGCCTTCCGCATCCGCGGCGAGCGCCACGCCTGGACCCCGGAAACCGTGTCGCTGCTCCAGCACGCGGTGCGTTCCGGCGACTACCAGCAATTCAAACATTACAGCCGGGCGATGAACGACCAGCGCGACAACCTGCGCAATTTGCGCGGTTTGTTCGAATTTCGTTTCGCCAACCAACCGCTGCCCTTGGAAGACGTGGAGCCGGCCGGCGAAATCGTCAAGCGCTTCGCGACCGGGGCCATGTCCTTCGGCTCGATTTCCTGGGAGGCGCACACCACCCTGGCCATCGCCATGAACCGGCTGGGCGCGAAATCCAACACCGGCGAGGGCGGCGAAGACCCCGCCCGTTACGTCCCGCTCGAAAACGGCGATTCCGCCCGCTCGGCCATCAAGCAAGTCGCCTCCGGCCGCTTCGGCGTTACCACCGAATACCTGGTCAACGCCGACGCGCTCCAAATCAAGATGGCCCAGGGCGCCAAGCCCGGCGAAGGCGGTCAGCTGCCCGGCCATAAGGTCAACGACTGGATCGCCAGGGTCCGCCATTCCACCCCCGGCGTCGGCCTGATCTCGCCGCCGCCGCACCACGACATCTACTCCATCGAGGACTTGGCCCAACTGATCTTCGATTTGAAGAACGCCAATCCGAAAGCGGCGATCAGCGTCAAACTGGTCTCCGAAATCGGCGTCGGCACGGTGGCGGCGGGCGTGGCCAAGGCCCACGCTGATCATGTCACCATCTCCGGCGAAGACGGCGGCACCGGCGCGAGCCCCTTGACCTCGATCCAAAACGCCGGTTCGCCTTGGGAAATCGGCTTGGCCGAAACCCATCAGACCCTGGTGCGCAACCACCTGCGCGGGCGGATCGCGGTGCAGGTCGACGGCGGCTTGCGCACCGGCCGCGACGTGGTGATCGGCGCGCTGCTCGGGGCCGACGAATTCGGTTTCGGCACCGCCGCCCTGATCGCCGCCGGCTGCGTGATGATGCGCAAGTGCCACCTCAACACCTGCCCGGTCGGGGTCGCCACCCAGGACCCGGAACTGCGCAAGCGCTTCGCCGGCCAGCCGGCCCACGTCATCAACCTGTTCACTTTCCTGCTTGAGGAAGTCCGCGAGTTGATGGCGAAACTGGGCTTTCGCACCTTCGATGAGATGATCGGCCGGGCGGATCGGCTCGACATGCGCCGCGCCATCCATCACTGGAAAGCGCGGGGTTTGGACTTCACCCGCCTGCTGGCCATGCCCCCAGCCCCGCCCGGCGTCGCCACCTATCATTCCGAGGAGCAGGACCACGGCCTGAGCGGAGTGTTGGATCACCAGTTGATCGCCCAGGCGCAGCCCGCGCTGGAGGCCCGCCAGCCGGTTCGCTTCACCGCGCCGATCCGCAACAGCGACCGCACCGCCGGAGCCATGCTTTCCGGGCAGATCGCCTCTCGCTACGGTCATGCCGGCCTGCCGGATAACACCGTGCACATCGACTTGCAGGGCACCGCCGGTCAAAGTTTCGGAGCCTTTCTGGCGCGCGGCGTCACCCTGGAATTGCGCGGCGAAGCCAACGACTACGCCGGCAAGGGGCTGTCCGGCGGACGGATCCTGGTCTATCCGACGGCCGAAAGCCGCCTGCGCGCCGAGGACAACATCATCGTCGGCAATACCGTGCTGTACGGGGCCATCGCCGGCGAATGCTACTTCCGGGGCATGGCCGGCGAGCGCTTCGCGGTGCGCAATTCCGGGGCTATCGCCGTGGTCGAGGGCACCGGCGATCACGCTTGCGAGTATATGACCGGCGGCGTGGTGATCGTGTTGGGCCGGACCGGCCGCAACTTCGCCGCCGGCATGAGCGGCGGCGTCGCCTATGTCCTGGACGAGACCGGCGACTTCGACCGCCGGGCCAACAAGGCCATGGTGGCGCTGGAACCCTTGAACGATGCGGAGGAAACGCTCAACGTCCGCGTGTTGCGCGATGACTGGAGCGGCTTGGCGCATGCCGAGCTGCCGGACGATCTGCTCCGGCACGACGCCCGCCGCCTGCAAATCCTGATCGCCCGCCACTATCTGTATACCGGCAGTGAACCCGCTCATCGGGTGTTGGAGCATTGGAACGAATGGTTGCCGAAATTCATCAAGATCATGCCGTTGGATTACCGACGCGCCTTGCACGACATGCAAGCCAAGGCCCGCGCCATGCGGATTGACGACAAAGCCAGCGTGGCGGTGGGAGTGTAATCATGGGCAAGCCAACCGGTTTTTTGGAAATCCTCCGCCACGAACACGGCTACGCGCCGGTCGAGGAGCGGATTGCCCACTTCCGCGATTTCGTGGCGCCCCTGCCGGAGCCCGCCGTCCGCGATCAGGCCGCGCGCTGCATGGACTGCGGCATCCCCTACTGCCATCGTGGCTGTCCGGTCCACAACATCATTCCGGACTGGAACGATCTGGTCTATCGCAACAAATGGCGCGAGGCGCTGGACGTGCTGCACTCCACCAACAACTTCCCCGAATTTACCGGGCGAATTTGTCCGGCCCCGTGCGAGGCGTCCTGCACCCTCAACTTCAACGACCATCCGGTGACGATCAAGGATATCGAATGCGCCATCATCGACAAGGGCTGGTCGGAAGGCTGGGTCCAACCGCAAATCGCTTCGCACCGCACCGGCAAGCGGGTTGCGGTGATCGGCTCCGGCCCCGCCGGCCTGGCCTGCGCCCAGCAGCTGGCGCGGGCCGGCCACGCCGTGGTGGTGTTTGAAAAAAACGACCGCATCGGCGGCCTGCTGCGCTACGGGATTCCCGATTTTAAGCTGGAGACCTGGTTGATCGACCGCCGGCTGGCCCAATTGCGGGCCGAGGGCGTGGAGTTTAGGCCCAACAGCCACGTCGGCGCGGACATTCCGGCGCGCGGGTTGCTGGCGGAATTCGACGCCGTGGTGCTCTCCGGGGGCGCCGAGTGGCCGCGCGATTTGAAAGTGCCGGGGCGCGAGTTGTCCGGCATTCACTTCGCCATGGATTTCCTGACCCAGCAAAATCGCCGGGTGGCGGGCGCGAAAATTCCCAACGAGGATATTTTAGCGACGGACAAACAGGTGGTGGTGATCGGCGGCGGCGATACCGGCTCCGACTGCGTCGGCACCTCGATCCGCCAGGGCGCGCGTTCGGTCACTCAATTGGAAATCATGCCCAAGCCGCCGCTCCATGAAAACAAACTGCTGACCTGGCCCGATTGGCCGTTGAAGCTGCGGACTTCAAGCTCTCACGAGGAAGGCTGCGAGCGTGACTGGGCGGTCGCCACCAAGCAGTTTTTCGGTCGTGACGGTCGGGTGCGGGCGATCCAAATCGTCCGGCTGGAATGGAAGGCGCAAAACGGCCGGCAAATCATGGTCGAAGTGCCAGGCAGCGAATTTGAAATCGAAGCCGATCTGGTCTTGTTGGCGATGGGCTTCGTCCATCCGATCCACGAGGGGCTGCTTAAGGACTTGGGCGTGGCTTTGGACGAGCGAGGCAACGTCGCCGCCAGCGCCGAGGATTACCAGACCTCGGTCAATAAAATCTTCGCGGCCGGGGACATGCGCCGGGGGCAATCACTGGTGGTGTGGGCGATCCGCGAGGGCCGGCAATGCGCCCGCGCGGTGGATGAGTACCTGATGGGCAGTTCCGAATTGCCGGTTTGAGGGCGCGAGGTGCAAGGTTGGACCGTAACCTTGCATCTCGCTCTCGTCGCGCCCTGCACCGGCGAGAAGGCAAGAATAAATGGGTTGGAGGTGTGCGAGCTGCGAGCATCCGGGCTTGCAAATTTACCTTTTTAATTCCGACAGAACATTGGAACGTTCGGCGCTCTTTGCTGAATTTTCCAGCCAAAATCATTGCCTAGATATTTTTAGTCACCTCCTCGGCTCAAGATCGGCGGGCATATCGATGTCGGCGATAATGCCCGGATCATCGCAGACCAACCGGCGCAGATGTTTTTCATGCCGGCGCAGGATTGCCCGCGCGCCTTCATCTCCCGTCAATCGCCTGAGTTCTTCGCCATAAGCCCGGCCAAAACCGACCGGATGACCGCGTTTTCCCTGAAATTCGGGCGCGGCCAAAGCGGTCGGATGCTCGACGGCCTCCGCCACCTCACAGATCGTCGCCGGCCGAATAAACGGCATGTCGGCCTGGGCAATAATCCAGGCGGACGCTCGCGCGGTCTGTTCCACTCCCCAGGCTAGGCTAGCTCCCATGCCGTTATGCGCTTGCGGGCAAACCGTGACGGGGAAGCCGTCTTGAGTCAGCAGAGCAGCTAACTCCTTCTCGTCGGCATTGATAATCACCAATGTCTCAGGTAAGGCGGAGCGCAAGTGCCGGGCGGCGGCCAACCCGATGGGGACTCGGTCAGCGAGAGGGTGGAGCAGCTTGTCCGAGCCAAAACGGCGAGAAAAACCCGCCGCCAACAACAATCCCTGTTTAAATTTGGCAAGGGTTGGGCTAGTGGTAATGTTCGAGGCTTGTTCCTTGGTAATCTTTATTTGCTCGCAACGCGAATTGGGCTGATTTCAGTGTTGTTAAGGAGGAAATTTTAAGGCTGTAGCTGTCAGCGACGCTCCTTGAGAGATTATAGTCTTCAGTTGATGGATTCACGATTCGGGCGCCAATCTTGAATTTCGTGCGGTGCAGCAAGGCGCTAGAATGCCCTCTTGGACCGTCCTGGCGGCGGACAACAAAAAACCCACTCTCATTCGAGGGTGGGTTCCTTGCCGGCGGAACCGATGCTTATCCGTGTTATTGACAAGTACCGGCTTTCAGACATGCGATCTTGGCAAGACGCCAAGTCTCGATGGGTGCCCAAGGACCCAAAACGCGCTGATTATGGGTGAAGGGCTCCGTCGGATAGTTGCAACCGCTCCACCATTGAGCCGGCTTGAAGAGCGAATTGGGCAAATTGGTCGCGGGATCGTTGGCGCAAAACATGCTCGCGGAAAACGCCACAGGGCGCGGCTGAATGTTGATGTAGCCGGCGATATCCAACGCTTGCTGGACGGTCAACGTGTTAGGCTTGCCGAACGGCATGTGACTTCTGATGTATCCCGCCAGATTCGGGGTTTGAATGTACGCGGCGCCCATGGTAAAGGAACGATTGCCCCACAGGGACGGAACTCGGGGCCGCCCTTCACCGGATCGCAATTTGCCCATCCCAGGGCCGTCCGCATCGTGGCACGAGCGGCAGCCTTTGTCTTTGTAAAGCGTTTGACCGAGGCTGGCGTTAGCCGTCATGGTTTTCCAGTTGGGATCCACAATCGGCATCGCTTCGCCCGGCATATTTTTCCAGCCGGTCGCGGTTTTCATGTTCGGGTCGGTCACGCCATCGCGAATCCAGTTGATGTACGCGACGATATTGTTCATCACATCGCTGTTTTTATCGATCGGATTGCCGCCACCGCAATTCTTGATGCAGTCATTGATCGAGTCCTTGAGATCACGGTTGTAATTGAAGCTGCGGAAATAGGGAAGGCTTTTGTACTTGTCGACCGATTGGTACAAGGGATTGCCGCCAGGGGTTTGGGCGGAACCCAAATGGCAGGATGTGCAGGCATTTGCAGAAGGAAAGATGGTCGAGCCGTTCGGATTTTTCACATTGCCAAAAGGCCCGATGGTATTGGTGGTGTTATGGGTGTAGTTGAAACCGTCGATCACTTCTTGCGGGGCAAAATCGATGCTGCGACACTGTAACCATGTCGAATTTTCCTGACAGTTGGGCACCACGATCTTGTCGCCCTTGCCATCGAGGCCCAACATCTGCCCGTCTTCTGAGGTCCCTCCCGAGAAAGAAGTCGCGAAAGCGACCCCGGATAGCAGTAATAGACACCATAATGCCAGTATTTTTTTCATGGATTTTGCGTCCGCTCAAAATCGTAAAGTCGACCGAATAATTTTAGGGTAAGACGTGGTTGAAATACCAGGTGCCGGCTGAGAAAACCGACAGGTTAAAATAGTGAGTATAGCATGATCTAATAGACCTTCTGTAATTTTCGGCCCCGTATTTTTTGATCCGCCTATCAACTTAGCAAATATTGGAACAGTTTCAAACGGCTGGAAATAGACAAAACGATGTAACCAGTCAGAATTATCATGCGGTTTTCGTCTTAGCAACCCCGTCATTTGTGGTTCCGGTTGCGGTGACAGCTTCCCGCAAGACAACCGCAAGGCTATCTCCATCAGCCTGCGGCTGAACACGCGCCAGCACCACACCATGACGCAGCGCGGTCAGTTCGGCCAGGACGGAGATAGCGATTTCCGGCGGAGTGCGGCTGCCGATTGGCAAACCGACCGGCCCGCGCAGGCGGCGCAATTCCTCGGGCGTCACTTCTAACTGCACCAACCGTTCGCGCCGCCGGGCCGTGGTGGTGGCCGAACCGAGCGCGCCCACATAGAAAGCGTCGGTTTTCAGCGCTTCCATCAACGCCATGTCATCCAACCGGGGATCGTGCGTCAGCGCGACGATGGCGGTGTGCCGGTCGGGCGCGATGGTGCGCACCACATCATCCGGCATCCCCGGCAACAGTTCCGCGCCGCTCGCCGTCCATTCCCGGACATATTCAGCGCGTGGGTCGCACACCAGCACCCGGTAATCCAAGGTTTGCGCCATTGCGGCCAGATAAGCCGAAATCTGACCCGCCCCGATCAGCAACAACCGCCAGCGTGGGCCGAAGATCTGGGTCAGCGCCTCGCTGTCAAAGGTCGGAACGGCGTTAGGGGTCGTGGGATGAAAGTTTACCGCGCCGTCCGCGAGCCGTACCCGCCGCGCCAGCAATTCGCCGCGCTCCAGCGCCGCCAGCGCCGGACGCAACGCCTCGACGCCGGCGAGCGGTTCGACCAGCAAGTGCAGCGTCCCGCCGCAAGGCAGACCGAAGCGACGCGCTTCCTCGGCGGTTACCCCGTACTTGACCGTCTTGCAGGTGGTGGGGAAACGAGCGCGCCGCCGCGCCGCCAAATCGTCCTCGACGCAGCCGCCCGACACCGAACCGGAAAACTGTCCGTCGTCCGCAAGCGCCAGCACCGCGCCGACCGGGCGCGGCGCGGAACCCCAGGTGGCGACCACCGTCACCAGCGCCACCCGGCGTCCCGCCACCAGCCACTCGACCGCGCGCCGCAGCACGGCGAGGTCCAGGCTATCCATGCCTCAGCCTTTCAGCTCCGCCGGATTGATCGGCAAGCTTCGCACCCGCTTGCCGGTGGCGGCGAACAAGGCGTTCGCCACTGCCGGCGCAATCGGCGGCACTCCCGGCTCGCCCACGCCGGTGGGACGCTCGGTGCTGGGCACGATATGCACCTCGACCTTGGGCATCTCGCCGATCCGCAGCAGGGGATAGTCGGTGTAGTTGCTCTGTTCCACGCGGCCGTCCTTGAGCGTGATCTTGCCGTGCAGCGCCGCCGCCAGCCCGAAGCCGATCCCGCCTTCCATCTGCGCCTCGATTACGTTGGGGTTGACCGCGACCCCGCAATCCACCGCGCACACCACCCGATCCACGTGGAAGCTGCCATCCGGCTGGACAGTGACTTCGGCGACTTCAGCTACATAGGAATCGAAGGATTCCTGCAACGCGATGCCCCGGCCCCGGCCCTTGGGCAAGGGCGCACCCCAACCGGACTTGCTGGCGGCCAACTCCAAGACCCCTCGCAGGCGCGGCTGATCGACCAACAGCGCCCGCCGGTACTCGTAGGGATCTTGACCGGCGGCGGCCAGTTCGTCGATGAACACTTCGGTGGCGAAGGCGATATGAGTATGGCCGACGCTGCGCCACCACAGCACCGGCACGCCAACTTGCGGGCTGTGCAATTCCACGCGCAGGTTGGGGACGTCGTAGGGCAGGTTGGCCGCGCCCTCGACCGAGGTGGGGTCGATGCCGTTTTTCATCATCGCCGCGAACGGCGTCCCGGCGAGGATCGACTGACCGACGATGCGCTGAATCCAGGCCAGCGGCTTGCCCTGCGCGTCCAGGGCGGCGGCGATGCGATGCACGAACAGCGGTCGGTAATAACCGCCCTTGATGTCGTCCTCGCGGGTCCACATCAACCGGATCGGCGCGTTTAAATCTCGGGTGGCCTTGGCGATCTCCACCGCTTCCGCAATGTAATCGGCGGTGGGGTTGGCGCGGCGGCCGAAGCTGCCGCCCGCCAAAAGGGTGTGGATGGTGACTTGCTGCGGGCTGAGCCCAGCAATTTTCGCGGCGGTCGCTTGATCGAGGGTTTGCGCCTGGGAGCCCGCCCAGATTTCGCAAGCGTCGTCCTTCAGTTGCACCACGCAATTGAGCGGCTCCATCGGCGCGTGAGCGAGATAGGGGAACGCGAACGTGGATTCCAGGGTCTTGGAAACGCCTTTTAACGCGCCGGCGGCATCGCCGCGATCCGCCGCGACCGCGCCGGGAGTTTTGGAGAGTTCGAGATACTGCGCGCGCAGCGCGTCGCTCGACACCTTCGCCCCACCGCTCTCATCCCACTCGACCGCCAACGCATCCCGGCCTTTCTTGGCCGACCAGAAATCGCGGGCAACCACCGCCACGCCCTGCGGGATGGACACCACCGCCTTCACGCCCGGCACCGCGCGGGCGGCGTCGGCCTGTACCGTCTTAACCTTGCCGCCGAACACCGGCGGGCGAGCCACCAACGCCGTCAACATGCCGGGAAACTTGAGGTCTCCGGCGAATTGGGCTTGGCCGTTGACTTTGGCCAAGGTGTCCTTACGCGGCAGGCTCTTGCCGATGATCTTCCATTCGCCAGGCGCTTTCAGCTTGACGTTTTGCGGCGGCGGCAGTTCGGCGGCCTTGGCCGTCAGTTCCCCGTAACTGGCCTTGCGCCCGGAAGCGGCGTGAACGACGGTCCCGTTCTCGGCTTTGAGCGTGCCGGGTTCCACCTGCCACTGAGCGGCGGCGGCGGCGATCAGCCATTCGCGGGCGGTCGCGCCCGCCTGCCGCAATTGATCCCAAGAGTTGGTCAGGCTGGAGCTACCTCCCGTGCCCTGGGTGCTCCCACCCCAGGCCAGATTGCCGTAGAGCTTGGCGTCGGCGGGCGCGGACTCGACTTGAATCCGCTCCCAAGGGACTTCCAATTCTTCCGCCACCAGCATCGGCAAGCCGGTGTGAACGCCCTGCCCCATTTCCAGATGCTTCACCAGCACGGTGATAGTGTTATCGGGGGCGATGCGCAGGAAGGCGTTCGGGGCGAGCACGGCATTGGCGCTCACCGCGCCGGCGGCGCGTTGGGCGGCGCGGCCGATGGGCAGATAAAAACCCAAAGTTAGGCCCGCGCCGAGCAGCGCGCCCGCTTGCAAAAAGCGGCGACGTCCGAGATTGGTGATTGCGCTCATGGTTTAGGCCCTCAACGTAGCGGCCGCGT
>DJIW01000070.1:1107-1335 GCA_002433805.1 Competibacteraceae bacterium UBA6584 | reverse complement strand
AGCGGCCGCGTCGTGAATCGCGGCCCGAATCCGAACGTAAGTGGCGCAGCGGCACAGGTTGCCGCCCATCGCCGCGTCGATGTCGCTGTCGCTCGGTCGCGGGTTGCCGGCCAACAATCCTGCCGCGCTGAGGATTTGACCGGGCTGACAATAGCCGCATTGCGAAACCTCCTGTTTGACCCACGCTCGCTGCAAGGCCTGGACGATCCGGTCGCCGGTGGCCTCGAT
>DJIW01000070.1:495-941 GCA_002433805.1 Competibacteraceae bacterium UBA6584 | reverse complement strand
ATCCGGTCGCCGGTGGCCTCGATTGTGGTCACCTGAGCGCAGGCGACGGCGGACACCGGCAACACGCAGGAACGCATCGGGCTGCCGTTGACTTGGACGGTGCAAGCGCCGCAAGCGGCTTGACCGCAGCCGTATTTGGTTCCGGTGAGCCCCAAAGTATCGCGCCACACCCACAGCAGCGGCGTGTCGGGAGGCGCGTCGACTTCGTGTCGCTGGCCGTTCACAAAGAGCGTGATCATATCGGTTCCTCCCAGGAAAAAGCGGGGTGAAGGGTGAGGTCGACCGGCAAGAGTGGACGCCAGCGGGTCAGGTTTCGCCGAATCGAGATTGATAGAAGCGCTGTTCAAACGCAACGGGCGAAAAATAGTTCAACCGGGCTTGGCCGCGCTGGCGATTGCAAAACCGCTCGATATATCCAGCGATCTGATCGGTCCCCTGCCGGCGGG
>DJIW01000070.1:0-211 GCA_002433805.1 Competibacteraceae bacterium UBA6584 | reverse complement strand
GCGCCAGCCATGATCGACCTCCTCGTCGGAGGTTTGATGCTGGCGCGAACAAGTTTTCAGACACGGCTGTTCGAGCATCGTCCGCGACGCGCGAGGTGCAAGGCGCGGGCGGGTCACCACCGCTATTGGCTTTTAATCCGTCGGGGGGCGAGCGGTTCACGATCCCGGCGAGAAAGGTCGGCGGTCAAAGGAGATAAAAATCAGAAAAATC
>DJIW01000068.1:19133-19262 GCA_002433805.1 Competibacteraceae bacterium UBA6584 | reverse complement strand
GCCTTCCCGCTGGGATGGCGGACGGTGCAGCAACGCCGACAGCGCGCGCCAATACCCCCCAATCGCCGGGCTTTGAGTGGGATCGATGCTGACGTAGGGCCGCTTTCCGGCCGTGGTTTCCGGCCACGC
>DJIW01000068.1:572-18948 GCA_002433805.1 Competibacteraceae bacterium UBA6584 | reverse complement strand
CCGGCCGTGGTTTCCGGCCACGCCAACAACACGCGGGCCAAAAACCCCTGATCGGTATAAACCGGATCGCTCAACAGCTCGGCCGCAATCAACGGTTGCATCATCAGGTGCAGCGACAACCGGCGGTCGTAGAGAATGCTCGCGCCGTCGCCGCCTCGGACCCGATCCAAAGGCCGTCCATCCCACAGTTTGGAAAGCGCCCCAATCGTCCGCAACCGGGCCTCCCGCGAGAGGGCATGGCCGCCCACGAACAGCGCGCCTTCATCCGAGAATAGCCCAAGGCTCGGCTGGCCGGCCGCGAACAGCTTGAACAACCCCTCGGACGTGGGATCGCCCGCCAGAAGGTTCGGCAGCAAGGGCGGTTCCGGTGGCTGCTCGCCCAGCGATTTCAGCGCCTCGGCCTTTTCCTGGCGCGCCGCCCTGACCTTGCCCAAGTCGGTGACTTTTTCCTTGATGGCGGCCGCCTCGGCCTGCTCCCAAATTCGCGCCTGATTCTTGTGATCGGCGAGCGCGCTCTTGTGGATGTCCACCAGCTCCCGCTGGCGCGCCAGCACGGGAGCCAAGGCGATGGTATCGACGCCCGTTTTTCGCTCGCCGGACGCGCCGATGGTGATCAGAAACAGCGAGAGCGGGGTCACGCGGCCGTCAATGATGATATTGGCGTGGGGTTGAGCGGCCAGCGCGGCCGCGCCCAACAACGATTGAGCGATCAGCGGGATCGGGGCTTGAACCGTCTCTTGAATCGCTTGCATCGCCGGATAAAGGATCGAGCCTAGCGCTTCGGCGGGGAACGGCTCCGGCGGGATCGTTTCGCGACGCAAGGGGTCAGGCGCGGCGCTATCGCTTTGTGTGGCGCGACCCGCCTTAGGCTCTGATTTCAACTCGATGCCCAGCAAGCGGGCCGCGTCCTTGATCGCGGCCGCTGCGTCGCCTCGGTGTTCGAGGATACTGAACACTGAAAAGGGATCGTGGGCGTGACCGTCATTAAGCGGACAGCTTCCGTTGGTGCTGAACACCTTGCCACCATCGAGAATCCGAACGCTGGGTATGCCGCTGGTTGAATTCGGTGGGAGGAACCGGCTTCGCCCCCGCAGTCGATAACCATGCTCCTCCAAGATCGCCCGCACGTCATGGGCTTGGTTGAATCGTCCGATGATGTCGAGGTGTGGCTTGGCTGGCTGCTGCCTGGGCGCGGCCTTGGGTTCTGGTGGCGTCGACCACGGGCAGGCCGCTTGCAGCTCAGGAAGCCAGGCGCTCCAGTTTTTCCAAAGTTCCAGCAGCGCGGCAGGCGGTTCGGGGTGCTCGGCCGGATCGTCCGGCAGCGGCGTCACCCACTCGTAGAACCGGCCGCTCGGATGCTTTGAAGGCGGCAAAACGTCCTGATTCGCGCCGGCTCGCAGCTCGAAGACCGTGATTTTCTTCAAAGGGTCGGTCGGGTCGGGCCATTCCAGTCTGACCAGCGGCAAATCCATGCCGTCAGGTTGCCGCCAGAGTAGCCGGAAGTTTGCGGGATTCCCGCGCACACATGGGACGCCTTCCCGCAAGGTATCTAGCTCGATTCCGAGTTCCGTCAGCACGGTTCGAGTGTATTCAACCTGATCGACGTCGAAGGAGCAGGTTTTGACCGCGCCCAAGCCGTGCACGATGCCGATGTTGCGGGCGGTTCCGTTCCAGACCCTGCGGGCCTGCTCGGGTGTGCTGATCGCATTGGCGAGGGTGTTCCATCCCGAGTGTGTAGGGGCTTTGGTCCCGTGGGCCATAAAGGTCAGCACCCAGCCGCGCGCCAGATAGCTCAAGGCAGCTTTTTGAAGTTCGAGCGAGGCTTCGGCGGGCATCACTCGTTGCCCTTCTGGTCGAGCGCCAACAGGGTGCGGAGCTTGACGGCCTGTTCCGCCACGATGTTGCAAAACCACAGGCATTGGCGGACGGCGGCGCGACGGTCGCCACCGGCTTGAATCAGATCGGCGGTGGCGTTCCCCACATCGTTGAAGGCGGTTAAAGCCTCGGCCAAGCAATCGGTCAGGCGTTCTTGGGCGTCGGCCTGGAGGTCGGTTTCAATTGTCATCGTCAAAATCTCCTAAGAGACTGACGCCGTACCGATTCCCTGATAGAATGCCGACTGCGGTTAGGCATTCTTTTCGGTTATGGAATCGGGCGCGGGGCCAGTCTTGGGGTATTCGGGACTGGCCCTTGCTTATGAATCAGTCGCCTGTTTTTTGGGCTTAGATTCGTTCAGGGTTCGTTGGATCACGTCCGCCATCGCGCCAGCGATGATCGCCCGCTTTCGGATAACCTCCGGTTCCTCAGCAATCCGATCCTCTTGCGCTCGAAGCATCAAGCGGCGCGCCTCGCGTTCGGTTTCATCCAGATTCGACTTTCGATCCGCTTCCAAGCCCAGAAATTCGTTGACGCTTTCGAGCGCACTGGCCACCCCCATCAGTTGTAGGAACATCCCGCGCCGGGCGCGTGGGGAGTCCAGAGAATTAATGGTTTCGTTGTCGCCGAATAAATCGGCCAACAGCCACAAGGTGGCTGCGCAGTTGTCGATTGCATCGCGGTAATTTCCGCCATCAACAACGTCACCATCAAAGAGTGGGTGCGGGATCGTTACGGATTCGGAAGGTTTTGATGCTGCGGGAGTGTTACCGGCCATGATGGCCTCCTATTAATTTCTGAAGTTCAAACGATGCCCGATGAGGGCGGTTTGGAGGTTCAGAACCGCATAGGAACGGCGGCGGGTATTCAAGTATTCCCCACCCCTCCAAACCATGGACGGATGCCAGGCATGGGGGCACAAAAAAACCGCAAGTCTTTCGGGTGCGGGTACCGCCTATGAGGTTTCTGACGCCTCGCCGATGATTATAAGCTGACTGGTTCAGGGTGCAAGCGGCGTTCATCAAGCCACCTCGCGCCGGTCGGCCGCAATCGTACTATGAATCCAGTGACTGATTTCGGACCCTACCCAGGCTACAGCCTTCTCGGTGACATGGATCGGTCGGGGGAACTGGCCGCGTTCGATTCGCTGGTAGATGGCCGAGCGTTTTAGGCCGGTCAAACGCTCGACTTCGGGGAGTCGTAGCAGAGATTCCATGTAGCATTCCTCATTAGGTGATAGAACGACATGGAGTTTGCGTCAGATTTAATGTGGATTGGCTTGATGCACTTTCTATGCAGAAGTTTTTTTATTTCCTGATTCTCTCAAATACTTACCAACAGAATTGCGATTTAATTGCAAACCGAGAACTCCAGCCGCTTCAACTATCTTTTTCGCCATGCCATGCGGCGCTTGCCGTCCAGGAGTCCAGCGCCGATCTAAAGCGGTGGCCATAGCCGCAATCATTTGCAGAGCGCCATTTAAGGACAACCCCGCCTGACTTAACGGACGCAATTCGGGGAAAAGAAAAAGCGGCTTGTAGCCGTTTCTTTCCGCCCAATCACGTAGATCGGAGCGACAAAAAGACATCTGGCCAACTATTAGATCCGGATGTTTTTGAACGGTTTTTAATGCATCGGATGGGTCTTGATTAGCCACCAATAGTTGATGTATGACGATTTCGGATTTCGATAGCGGTGGTTCTGGCGGTATTCCTGAGGGAGGGCCATCATGCTCCCAATACATCCGACCTTGCTGGGGTGGTTCCATCTCACACCAAAGCCAACCTATTTCCGATACAGTAAATAGTTGCTGTTTATCCCAAAAGTAAAAATCAGCGGGAATAATCTTCATCGTGCCCTCACAGCGCCAGCCTCACAAGAAGGTTGCCCCGCCAGGGCCGGTGTGAGGGGTCCGGCCTTTTCGGCGGCCAAACCTAGACGGGGCGATAGCTCAAGCTGATTTCTTGCGAATTCCCACCACTTCACCCCCAGCCGCCAGCGCGTCCAGATCGTCCGCCCACGCTTGCATCATCTTTGCGCGTTCGGCCATGTAGCTGGCGCGGTTGTAGGCGCTGCGCACCTTGTTCCGCTCGGCATGGCTCAACTGGCGCTCGATCACATCCGGCGGCCAGCCCTGCTCGTTCAACCGGGTAGACGCCAGAGCGCGGAAGCCGTGGGCGGTCAAGGTGTCCGAGGCATAGCCCAGCGTTCGTAGGGCGGTGTTGACAGTATTGGCGCTCATGGGGCGGGACCATCCCCGAACGCTGGGAAACAGATAGCACCCGCGTCCGGTCAGCGGTTGCAATTCCTTCAGGATCGCCACGCACTGCCGAGCCAAGGGAACGAGGTGTTCCTGTCGTCCCTTCATCTTGGCGGCCGGGATGCGCCACAGTGCCGCCTCCAGATCGATTTCCGCCCATTCGGCCTGTCGCAGTTCGCCAGGGCGAACCATCAAGCGGGGTGCCAAGCGCAAGGCGCAGCGGACGGCCAACGAGCCTTGATAGCCGTCGAGATCGCGCATCAGCCGGCCGATGGCCTTGGGTTCGGTGATCGTAGCGAAATGCCGGCGGCTGGGGCTTGGCAACCAGCCCTTGAGATCAACGGCCGGGTTGCGCTCGGCATAACCGCCAGCGACGGCATAGCGGAATACCTGACCAATGACTTGCAAAACTCGGTGAGCGCTTTCGATAGCGCCTCGGTCTCGAATCCGGGCCAGAACCGGCTTAAGGTCAAGGGCTGTGAGACCGGCAACCGGTCTTTTCCCAATCCAGGGCCATACGTCGCGCTCCAGATCGCGCAACACCCGCCCCGCATGAACCGCCGACCAGCGAGGGGCGCGGGCTTCGTGCCACTGCCGGGCTTGGCATTCAAACGAGTCGCCCAAGGCGGTCGGTTCCTGGGCCTTGCGCGCCTCGGACGGGTTGACCCCCTCCCGCACTTGCAGGCGGATCGCATCGCGGCTCAAACGGGCTTGCTTGAGGCTTACGGCCGGGTAGGTGCCAAGCGATAGGGTTTGCTCCTTCCCCACCCAGCGATACCGTAGCCGCCACCACTTGCCGCCTTCCGGCGTGACGATCACATAAAGTCCCGCTTCATCGAATAATTTATAGCGCCGTTCGCGAGGCTTGGCGCTGCGGAGCATGATGTCATTGAGAGCCATAAGCAGACCGCCCCATGTGATGGGTCGGGGTAACGATCACTTCGGAGGTGAGTTACCCCAGCAATTAGGATTTCGAGGGCAGGTTACCCCACAATATTACCCCATTCACCTCGTGGATGGGTGCGGAATATGATGGGCGATGGCGGACATAAAGACAATAAAAAACCCGCACTTGGCGGGTTTCAGTTTTAGTGATGGATGGTTATGGAAGGGTATTCGATGGAGGCGGGGGGAATCGAACCCCCGTCCGCAAATCCTCCGCCCTCGGCCCTACATGCTTAGCCTGGTCTTTGATTTAACCTTTCGCAACCCGACCGGCAGGGCGTCGAACGGCGGTTCCGGTAAGTTTTAGCGCTTCACCCCCGGACAGGATCGGTCGCGAGCTTATGTTGAGTCGACCCCTGAAGCGCCCCGAAAGGCTCCGGACCTCACAAGCAAGTTCCGGTCAGAGGCTGGCGGGCTTTAAGCCGCCAGAGCGTAGCTGTCGTCGTTGGCAACTATAATTTGCAGCCAGTTTAACGAGGCGAGCTGCATCCTCGGCATGCGCCTTAGGTTTTGCAATCCACGTCGAAACCGGATCGCCCCCGTGAGCGAGGATATGATACCGCGCCGGCGGTTAAGTTCCCAGCGGACTAGCGTTCCCGCATCAGGCGCTGCTTGTCGCGTTCCCAGTCTCGATCCTTCTCACTCGCCCGCTTGTCATGCTCCTTCTTGCCGCGCGCCAGGCCGATGTCGAGCTTGGCGCGGTTGTGTTTCCAGTACATCGACAGCGGAATCAAGGTGTAGCCCTTGCGCTCGACCGAGCCGATCAACCGGCCGATTTCCTCTTTGTGCAACAATAGCTTGCGAGTTCTGGTGGGATCGGCTTGGACATGGGTCGAGGCCGATGTTAACGGCGAGATGTGACAGCCGAACAAAAACGCCTCGCCGTCGCGCAGCAGCACGTAACTTTCCTTCAAATGGGCGCGGCTGGCCCGCAAGCTTTTGACCTCCCAGCCCTGCAAGGCGATGCCGGCTTCATAGTGCTCTTCGATGAAATACTCGTGATACGCCTTCTTGTTTCCGGCGATCTGCGAGGGGGTCGTGGGTTTCTTGCTCATGATCGATTCTGGCTGAGTGGCGCGGCGCCGACGGCGCGCGAAGCAAGGCTTGAGGATAGTCGCTGATTCAACGAAACTTCCCTTCAGGTAGTCCAATAAAAAATCAATTATGCCGCACTGGAGCGCGCGTCGTGGCGACCGTCAACAAAAGTGCCTTAGTTTTGTATTCCGCGGCTGAAATGTACCGATTGGTCGAAGATATTGAAGCTTATCCGAAATTCCTGCCCTGGTGCCGGTCCGCGCGCATTCTCGACAGCAGCGGCGACGAGGTGCGGGCCACCATCGAAATGGCCAAGGGCGGGGTTCATAAATCGTTTACCACCCGCAACCGGATGCAACAGCACCAGAGCATCGATATTCGACTGCTGGAAGGCCCGTTCGAACGGTTGGAAGGCTTTTGGCGCTTCGAGGCGTTGCGGGTCGATGCGTCCAAGGTCTCGCTCGACATGGAATTCGAGTTCGCCAGCACCCTCCTGCGGATGGCGGTCGAACCGGTCTTCAAGCAGATTACCAACTCTCTAGTCGACGCCTTTTGCAAGCGCGCGGTGGATGTCTATGGCAAGCGATGAGTCCAAACCGTCCACGATCCGCGTCGAGGTGGCCTACGCCCGACCCGACGAACAGGTGATTGTGTCGGTCGATGTCCCTGAGGGAGCGACGCTGGAGCAGGCGATTATCCAGTCGCGCATTGTAGAACAATTTCCCGAAATTCAACCGCACAGCGCCAAGGTCGGGATCTTCGGCAAGCTCGCCAAGCTGTCGGCCACGGCGCGGCCCGGCGACCGGGTGGAAATCTACCGGCCCTTGTTGGCCGATCCCAAGGAAATACGCAAGAAACGCGCCGCCGAGGGCAAGCGGATGGGCAAGGGCGGCGGCGATCTGGAAGAAAAATCCGATTGACCGTGGTTTCGCCGTCATCCTCCGGCCTCAAGGGCGCGATCCGGAGGTAAGGCGCGGATAGAGGTTCACCGCGCCTCAAACCAAGGCCACAAAGCTTAAGCTCACTAGTCGCCGCAGCACGGCGTTCGCTTGTTAAATGTACAAATGTACAAAATAGACCTAGAATGCGACTCGATGATCGCTTGCCGATGGTGCGCGGGATGACCAGAACCGCTGACGACGCCGCCTATCTGGCGCGCTTGCGGGACTACTACAGCCGCTGGCGCAGCCTGCCGGCTTACGAGGCCCTGCGCGGGGTTTTGGGGCTGGCGACGCGCTCGGGCGTGGCGGCGGTGTTGCGGCGGTTGGAACGCGCCGGTTTTCTGGAGCGCACCCCCGACAAGCGTTGGACGCCCGCGGCGCGCTTTTTCGAGCGGCCGCTAGCGGACGCGCCGGTGCCCGCCGGACCGCCAGTTGCGGTCGCCGACGGCGGCGAGGCCGCGTCCATCGATGCGTGGTTGATCCGGGATCCTTCGCGCACGGTGGTGCTTCCGGTAACCGACGATTCCATGTGGGAAGCCGGCATCCGTTCCGGAGATCGCGTGATCGTCGAACGGGATAAACCCGCCCGGCCCGGCGATCTGGTCGTCGCGGTGATCGATAACGAATTCACGCTCAAAACGCTGGCTTGGGAGGAGGGCGCGGCGGCACCGCAACCGGCCGACCCGCGTTATCCGGCGCTGCGTCCGAATCATTTGCACATCGTTGGGGTGGTGGTCGGGTTGGTTCGAAATTATCGCAAGTAAGCGGTTTGCGAGCGGAAACCCGCTTCGCGCAACGGCTTGGACGCCAGCGGTCCGACAGAATTTCCATCAGAATCGAGGCGGAACGATGGATATCCAGCGCAAGCTCGGCATTTTGGCGGGGGCCGCCAAGTACGACGCCTCTTGCGCGTCGAGCGGGGCCACGAGACGCGGCTCGATTACCGACAAGGGCTTGGGCTCGACCGAGCGCTCGGGAATCTGCCACAGCTTCGGGCCAGACGGCCGCTGTATCTCCTTGCTCAAGGTGCTGTTGACCAACTGGTGCGTTTACGATTGCCAGTATTGCGTCAACCGACGGTCGAGCGACATCCCGCGCGCCCGATTTCAGATCGAGGAAATCGTCCGGCTCACCCTCGATTTTTACCGGCGCAATGTGATCGAGGGTTTGTTTCTCAGCTCCGGCGTGATTCGAGGCCCCGATTACACTATGGAACAGATGATCGCAGTCGCCCGAAGCCTGCGCGAGCAACACGGTTTTCGGGGCTACATTCACCTCAAAACCATCCCCAACGCCAGCGAGGAGTTGGTGCGGCGGGCCGGCCGTTACGCCGACCGCTTGAGCGTCAATATCGAACTGCCGACGGCCGAGTCTCTGACGCGCTTGGCTCCTGAAAAGGAGGCCGGGGCCATCAAGCGAACGATGGCGCAAATCCGCTCGGCGCATGACGAGAGCGGGGAGGCGACTCGAAAACCGCGCTCGCTGCCGGACGCTCCGCCGAAGCCGCAGCGCGCGCCGCGTTTCGCGCCGGCGGGACAAAGCACCCAGATGATCGTGGGCGCCGACGGTTCCAGCGACCGCGCCATTTTGGACACCAGCGCCGCGCTGTATTCCGCCTATCGGCTCAAGCGGGTGTATTACTCGGCTTTCAGCCTGATCCCGCGCGCGCCGCCCGGTTTGCCGGTCCAGGCCGCGCCGCTGCTGCGCGAACACCGGCTTTATCAGGCGGATTGGCTGCTGCGATTTTACGGCTTCGGCCAAGACGAAATCGTCATGCCCGACGGTATGCTGTCGCTGGAGGTGGACCCCAAACTGGCCTGGGCGCTGGCGAATCCGAGCCACTTTCCGGTCGATTTAAACCGCGCGTCGAAACAACAGCTGCTACGGGTGCCGGGCTTGGGGATTCGCTCGGTCGAACGGCTGCTGGCGGGGCGGAGGGTTCGCGGCATCCGCCGCGGCGATCTCGACCGTTTGTCGATTGCCGTCGCCAAGGTGTTGCCGTTCGTGGTCCTGCCCGATCACCGGCCGCGCGATGGCGATGCGCGGCGGTTGCTGGCGGGACTGCGTCAAGCCCGGCGCGCGACGCAATTGGATTTGTTCGCGGAGTCATGAATGCGCTCACGGTCACCTTGTTGAGCGAAACGGATTGGGAGGGATTTTCTCAGGCGGTTCGGTTCTTGATCGGCCAAGGCGTGCCGCCCAACCGGGTGATTTGGCGGCTGGCCGACCCGCGCGAAATCGAGTTGTTCGAGGCGACGGAAACCGCCGCAGCGCGGGACTTGCCCGCGAAGGCGGGTCTTTACTTGCCGGCGAGTTTCGTCGATGTGGCCCGTTTGGCTTTTCTGCACAAGGCGCGCGCGCGGTTCGACGTGTTGTATCGCACCGTGTGGCGGATCGGCGAGAACCGGCAACGCTGGCAAAACCCGCTCGATCCCGACCGCTTGCAGTTAGAGCAAATGAGCCGTCAAGTGCGGCGGGAAATGCACTGGATGAAAGCCTTTGTCCGCTTTCGACGGCGGGTGGACGCGGCGGGGAAACAGCGCTATATCGCGTGGTTCGAACCGCAACATCATATCGTCGAGGCGGTCGCGCCGTTCTTCATCAGGCGCTTTGGCGCGATGCGCTGGGTGATTCTGACCCCTCGGGTCAGCATCGCCTGGGACGGCGGCGTGCTGAGCGTCGGCGCGGGGGCGAAAAAGGCGGACGCGCCGCCGGCCGACGCCGGAGAAGCCTTGTGGCTCGCTTACTACCAGAGCATCTTCAATCCGGCCCGGTTGAATGTTCGAGCGATGAAAAAGGGGATGCCGGTCCGCTATTGGTCCAATTTACCGGAAGCCGCCAGCATCGGGCTGTTGGCTCGGGGCTATTCTGAAAAAAATTAGGTGATTGAAACCGATCGAACCGATCTGTGCGTCTTTATGAGTTACGCGGCTGCCTCAAGCTGAGATAACGCGCCCATCCTCCTACCGCTTGCGCCCACCCGTGCCGCCAAGGCTTGAGAGGGGGGCTTATTCGGTGCTCGCGCTTATTTCTTCCATTCCGACATCCATTATGCGGCTTGATGGTCTATTGGGTAATCGGGCCGCTAGAACAGAAGCGGTGTCAAACTAGGCGCCATGACTTATCGAAAAGCGTTCCGCGAAGATTCAGCACTGCAAGAATCCAGAGCGAACTGCGCCCCGGAAAGGTTCTTCAGATTGGCTCAAAGCTATCAGTCTATGAGGTTTGTGGAATGTATAAGAACACTTTGAAAGGCGGTGCGGCATGATCAACCGCATTATGGCCTCGCCGGTCACCCGTTCGATATTGCTGGGCCTTACGGTGCTGTCGCTCGCCAGCATCGCCTGGAGCGTGTATGGGTTTGCATCCGCCCAAATGAAAGCCTTTCAGCAGAATTCGTTGGAGATCGCAAGCGAACGCTATGTATCCGCTTTAAAAGACGTACAGTCCGGTTATCGCGGCTACCTTAATCTCGGCACGGATGAGGTGCTGCAACCTTATCTGCACGCTAAAGCAGAGCTTGATCGCTACATCGCGACCTTTAAGAACGCGGCGACCGGCACCAGTTTGCCCGCTGAAATCCCCGCCCGCATGATCGCCGAGGGACAAAAAGTCATCGAACACGGCGATCGAGTAGTCGCCGCTCGAAAACGCTCCATTGAAGAAGCGAGGGCCGTGGCGGAAACCCGCGCCGGCAATACAGCGTTGAACAAGGTGCGCGAGAGTTTTCAAGATTTAGAATCCTGGTCACAGCGCGAGCGCTCCGCAATCACCGACCGCACCGAGCGGGTTTACATTCCAGTCGCTATCAACTCGCTGTTCGCGCTGGCGCTGGTGATCAGCGTATTCGTGTACGTGGCGTCCAAAACCAAGCGCGCCTCAATGCGCGCCCAGTCGCTGCTGGCCGATGTCATCAAGCGCGCGCCGGTGGGTCTGGCGCTGTTGGACCGAAATCTTCACATCAACCAAGCCAACAACGCCTTCGCCAAGATGGCGGCCGAAAGCGGTGCCATGCGGACCGGGCAAGCGCTGACGGCGACGGCATCGCAACTCGACAACCACCTTCGCCCACGCATCCACGGCGCGCTCGCCGAGCGCTTTCGATTCCAGGACGCAAACGCTGACCAAGCTTTCGAACTCTCCGTCGGCGATAAGTCGCGCCACGTCAGGGCCGACGTGTTTCCGGTGACGCTGGTGACCGAAGCCGGCACTGAAAGCCCCGGCGTGGGCATCATGCTCAACGATGTCACGCGCCAGCGCCAAGCGGCGCTCGAACTGGAGACGGCGCGGGACGAGGCCGAATCGGCCAACCGCGCCAAATCCGCGTTCATCGCCAACATGAGCCACGAGCTGCGCACCCCGCTGACCGCCGTGCTGGGCTATTGCGAGCTGATCGAGGAAGACCTGCGCGATCTCGGCGAGGAGGCGCTCCTCGCCGATCTCAATAAAATCAATTTAAACGCCCGCCACCTGCTGGGGCTGATCAACGACGTGCTCGACCTGTCCAAGATCGAAGCGCAGAAAATGGACGTGCACGCCATCGAATTCACCCTCGGCTCGCTGCTGCACGAAGTCGAGGCGGCGACCGGCGGTTTGTTGGCCAAGAACGACAACACCCTGACGCTGACCGCCGAGGCCCCCGACACGGTGATGACGACCGACGATCTCAAGATCAAACAGATCCTGCTCAACCTGATCGGCAACGCCGCCAAATTCACCACCCAGGGCCAGATTACCGTCCGCGCCGCCCAGATCGAAGAAAACGGCGTGCCGCACACCCGCTTCAGCGTCGCCGACACCGGCATCGGCATGTCGCAAGACCAGCTGGCCAACCTGTTCCAGCGCTTCACCCAGGCCGACCAGACCACCACCCGCAAATACGGCGGCACCGGCTTGGGGCTCGCCCTGACCCGCGCGCTTTCGGGCATACTGGGCGGGCGGATCGACGTCGCCAGCGTGGAGGGCCAAGGCACCACCTTCACCGTGACCGTGCCCACCCGTTATCAGAAGCCGGCGGTCGCAATCGAGTCCGACGCGAGCGCCGATTCGGATCGAGAGGGGAAGTCGACCGCGCTAAAATCCAAGGTTCCGAGCGTGCTGGTGGTCGATGACGATCCCGCGGCACGCGAATTGCTCACCCGGCATCTGGAGCGCGAGGGGTTTTTCGTCACCACCGCCGCCAGCGGCCGGGAAGGGCTGGAGAGCATCAAGGCCCACAGGCCACTCGCTGTACTGCTCGATGTGCTGATGCCGGGGCTGGATGGCTGGCACGTGCTGCGGGCGATCCGCCAAGACCCGGAAACCCAGGACATTCCGGTGATCATGCAGACGGTGGTCAACGAAAAGAATTTCGCCTACGCCTTGGGCGCGACCGGCTACCTCAAAAAACCGGTGCGCCGCCACGATCTCACGGAGGCCCTGCAAGGTATCAAGATCCCTAAAACTGGCCAACAAGTGCTGATCGTCGATGACGACCGGGCCGCCAACGAGCGGTTGATGGAAATGTTGCACCGCGACGGCTGGAATTGCCGCATGGCCCTGAACGGGACCGAGGGGCTCAAGGCGCTCGCCGACGCCAAACCGGATTTGGTGTTGGTCGATCTGATCATGCCCGAAATGGACGGCTATGCTTTTATCCGTGAAGTGCGCAAAAATCCCGACTTCGATGCCCTGCCGCTGGTGGTGATGACCGCCGAGGACGTGCAATCCGGCAAGGTCCGCAGCCTGGCCAACGACATGGCCGGCATCGTGCAGAAGGGTTCGATGCCGCTCGCCGATCTCGTCGCCGATCTGCGCCGCTTCGCGGAGCAGGCTAAAAACCAATGATTGAGAATAATGACCGACCCGCATAAACGTGATTTTCACCGGCCGCCATCGACCCAACCGCACGCGCGGGTCGAACCGCTCTCTTTGCGCTGTCTGATTTAAGCTGCTTTCTGTTATCAGACTGTCAGATATTGCCGGACCAACTGATCGTTGAGTTCGGCCATCGCTCCGGTCGCCACTGCGCGGCCTTTGTCGAGAATGCAAAAGCGGTCGGCGACTTGGCGGGCGAAGCCGAGCTTTTGCTCCACCAGCAGCACGGTCATGCCCTGGTCCCGATTGAGCTGGCGGATCACTTCGCCGATCTCATGCACGATGTTGGGCTGGATGCCCTCGGTCGGTTCGTCGAGGATCAGCAGTGTCGGTTGCAGCACCAGCGCCCGACCGATGGCCAACTGCTGCTGCTGGCCGCCGGAGAGATCGCCGCCGCGCCGCTTGAGCATGGTCTTCAGCACCGGGAACCTGTCGTAAATGAACTCCGGAATTTGTTTCAACCGATCCTTGCGGACCGGCAGGCCGACCCGCAAGTTTTCCTCGACCGTCAGCAGCGGAAAGATTTGTCGGCCTTGCGGCACGTAACCGATGCCGAGCGGGGCGCGACATTCCGCCGGCCGGCGGCTGATGTCCTCGTCGTTCAGGCGGATTGCGCCGGAACGGATCGGCAGTAGCCCCATGATACATTTGAGCAGCGTCGTTTTACCGACCCCGTTGCGGCCCATCAAGCAGACCAGCGATCCGGCCGGCACCGTCAGCCCAATGTCCCATAAGGTGCGGCTTTGGCTGTAATATTGATTCAAACCCTCAACCCGCAGCATGGTCGTCTCCCAAATACACCTCGATCACCCGGGGATCGGCCTGCAAGTCTTCCAGCGCGCCTTCCGCCAGCACCCGGCCCTGATGCAGCACCGTCACCCAGTCGGCGATGGAGCGGACAAAGCCCATATCGTGTTCGACCACCACCACCGAATGCGCGCCGGCCAGCGAGCGGAGCAGCTCGGCGGTGCGCTCCATTTCGGCCGGGGTCATGCCGGCCACCGGTTCATCGACCAGCAGCAACCGGGGTTCCTGGATCAACAGCATCCCGATTTCCAGCCACTGCTTCTGGCCGTGCGCCAGCACGCCGGCCCGGCGTCGCGCCTGTTCCAGCAAACCGACCTGCTCCAGCACGGCGGCGATCCGGTCGTGTTCCGCGCCCGTCAGGCGGGTGGTCATCAACCCGCGCAACCTTTTTGCGCCCGACATCGCCAGTTCCAGATTCTCCAGCACGGTCAACGGCTCGATCACCGTCGGCTTCTGAAACTTGCGGCCGATGCCGATCCGGGCGATAGCTGGTTCGTCCAGCTTCAGCAAATCGACGGTCTGGCCGAAGAACACCCGCCCGGCGTCCGGTTTGGTCTTGCCGGTGATGATGTCCATCATCGTGGTTTTGCCGGCGCCGTTGGGGCCGATGATGCAGCGCAATTCGCCGTCGCCGATGTACAGCGACAGCTTGTCGATGGCTTTGAAGCCGTCGAAGGTGACGCTGACCTCTTCCAGATACAGCAGGATGCCGTGGCTGGCGTCGACCGGCTCGACCGGGGTGTGCATCCCGGCCGCGTCGAGTTCGGAAATCAGCTCGCTCATGCCGCCGCCTCCCGCCGCCGCAACCAGCCGATCAAGCCTTGCGGCAGCAGCAGCGTCACCGCCACGAACAAGCCGCCGAGCGCGAACAGCCACGCTTCCGGCAGCGCGCCGGTCAGCCAGGTCTTGGCGTAGTTCACCAGCACGGCTCCGACCACCGCGCCGACCAGGGTGCCGCGACCGCCGATCGCGACCCAGATCACCGCCTCGATGGAGTTGAGCGGCGCGAATTCGCCGGGGTTGATGATGCCGACCTGCGGCACGTACAGCGCCCCGGCCACCCCCGCCAGCATCGCCGAGAAGGTAAATACCAGGGCTTTGATCCGTTCCACCCGATAACCGAGAAAGCGGGCGCGCGGTTCGCAATCGCGGATCGCCACCAGCACCCGGCCCAACCGGGTCGATACCAGCCAGCGGCAGGCCAGATAGCCGCCCGCCAGCGCCAGCGCCGATAGTCCAAACAAGACGGTGCGGGTTCCGTCGGCGTGCAGCGGAACCCCGAGCGCCTCTTTGAAATCGGTCAGACCGTTGTTGCCGCCGAAACCCATCTCGTTGCGGAAAAAGGCCAACATCAGCGCGTAGGTGAGCGCCTGGGTGATGATAGAAAGATAAACCCCCGACACCCGCGAGCGGAAGGCGAACCAGCCGAACACGAAGGCCAGCAATCCCGGCACGGCCAGCACCATCAACGCCGCGAACCAGAACTGGTCGAAGCCTTGCCAGTACCACGGCAGTTCGTGCCAGTTCAGAAACACCATGAAATCCGGCAGGTCCGGGTTGCCGTACACCCCGCGCGCGCCGATCTGGCGCATCAGGTACATGCCGAAGCAGTAGCCGCCGAGCGCGAAAAAGGCGGCGTGGCCGAGGCTGAGAATGCCCATGTAGCCCCACACCAGATCCACCGAAATCGCCAGCAGCGCGTAACACAGATATTTGCCGAGCAAAGTGACGGTATAGGCGCTCAAGTGCAGCGGATGATCGGACGGAACCAGCAGATTGAGCGCCGGCACGACCAGCACTAAAACGACCAGCACCGCGAGCAACGCCAGACCGGCGCGGTCGGAAAGCAGCCAAGCAGGCAGACGCATCGCTTAAGCCTCCGCCGCCCGGCCGCGCTGCGGGAACAGCCCGCGCGGCCGCTTTTGAATGAACAGCACCAGGAACGCCAGCACCAGAATCTTGGCCAGCACCGCGCCGGCCCACGGCTCCACCATTTTGTTGGCGACGCCCAGCGACAGACCCGCCACCAGCGTGCCCCACAGATTGCCGACCCCGCCGAACACCACCACCATGAAGGAATCGACGATGTAGCTTTGGCCGAGGTTGGGGCCGACGTTGGTCAGTTGCGACAGCGCGACGCCGGCGACGCCGGCGATGCCGCTGCCCAAGCCGAAGGTCAGGGCGTCGACGCGGGCCGAGCGCACGCCCATCGCCTGCGCCATCGCCCGATTCTGGGTCACCGCCCGCACCTCCAACCCCAAGCGGGTGCGCTGCAGCGCCCACCACAGCAGCGCGAACACCGCGATGCAAAAACCGATGATGACCAGCCGGTTCAGCGTCACCTCCAGCGGGCCGAGCGCGAGCGTGCCGCTCATCCAATCCGGGGTGGCGACCGAGCGATTCAAGGGTGAAAAGATCGACCGCACCGCCTGTTGCAAAATCAGGCTGACGCCAAAAGTCGCCAGCAATGTTTCCAGCGGCCGGCCGTACAGAAAGCGGATCACGCCGCGCTCGATGGCGATGCCGGCCAGCGCCGCGACCAGAAACGCCAGCGGCACCGCCACCGGCAGCGACCAGTTGACCGGCAACCATTGCTGGGTGAGCCAAGTGGTGTACGCGCCCAGCATCATCAACTCGCCGTGCGCCATGTTGATCACGCCCATGACGCCGAAGGTCACCGCCAGCCCGATCGCGGCCAAGATCAGCACCGAGCCCAGCGATAAACCGAAGAACAAGGTTTCGGCCCAACCGAGCAATTGCAGGCGGAATTCGGTGCGGGTCAGGGCGATGCGGGCCGCTTCCCGCGCGGCGGGATCGGCGTCCTCGGCCGCCATCCGGGCCAGCGGGCCGCGCAGTTCCGGTTGCAGCCGACCGCCCAAGATCGTGGCGGCTCGGGCGCGGACCCCCGCATCTGGGCTGGCGAGATCGACCAGCGCTAGCGCCATGGTCAGCAAGTCCTGAATGTCGTTATCGGTCTCGACCGCCAGCCGCGCTTTCAAGCGTTCGGTTCCCGCCGGGTCGGGATTTTTAAGAAACGCCTGAACCGCCGCCTTGCGCTGGCCGGAATCGGCGCTACTCAAGCCCAAACTGGCGAGTCGGTTTTCGATCAAATTACGCAAGCGGTTGTTGGCCGTGATCCGGCCGAGATCGCGCTTGCTGGCTCGACCGAGCGCCGCGCCGCTGGCCGCGTCCTCAATGGCGATGTCCGCCGCCTCATCGAGGCCGATCACCGCGCGGTTTTCCGCGTCCTGGTAATACAGGCGACTGTCGGCCAAGGCTTTCAGAATGGCGGCGACGCGAGGATGATCCAGAGCCGCCAGCTGTTCGACGAGTTGAAGTTTGTCGTTGAAATCAGCCTCGCGCATCGGCGCCAGCGCGGCGCGCAACGCGGCGTCATCGGCGGCGCGGGCGAGCGGCGTCGCCAGCAGCGCCAGCAGCAGGGACAGCGTGAGAAACCCGGCGCGAGCGAGCGAGCGCGAGAGCATGAGGCGTCCTCATCAGGGAGATATTCAAGGGGGGACTCTGGCTCCCGACCTCCTCTCCATCGGAGGCGAGGTCGAGCGCGAGAGGGCGGAGCGGTTTCAGCTCACTTGTAGTTCTGGCCGGAACAGGTCTTGGCGACGGTGTTGTAGTTGCCGCACTTGATCTTGGGATCGGCCCAATCGGCGATGATGTCCTTGCTGCCCGGCAGGAAGTCGGACCATGCGTCGCCTTCCACCAAGCCCTTGGTTTTCCACACTACGTCGAATTGGCCATCGGCCTGGATTTCGCCGATATAAACCGGCTTGGTGAGGTGGTGGTTGGGCAACATCTTGGCGACGCCGCCGGTCAGGTTGGGCGCTTCGATGCCGATCATCGCGTCGATGACTTTATTCGGGTCGGTGGTCTTGGCCTTTTCCACCGCCTTCACCCACATGTTAAAGCCGATGTAATGGGCTTCCATCGGATCGTTGGTGACCCGCTTCTCGTTCTTGATGAAGGCGTGCCAATCCTTGATGAAGCCGTCGTTGGCCTTATCCTTGATGCTCATAAAGTAATTCCAGGCGGCGAGATGGCCGACCAGCGGTTTGGTGTCGATGCCGGACAGCTCTTCCTCGCCGACCGAGAAGGCCACCACTGGAATGTCTTGAGCGGACACGCCCTGATTGCCCAGTTCCTTGTAAAACGGCACGTTGGCGTCGCCGTTGATGGTGGACACCACGGCGGTTTTCTTGCCGGCGGAGCCGAATTTTTTGATCTCGGCGACGATGGACTGCCAGTCGGAATGGCCGAACGGGGTGTAGTTGATCAAAATGTCCTCGGCCTTGACGCCCTTGGCCTTGAGGTAGGCTTCCAGAATCTTGTTGGTGGTGCGGGGGTAGACGTAATCGGTGCCGGCCAACACCCAGCGCTTCACCTCCAGATCCTTCATCAGATAATCCACCGCCGGAATCGCTTGCTGGTTGGGCGCGGCCCCGGTGTAAAACACATTTTTCGACGATTCCTCGCCCTCGTATTGCACCGGATAGAACAAGATGCCGTTCAGTTCCTCGAACACCGGCAGCACCGACTTGCGGGACACCGAGGTCCAACAGCCGAACACCGCCGCGACTTTCTCCTTCTGCAACAGCTCGCGCGCCTTTTCGGCAAACAGCGGCCAGTTCGACGCCGGATCGAC
>DJIW01000068.1:0-356 GCA_002433805.1 Competibacteraceae bacterium UBA6584 | reverse complement strand
GGCCAGTTCGACGCCGGATCGACCACCACCGCTTCCAGTTTTTTTCCGAGCAACCCGCCCTTCTTGTTCTGGGCGTCGATCAGCATCAAGACTGTGTCCTTGAGCGTGGTTTCGCTGATCGCCATGGTGCCGGACAGCGAATGCAAAACGCCGACCTTAATGGTGTCGGCGGCGTGAGCCAACGAAACGCCCAGCGTCAGCGTTCCGGCCAGCAGCCAGGGAAAAATCTTGGGTTTGATGTCGCTCATGCGCCGCCCTCATATCTGTGGTTGATCGGTTCGCCGAAGCGCGAACTCGGAGGGCGTTTATCAAGGACTGTGCCAAATCGTAAAACTTAATAATATGAACAAGATAAT
>DJIW01000107.1 GCA_002433805.1 Competibacteraceae bacterium UBA6584 | reverse complement strand
CCCCCCGCCGCGCCCGCGCCGGCCATTCCCGCGCCTCCAATCCAGACGCCCAAGGCCACGCCGCCCGCTCAGATTCAGGCTGGCACAACGACTTCACCCGTCGCGCCCCCCGCCGCGCCCGCGCCGGCCATTCCCGCGCCTCCAATCCAGACGCCCAAGGCCACGCCGCCCGCTCAGATTCAGGCTGGCACAACGACTTCACCCGTCGCGCCCCCCGCCGTTTCGCCGCCTAAACCGGCTTTGCAAGGCGCGCCGTCGGCGATTCCGCCGCCGCCGGTTCAGGTTCCGAAAGCTTCGCCTCCTGGCTTCATTCAACCGGCTCCATCTCGCGAACCCACCCGCGCCCAGTAACGCGCGTTTCAACCCCGTCGCAGCGAAAAGGCCATCCTGTCGGGGTGGCCTTCTCTTTTTCAGATAACCGCCATGCGCCCCGATCTTCGCCCGACTGAATTGCCGCTTTCCATCGCCCAGCGTCGCGATTGGGTCAACATTCGCGCCTTATTACCCTATTTATGGGACTATCGGGGCCGGATCGCGCTCGCGCTCGGCGCTTTGATTTTGGCCAAAATCGCCAATCTCGGCGCGCCGCTGGCGCTCAAGCAAATCGTGGACCGCCTGGACCCCCAACAGCAAACGGCGCTGATGCTGCCAGTCGCCCTGCTGTTGGCTTACGGCGCGCTGAAACTGGGCAATGCTTTTTTTAGCGAGTTGCGCGATATGCTGTTCGCCCGCGTCCGCTACCGCGCCATGCGGCGGCTGACCGTGCGCACCCTGGCCCACTTGCACGAACTCGCCCTGCGCTTCCACCTGGAGCGCAAAACCGGCGCGGTCAGCCGCGATCTGGAACGCGGCGCGCGCAGCCTGAGCACCTTGTTGAACTATTTGGCGTTTAGCATTTTTCCGGTGGCGGTGGAATTTTTACTGGCGGCGATACTGTTGCTCGGCCGCTATCCCACGGTGTTCACTTTGGTTATTTTCGGCAGCGTCGCCGCTTACGTCGCCTTCACGCTCGCGATCACCAACTGGCGGATGGAGCATCGCCTGCTGATGAACCGCCTGGAATCGCAAGCGAGCAACGAAGCCATCGATAGTCTGATCAATTACGAAACGGTCAAATACTTCGGCAACGAGGCGTGGGAGCTGCAACGCTGCGACGCCACGCTGCATTCTTGGGAAAACAGCGCGGTGCTGAGTCAGACGTCGATGTCGGCGCTCAATTTCGGCCAGGGCGCGATCATCGCCGTCGGGGCGACGCTGATCATGTTTTTCGCCGCCGCGCGGGTGGCGACCGGCGAAATGACGCTCGGCGATTTGGTGCTGGTCAACGCGCTGCTGCTGCAACTGTTCATTCCGCTCAACATGCTCGGCATCGTCTACCGGCAGATCAAATACGCGCTGGCCGACATGGACGATTTGATCCGCCTGTTCGAACAGGCCCCGGAAATCCGCGACGCCGCCGATGCGACCGAGTTGAAGGTCACCCGCGGCGAATTGCGCTTCGAACAGGTGAACTTCAGCTACCAACCCGAGCGGCAAATCCTGTTCGACGTCAACTTTACCGTACCACCAGGTAGGAAGCTCGCGGTGGTCGGGGCGAGCGGGGCGGGCAAATCCACCTTGGCGCGGCTGCTGTTTCGCTTTTACGACGTGACCGGCGGCCGGGTGCTGATCGACGGCCAGGACATCCGCGACGTGACCCAGCAGAGCTTGCGCGCCGCCATCGGCATCGTGCCGCAGGACACGGTGCTGTTCAACGATACCCTGTATTACAACCTGGCCTACGCCCGGCCCGACGCCAGCCGCGAGGAGATCGCCGAGGCCGCGCGGCTGGCGCAACTGCACGAGTTCATCGCCGCCCTGCCGGCCGGTTACGATACCCTGGTGGGCGAGCGCGGCTTGAAATTGTCCGGGGGTGAAAAACAGCGGGTCGCCATCGCCCGCGCGATCCTCAAACGGCCGCGCATTCTGATTTTCGATGAAGCGACCTCGGCGCTGGACAGCAATTCCGAACAAGTGATCTTGCAGGCGCTGCGCGCGGTGGCCGCCGAACACACCACGCTGGTGATCGCGCACCGGCTGTCCACCATCGTGGACGCCGATCAAATTCTGGTGCTCGATCGCGGCCGGGTGCGGGAGCAGGGCGGCCACCGCGAGCTGTTGCAGCAAGAGGGCCTGTACGCCCAAATGTGGGCCTTGCAGCAGCAGGAGCGGGAAGTGCTGGAGGAGGAACGGCTGCTGGGGCTGATTTGAGCGCTATGGGCTGTCCCAACCGTCCTCGCCGGATTCCAGCAGCGCCCGGTCCGTTTCGTTTAGCACCACCAGCAATCCAGCCCGCTGCCGTTCCAGCCAACCGAGATGCTGGCGCCGCTCGTCCAGGGCGTCTTCATCGCCGGTCGCGGCTCCCGTCAGCGCCTCGGTCAGCTCCGCGATCGAATCATCCAATTCATCCAAATCGTTCAGCAAATCGCGCCGCCGGGTTTTCAGTTCGTGGATTATCGCCATCGCATTCTCCAGAAAATCGCTCAATCCAGGACGGTCATGGGCCGATAACCGCCGATGATCGCCGCCGCCATCCAGATCGCCACCGCCGCATAAAACAGCCGGGGCGCCCATTCCGCCAGCGTCTCCCATTGGTGTTCCAATTGCGCGTCCCACTGGCGGAGTTGGTGGGCGAGCACTCGGTCGAGCCGTCCGGCCGCCTCGCCGCCGGCCAACGAAGCCACCGCGTCGGGATCGTCCACCACCCCGTAGCGATGTAGGGTTTCGGCCACCGCCGACCGACCGTCGGCCAGCGCCGCCGCCGCGAACGCGAACCGGGCGCGCCAGAGCGGGTCGGCGAGGCTCTCTCCGGCCAGGGGCAAGGCGTCTAGCACCGGCACGCCGGATTCCAGCAACAGCAGCAGGCTGAACACGCCATCGCGGCGCTGCTGGCGGGCCAGCAGGCCGCCGAGCACGGGCAAGGCCGACAGCATCCGCGCCGAGGGCGCGGCCGTTTCCCCGGCTTGCTGGCGGCGGTGGGCGAAAACCAGCACGCGCAAAGCGCCATACAACAGCAGCGGCGGGCCGGCGGCTCGCAGCAGATAACCGCCCGGTCCGATACCGCCTTGGAACAAGGCGGGGAAAGGGGCCACCAAAGCCGCCAGAATCAGGATCAGAAACGGCGGCAGCAATCGCGACTTCAAGCGGTCCCACAACTTGGCTCGACCGGCGTAATGTTCGCTCAACCGCCGGTACAAAGCCTCCAGCCGTCCGCCCGCTCCCGCCGCGCGCAACAGCCGCGCTTCCCACGGCAGCCACACGCCGTTGCTCTGTCCCGCTCGCGCGATTTCTGCGCCCTTGGCGAGCGCGGCGGCGGTTCGCTCCAAGCCTCGCCGCGCCTCCGAGGGCAAATCGCCTCCGATCATGCCGAACGCCCGCGCGGGCAAAATGCCGGCGCGCTCCATCGCCGCCAGTTGCGAAAACAGCCGGCCGCGCTGGCGGGCGGTCAACTCCATCAGGCCTCCTTCCCCGCCATCGGCAGCAGCTCGTTCAATCCGCCCAACGGAATTTCGACCCAATCCGGGCGGTTGTCCAGTTCGTAACGCAATTCGTAGCAGGCTTTTTCCAACGTGAAGGCTTTGAGCAACAGGACGGCTTGAGAGGAGTCGATGGCGAAGCCGGCGCTGTCGCGGGTGGCTTCGGCATAGCCGTTCAAAAACGCCGCTCGGGCTTGCCATTCCCAATCGCCGAGGCGCGCCGCGAGCGCTGGCCCGTCGCCGGCGCGCTCGGGAGCGAGCTGGCGCAAGGCGGCGTGCGCGGCGTAGTTGAACGAGCGCAACATGCCGACCACGTCGCGCAGCGGGGAATGCTTGCCGCGCCGCTCCTCCAGCGGCCGCGACGGCTCGCCCTCGAAATCGATGATGATCACGTCGTCCTTGGCCACCAGCACCTGCGCCAGATGGTAGTCGCCGTGATAGCGGATTTTCACGGCCTCCGGATCGGCCGGATCGACCCGCTCCAGGCAGCCCAGCAGCGCGCCGCGCGTTTCCAATACCCGTTCGGCCAAGACCCGCGCCGGCTCCGACAACCCCGCCTTCGCCTGCTCCAAGCGCTGGAAAGTCTCGACCGCCTCGCCGCGAATCCGGCTCAGCCAGTCGGACAGGTCGGCGACGGTGATCGGTTCCGGATCGAAGGCCGGATCGCCGGTGGCCTGGGCCAGCGCCCGGTGCAATTCGCCGGTGCGCTGGCCCAGCGTGGTGGCGAAAATGCGGTACAGGGCGTGAAGGTCCTCGCCGGCTTTGCGGACCGTTTCCGGCTGTTGCAGGCAATCGTCCAAAAAGCGTTTCAGATAGTCTTGGGTATGGTTCCAGGCGTCGCCCTGGTTGACGACGAAGCCCTGCAACTGAATCAGCGTCGTGCGGTCGCCGCCGTCGCCTTCGTATTCGAGCGCGCCGGCCAGCGGCGCGATATTCGGAAAGCCGACCTCGGTCAGAAAGCGGCCCATCTCCAACTCCGGGTTGATCCCTTGTTGGAGGCGGCGATAGCATTTCATCAGCAGCCGCTCGCCGACGGCGATGCTGGTGTTGCTGCTGTCCAGCGCCAAGCGCTTGGCCGGAAGCGATTCCGGCGCCTCGCCGGCCAGTTCGGCCAACAGCCGGGTGGCGGAAAACCGCAAGCAGCCTTCGCCCACCGGAATTTGCGCGCCGCGCGCCATCAGCCCGACCAGCCGCTGGCAGAACGGCTCGTTGGCGAAGGCATCGTACAAAGACCCGATCCGCGCCCGAACCCGGACCTTGGCCAGCATGTAAGGCAGTAAAGGCCGGGTTTTCTCCTCGCCCTCTTCTTCCCAAACCAGCGCCAGCGGCAGCGCGTAATCCTGCGGCTCCGGCCGCTCGGCCAGCCAGACCCGAATCCGCGCCAGCAGCCATTCCGTGCGGTCCGGCCAAACGTCGTGACGCTCGAATTCCACTTGCTCGATCCTCCCGCCCTTGCCGGCGAACCAGCGCTGGGTGAGCAGAAATTCCGGCAAAATTTGTCGGACCAGCCGCTTGTGCAGGCCGGCCGCCATTTCGCGACGCCGCAGCTCGACAAGATCGGGAAAGAAACTGTTCCAACCCTGGAACAACACCAGCACCGGCAGCTCCCGTCCCGCCCGCTTGTCTTCGTGCCAGGCCGGGGCGGCGGTTTGGCTCAACCGGAACCAATAGAAGCCGTAGCGGTGCAAGGTCAACAGGTAGGGCACATCGTTGATCGGCGGGAACGCGGTCTGGCCGAGCAGCTCCACCGGCACCAATCCCTTATGCGCGCCGAGGTCGAGTTCCACCGGCTGGGCGGAACGCGACAGGTTGGCCACGCACAGCACGATCTCGTCTTCGTACTCCCGAAGGTACGCCAGGATCTTGCGGTTGCCCGGCAGCAGCACGGTCAGGCGGCCGCGCCCGAACACCCTGCTGGAGCGGCGCACCGCGATCAGCCGCTTCATCCAGTTGAGCAGCGAGGCCGGCTCGCGCTGCTGCGCCTCGACGTTGACCGCTTCGTAACCGTAGATCGGGTCCATGATCGGCGGCAGGTACAAGCGCTGCGGGTCGGCCTTGGAAAAGCCGGCGTTGCGGTCGGGGCTCCATTGCATCGGAGTGCGCACGCCGTTGCGGTCGCCGAGATAGATGTTGTCGCCCATGCCGATTTCATCACCGTAATAAATGATCGGCGTGCCGGGCATCGACAGCAGCAGGCTGTTCATCAGCTTGATCTTGTCCGGATCGTTGTCCAGCAGCGGAGCCAAGCGGCGGCGGATGCCGACGTTGACCCGCATTCTCGGATCGGCGGCGTAGGTCCGGTACATGTAATCCCGCTCTCGATCGGTGACCATTTCCAGGGTCAGCTCGTCGTGGTTGCGCAGGAACACCGCCCACTGGCAGTTATCGGGAATCGCCGGGGTCTGTTCGAGGATTTCGACGATGGGGTGGCGGTCTTCCTGGGCGATGGCCATGTACATGCGCGGCATCAGCGGGAAATGGTAGGCCATGTGGCATTCGTCGCCGTCGCCGAAATAATCGCGCACGTCCTCCGGCCATTGATTGGCTTCGGCCAGAAACAGCCGGCTGCGGTAACGGGCGTCCACCACCGCCCGCATTTGTTTGATCACCGCGTGGGTTTCGGGCAGATTTTCGTTGGTGGTGCCCTCGCGCACGCACAGATAGGGAATGGCGTCCAGGCGCAGGCCATCGACGCCGAGTTCGAGCCAAAACCGCATGATCTTGATGACCGCTTTCACCACCGCCGGATTGTTGTGGTTCAAATCCGGCTGGTGGGAGAAAAAGCGGTGCCAGTAGTATTGCTGCGCCACCGGGTCCCAGCTCCAGTTGGAGGTCTCGGTGTCGGTGAAAATGATCCGGGTTTCCGGAAATTTCTTGTCGTCGTCGTTCCAGACGTAGAACGCCCGTTCGCGGGAACCGGGCGGCGCGCGGCGCGCGGCCTGAAACCAGGGGTGCTGTTCGGAGGTATGGTTGATCACCAGTTCGGTGATGACCTTGAGGCCCCGCGCGTGCGCCTCGCGCACAAAAGCCTGAAAATCGCCCAGCGTGCCGTAATCGGGGTGGATGTCCTGATAGTCGCGGATGTCGTAGCCGTCATCGCGCAGCGGCGAGGGGTAAAACGGCATCAGCCACAGCGTGTCCACGCCCAGCTCCTGCAGGTAGTCCAGCCGCCGGATCAACCCCCGAAAATCGCCCATGCCGTCCTGGCTGCTGTCGCCGAAGGCTTTGACGTGCAGTTGGTAGACGATGGCGTCCTTGTACCACAGGGGGTCTTCGACACCGGCCCAACTCTGGCGCTGGCGGCTCATGGGGATCTCCTCAGTCAAAACGGCGGGTGGCGCGGACCGCCCTGGCGCGCCAGGGCATCGGGATGGCGCTCGCAACAGCGCCCGACTCCGGATCGGCCTCGCCGGATGCGGGTTCGCGCGGGCGCAATCCCAGCGTCGCTGAGGCCGGACCTTCAAAACGATTGTAGATTACGGAACGCTCAATCGTTTCAGGCGGCGCAGTTCGCTCAATGCCTGCTCCGGACTCAAGCCGTCGAGATCGAGTTCCGCCAGGGCGGCGACCGCCGGATGGGCGGCTTCGCCAAACAGCGGTAATTGCGGCGGCGACGCTGGACCCGGCAGCTCCCGCCGCAGCATCTGCCGCTCCAACAACCGCAAGCGCTGGCGGGCCTGCTGGATCACCGCCGGCGGCACGCCCGCCAGCGCCGCGACTTGCAGGCCGTAACTGCGGCTGGCCGGGCCGTCTTGAACCCGATGCCTGAACACGATGGCGTCGCCGTGCTCCACCGCGTCGAGGTGGACGTTGGCGATCCCGGCGTGTTGCTCCGGCAGCCGGGTCAGCTCGAAATAATGAGTGGCGAACAGGGTGAAGGCGCGCACCGAGCCGGCCAGATGCGCCGCGCAAGCCCAGGCCAGCGCCAGACCGTCGAAGGTGCTGGTGCCGCGCCCGATCTCGTCGATCAACACCAGGCTATGAGGCGTGGCGTTGTGCAGGATGTTGGCGGCTTCGCTCATTTCCACCATGAAGGTCGAGCGGCCCGAGGCCAGATCGTCGGAGGCCCCGATCCGGGTAAAGATGCGGTCGATAGGGCCGATCACCGCCCGTTCGGCCGGCACGAAGCTGCCGATATGCGCCAGCAGCACAATCAGCGCGGTCTGGCGCATGAAGGTGGATTTACCGCCGAGGTTGGGACCGGTGACGATCAGCATCCGCCGCCGCTCCGGTTCGAGCTGTAAATCGTTCGGCGTGAACGGGGTTTCCAGCACCTGCTCGACCACCGGATGGCGGCCGGCTTCGATCAGGATGCCGGGTTCGGCGACCAGTTCCGCCGGCTTCCAGCGCAGCGCGGCGGCGCGTTCGGCAAGAGTCGCCAGCGCGTCCAGTTCCGCCAGCGCGGCGGCGCTGGTCTGCAACGCCGGCAATCGCGCGATCAGGCGATCCAGCAAAGCCTCGTACAGCACTTTTTCCCGCGCCAGCGCCTGATCCTGGGCGTGCAGCGCCTTGTGCTCGAAGGCTTGCAGTTCCGGAATGATGTAGCGTTCCGCCCCTTTGAGGGTCTGGCGGCGGAGATAGTCGGCGGGAACGGTTTGCGACCGGGCGCGGCTGACTTCGATGTAGTAGCCGTGCACTCGGTTGAAGCCGACTTTGAGGTTGCTGATGCCAGTGCGCTGGCGCTCGCGGGCTTCCAGCTCCACTAAATAGTGATCGGCTTTTTCGCTGAAATTGCGCAGTTCGTCCAGTTCGGCGTCGTAACCGGGCGCGATCACCCCGCCGTCCCGAAGCACTTGGGGCGGGTTGGGGATGATGGCCTGATTGAGCCACCCGCAAACCTCGGGCTGGACGCCGGCGCGGCGGGCGATCTCCCGCAGCAGCGGATCGTCCGCCGCGCCGAGGAACCGTTCCACATCGGGCAAGCGGGCCAGGGCGTCGGCCAGGGCGATCAAATCGCGCGGCCGGGCCGATTTCAGCGCCACCCGCGCCAGAATCCGCTCCACATCGCCCGTTCCGCGCAGCAAACCGCGCAGATACTCATAGCCGCCGTTGTCCAGCAACCCGCCCACGCTGTCTCGCCGCCGGCCGATGGCGATCCGATCGCGCAGCGGCCGGTGCAGCCAGCGGCGCAACAGCCGCCCGCCCATCGGGGTCACGCAGCGGTCCAAAACGCCCAGCAGGGTATGTTCGCGCCGGCCGCTCAAGCTGGTTTCCAGCTCCAAATTGCGGCGGCTGGCGGCATCCAAAATCACGCTGTCCTCGTGCCGCTCCACCCGCAATCCCGTCAAATGCGGCAGGGCGCTGCGTTGGGTGTCCTTGACGTATTGCAACAGGCAGCCGGCGGCGGCCACCGCGACCGGATGATCGGCGCAGCCGAAGCCCTCCAGGTCGCGCACGCCGAATTGAGCGGCGAGGGTGCGCCGGGCGCTGTCGAGGTCGAAATGCCAAGGCGCTTGCCGGCGCAAGCCGGCGTGTCCGCGCCACGGCTCCGGCGGCTCGAAATCCTCACTGATCAACAATTCCGCCGGTTTCAGCCGTTCCAACTCGCTCAGCAACGCTGCCTCGCTTTGCAGTTGCGCGATCGAAAAGCGGCCGCCGCTCAAATCCAGATGGGCCAAGCCGTACACCTGCTTGACCTGACAAAGCGCGGCCAGCAGGGTGTCGCGACGTTCGTCCAGCAAGGCGTCGTCGGTCAAGGTGCCGGGGGTGACGATCCGCGCCACTTGCCGTTCCATCGGGCCCTTGCCGGCGGCGGGATCGCCCAGCTGCTCGCAAATCACCACCGACAAGCCGAGCTTGACCAGCTTGGCGAGATAGCTTTCCACGGCGTGAAACGGCACGCCGGCCATCGGGATCGGCTCGCCGGCGGACTGGCCGCGCGAGGTCAGGGTGATGTTGAGCAGTTCGGCGGCGCGGCGGGCATCATCGAAAAACAGTTCGTAAAAATCTCCCATCCGATAAAACAGCAGCAGATCGGGATACCGCGCCTTTATGCGCAGATATTGCCGCATCATCGGAGTGTGCTTTTCAAACGGATCGCTCATCGGAACCGGTAACGCATTTTTTTCAGAATCAACAGACATCTAGCCCTCGTCAGCGCGGCTCGCGATCCGCCGTTTAAAGCCGTTGCGCGGAGAATGCGCAGCTAATAACATACTGACAGTCGATATCGAGCTGCGTCCAGCCACGAGCGATATCCGCCTCCGTAGTCACCGAATGACGGCTTACCCGTAAAATAGTACAGTTCGGTGGGTTATCAGTTTCAACGTCCCGATCCAACCGCTTTAACGGATTTTTGAAGCAGTCGCTTCACCTGATCCGCTCGGGGGACCGAACGAAACTTAAGGCGGCTTTTGAAGTTCCAAGCGTACGGAACGGTATGAAAGCCCTTCCGAATCCAACGATCAAGGAGCATCCCGATGATGAATTATCGTTTGTTGCTGGTTCCCTCCGTATTAGCGTTAACTCTAGCTTTGGGGGCCTGCGAAGACCGACAACAAACCGCCGCCAAGGCGGATGCGGCGGCCAAGCAAGCCGACGCCAAAGCCAGCGAAGCCTCTCAGAAAGCCGGGGAAGCGGCCAGTAAAGCCGG
>DJIW01000092.1 GCA_002433805.1 Competibacteraceae bacterium UBA6584 | reverse complement strand
TCTGTGTACTTGTAAGCGCATGAAAGCGCGCGCCTGTTCGCAGCGCTGGCATGCTGTTCGCCGACTGCAAAATCCTTAATAACAAAACGGTGAACCGTTAAAAAGCCTGACCACGGCCCGAGCCTAGCGCTCGCGCCGAGTGTCACGTTTCAGGGATCGATTAAAGCGATCTATCCACTTATTGAGGTGATTCGCTGTTCCTTCCTCAAAAACCTAAGTCCTTAGCGGTGCTTTAGCGTTAGGCTTGGTACAGATTGCTCGGAATAATGCCTTAAATACGTTTCAGTTGCAACCAAATACTGCTTAATTCGCCCACCCAAGGCTTCAATTTATCAAACATTGATTACTTGGCAATATCAAATTTGTCGCCAGCGGTTATACCGTTGACCATTCCGGCAAGGATTGATTCGGTATTCATAAGATGCGTATTACAATATTCTTGTTAAATCTTCGCTGAAAACGCGGGCGCCAGCCTCGAAGCCGCAGGGCGATGGAATTTTAGCGGCTGAATCGCCACGGCAAGCCGCCAGCGCCAGTCCAGGACGTGACAGGGGCATCCAAAAACGATTTCAATGTCTGACTAGGCTATCGCGCGCGACGGCGAGCGAAGCCACAGCAACGAGCCATAAGCCAACCGCGCGGACGGCTGGCAGCCCGCCGCCGACTCTTTTAACCTCTCTTGACAACCGACCCATTGTGATGTTTTACAACAGCATTCGTTCCCTGCTTTTCACGCTCGACCCCGAAACCGCGCACGATCTGACGCTGGCGTTTCTGCGGCGCGCCGACAACAGTCCCTTAAACGCCTTGGGCGGCTTGCTGTCCGCGCCTGTTTCGAACGCGCCTCGGCGCGTTATGGGCCTCGATTTCCCCAATCCGGTCGGCTTGGCCGCCGGCCTGGACAAGAACGGCGAATGCATCCGAGCCTGGCAGACTTGCGGCTTCGGGTTTATCGAAATCGGCACCGTCACGCCCCGCCCGCAACCGGGCAATCCCAAACCCCGGCTGTTTCGCCTGCCGGCGGCGCAAGCACTGATCAACCGCATGGGCTTCAACAACAAGGGCGTGGATTTTTTGATCGATCAGGTAAAAAAAAGTCGCCACCGAGGCATCCTCGGCATCAACATCGGCAAAAACGCCGTCACCCCGGTCGAACGGGCGACCGAGGATTATTTGATCGGCTTGCGTAAAGTTTATCCTTGGGCCAGTTACGTCGCGGTCAACATTTCCTCGCCCAACACGCCGGGCTTGCGCGATCTTCAATACGGCGCGGCCCTGGACCGGTTGCTGGAGGCATTGAAAACCGAGCAGCGGCGTCTGGCGGTCGAATACGGCCGTTACACGCCGTTGGCGGTCAAGATCGCCCCCGACCTTGCCGACGAGGATTTAGCGAGCGTGGCGCAAACGCTGTTGCGCCATGAAATCGACGCGGTGATCGCCACCAACACCACGTTCTCGCGGACCGGCGTCGAAGGCCAGCCTCACGCCGCCGAGGCGGGCGGCCTGAGCGGCGCGCCGCTGCGGGATCACTCCACCGCCGTCGTGCGGCAGTTGGCGGAGATCCTCGCCGGCAAGCTGCCGATTATCGCGGTCGGCGGAATTTCGAGCGGGGCCGACGCCGCCGCCAAGATCGCCGCCGGCGCCAGTCTGGTGCAGCTGTACACGGGCTTCATTTATCGCGGGCCGACCCTGGTGCGCGAGGCGGTGGCGGCCTTGCGCTGAACGCCGCGCGCTCCGCGCGAACTGACGGCCGCCCTTTTAAGGTCTACGCTTTGACGATCAACCGCACAGGAGACGCTCCCATGCCTCGATGGTTATCGCTGTTACTGATGTCGCTGCTACTGCCGGCGCTGGCGCGCGCCGCCGTCGAAACCAAAACCGTGGAGTACCGGCAGGGCGATGCCCGGCTGGTGGGCTATCTGGCTTATCCCAAGGACGCCAAGGGCCCCCTGCCCGGCGTTTTGGTGGTTCACGAATGGATGGGCCTGAACGATTACGCCAAACGTCGCGCCGAGCAACTGGCTGAACTGGGTTACGTGGCGCTCGCCGCCGACATCTACGGCGACGGCAAGCTCGCCGCCAACCGCGACGAAGCCGGAAAATTGGCCGGCGCTTATAAAAAAGATCGGCCGTTGCTGCGGGCGAGAGCGGCGGCGGGCCTAGCCGCTCTCAAGGCGCAGGCGAACGTGGCGGCTGACAAGATCGCGGCGATCGGTTATTGCTTCGGCGGCACGACGGTGCTGGAGCTGGCCCGCAGCGGGGCCGATGTGGCGGGCGTGGTCAGTTTTCACGGCGGCCTCGATAGCCCCGCGCCCCAAGACGCCAAGAATGTCCGCGCCAAGGTGCTGGCGCTGCACGGAGCCGACGACCCGTACGTGCCCGCAGATCAGGTCGCGGCTTTCGAACAAGAAATGCGAGCAGGCGGCGTGGACTGGCAGCTGATCGCTTACGGCAAAGCGGTGCACGGCTTCACCAACGCCGCCAACGGCTCCGACAACAGCAAGGGGGCCGCTTACAACGCCGCCGCCGACGCCCGGTCATGGCTCGCCATGCAACAATTCTTCGATGAACTGTTCGCCAAAAAATGAAACGTGTAGGCCGCGCGACCGTCAGGGCGGCTGGCTAACCCAGCGCGCGTTCGCATCCACGATGGAAAAAGGGACGATCGACCGCCGGATCAGCGTGGCGCCGATGATGGACTGGACCGACCGGCATTGCCGGTATTTTCTGCGCCTGCTGACCCGGCACACCTTGCTGTACACCGAAATGGTCACGACCGGGGCCGTGCTGCGCGGCGACCGGGATCGGCTATTGGCTTACGACCCCGCCGAACATCCGCTAGCGCTGCAATTGGGCGGCAGCGACCCCGCCGAACTGGCGCAAGCCGCCCGCATCGCCGCCGAATTCGGTTTCGACGAGGTCAATCTCAACGTCGGTTGCCCGAGCGACCGGGTACAATCGGGCCGGTTCGGGGCTTGCTTGATGGCGGAACCGTCGCTGGTCGCTGCCTGCGTCGCGGCGATGCGGGCGGCGGTAGACCTGCCGGTCACGGTCAAGACCCGCACCGGCATCGACGACCGCGACTCCTATGCGGAGTTGGTGGATTTTATCGGCCGCGTCGCCGAAGGCGGGTGTCAGATCTTCATCATCCACGCGCGCAAGGCTTGGTTGACCGGCCTTAGCCCCAAGCAAAACCGCGAAATCCCGCCGTTGCGCCACGACATCGTCCACCGTCTCAAACAGGATTTTCCCCACCTGCGCTTCATCCTCAACGGCGGGCTGACGGACTTGGACCAGATTGCGGAACAGCTGCGCCGCGCGGACGGCGTGATGATCGGCCGCGCCGCCTACGAAAACCCCTATCTTCTAGCCGAGGTGGACCGACGTTTTTTCCATGCGACCCGACCGCCGCCCGGCCGCCGCCAACTCATCTGGGACTTGCTGCCTTATGTGGACCGAGAGTCGCGCGCCGGCACGCCGCTACACTGCATCACCCGGCACCTGCTCGGACTTTTTCAAGGCGTGCCGGGAGCGCGGGCCTGGCGGCGTTATCTCAGCGAACATGTCCATCGACCCGGCGCGGGAAGCGAGGTGTTGGCAGCCGCCTTGCATCAGATACCGGAACCGGTTGCGCCCTGACCCTTATCGAGCGGTCGGACCGCCCGCCCCGGCGGATTTTTCGAGGCGCGCTCCGCCCGCTCGCCCTACAGTTTTTTCTTTGCCGGCCGATGCCTTAACCATTTGAGCCAGCGAGTGATTGGCTGCCATCATTCTTGTGAGGTTGTTGCCGTGTCGCGCCGTTTATCGACCTGGATCGTCGCTTTCGCGCTGCTCGCCAGCGCATCGGCCGCATTTTCAGCGCCATCCGAGCTGGCGCTCGCCGACCGCCAGCCCCAAACTCCAGCCTGGTCGGCTGTCACGGTGCGCGCCGACCCGAGTCACGCGCTAAGCTTGGAGGCCATCCGGCGCGAGCCTCAGTCGTTTGCGGCGCCCTCTGGGCCCGAAGACAATTTAGGTCCCCGCCGAGACACGGTTTGGGTGCGATTGCTAGTGCGGGTGACCGACGGTGACGGACGCTGGATATTCGACATCGATTATCCTTCGATCCACGAAGCCCAGCTTTATGTGGTGGATGAGGACGAGAAGATAACGCAATGGCGGCTCGGCGCGGCGCAAGCCTTCGCGGAACGGCCTTTGCCCAGCCGCTCGCACGCCGCGCTGCTATCGCTGTCCGCCGGAAAGCGCTACGAACTCTACCTGCGGGTGCGCACGCCCAGCGCCATGGTGCTGCCGATCACCCTCATCAAGCCCGAGGTTTACCAGTCGCGCGAATACCGCATCCAACTCGGGCAGGGATTGATCGCGGGCATCGCCCTGACGCTACTGGTCTACAGCCTGACGCACTGGTGGATTTTGCGCAGTTGGTTGTTTGGCTTATACGCGGTCATGATCTGCGGATCGTCGATATTTTTCCTGGCTTATTTCGGCATCGCCCAGCAGCATTTTTGGAACGAACAAAGCAGCCTGACGCTCAAGATCGCGCCGACGGCGGTTTTGATCGCGCTGGCCGCCGGCGGCCAGTTTGTGGCGTGCGCGATCAATACCCGCCGGCACACGCCGTGGCTGCATCATGGGCTGACCGCCGTTTCGGCGGGCTCGCTCGCGGCGTTCGCCGCCTCGCTGCTCGGGCTGTTCGACTATCGCGCCACTCAAATCGCCGCCACGACGTTGGGTCTGTCGCTGATGGGGCTGACCGTCCCCGCCGCCTGGAGCCGAGCCCGCCGGGGCGATCCCGTCGGCATCTACATGCTGCTGGGCTGGACCTCTTACTTGATCGGCGCGATCACCATGGCGGGCTTATTGCGCGGGCTGTTGCCGGCGCGCGTGTGGAGCCAGCATTCCTTTCAATGGGGCTGGTTGATCGAAATGCTGGTTTGGATGCGGATTCTGGGCCTCAACATCGAATCGGTCCGCCGCGCCGCCGAGCGGGCCGAACTGGAAAAAAGGACTTTCGAGTCGCTGGCTTGCACCGATGCGCTCACCGGTCTGCTGAACCGCCGGGGCTTGAACGCGGCGCTGGCGACGGCGCTGGACTCCCGGAGCGCCGACACGATGTTGGCGGTGTATCTGCTCGATCTGGACGGCTTCAAACTGATTAATGACCGCCTCGGCCACGAGGCTGGCGACGAACTGTTGGTGGGGGTCGGCCAGCGACTGCGCCAACAATTGCGCCGCGGCGATGTCATCGGGCGTCTCGGCGGCGATGAATTCGTTATTGTGACCGGCGCGCCGCGCGAGGTTGAAGCGACGATTCTGGGGCGCAAGCTGTTGGACGCCTTCAAGCAGCCGTTCGAGGTCGCCGGTCAATCCTGTCACGTCGGCCTGACCATCGGCTTCGCGCTCGCGCCGCACGACGGGCGCGACGCCGCCGCCTTGCTCAAACAGGCCGACGCGGCGATGTACGCCGGCAAACAGGCGGGGCGCTATACCTTAAGCCGCGGCGCTGCTTCGTTCGAATCGGCGGGAGCGATCCCTTTCCACTACCCCTGACGATCCGCCCACAGCCGCCTAAACTTAAGGAGACCCCACACCGCGCGGGCGGGCGCCACCGCCGGCCCGCATCTGTTCGAGGATCGTTTTACGATGTACGAATTTTTAAAATACCAGGTCCGCGATGCGATGACCGCCGAACCGATCGTCATCAGCGCCAAAGCGAAGCTCCGAGAAGCCGAGGAGCTGTTCGAGACCCACGACTTCAACGGCGTGCCGGTGGTGGACGACCAATGGCGGCTGCTCGGAATCTTGACCAAGTTCGACGTGCTGAAAGCCTTCAGCCTCGACACCCAAGCCCTGGTTCCGCGCTACGAGGACATCATGGAACAACCGGTCGAAACGGTGATGACCCGCGACCCGGTCAGCGTCAGACCGGATTTACCGTTGAGCCGCTTGTTGCAAAAGCTGGTGGACACGCGCACCAAAAGCCTGCCGGTGGTCGAGAATGGCCGGCTGGCGGGCATTATCGCGCGCGAAGATGTTTTAAAGGCCCTGCGCCGCGCCGCGATCAAGCACGAAGTTCCCGCCCATGAGAGCCCGCGGCCATGACGACGCTTCTGTACACGCATTCGGCTTGCCTGGAACACGATGCCGGCTACGGCCATCCGGAATGCGCGGCCCGGCTCGCCGCGATTCTCAAGGCGCTCAAAACCCCGCCGTTCTCCGCCTTGCAATGGCGCGACGCGCCGCTGGCCAGCATCGATCAATTGACCCGGATTCACGCGCCCGCCCATGTCGAGCGCATCCTCTCCCGAATCCCCAAACAAGGTCATTACGCCATCGACGGCGACACCGTGGTCTCGCCGCAATCTGGCGAGGCGGCGCTGCGGGCGGCTGGAGCGGTTTGCGCGGCGGTGGACGCGGTGATCGAGGGAGCGGCCCACAACGCCTTTTGCGCCATTCGCCCGCCCGGCCACCACGCCGAACCCAATCAATCCATGGGCTTTTGTCTGTTCGGCAACGCCGCTATCGGCGCGGCTCACGCCCGCGCCGTCCACGGACTGGAGCGGGTCGCGGTCGTCGATTTCGACGTCCATCACGGCAACGGCACCCAAGCCGCGTTCGAACGCGACCCGGCCTATCTCTATATCTCCACCCATCAAGCCTACATCTATCCGGGCACCGGACGGCGCAGCGAGCGCGGGGTGGGCAATATCGTCAATATTCCGCTCCCGGCCAACAGCGGCGCGGCCGAACTGCAAGAGGTTTGGCGTCAGGAAATCGAACCCGCGCTGGCGGCTTTCAAGCCGGAATTGCTGCTGGTTTCGGCGGGCTTCGACGCCCATTATCTGGACCCGCTCGCCGAATTGAACTTCACCGAGGACGATTACGCCTGGATGACCCAGCAGCTCCTCGCCATCGCCCGAGAACACTGTCAAGGCCGGGTGGTGTCGATGCTGGAGGGCGGCTACAACCTGCAAGCCTTGGCCGCCAGCACGGCGGCGCACGTCAGCGCGCTGATGGAGGATGGCGCCAGCGGCTAGCGACCGTCGCTCGGAGACGCTGCCGCGCCCCGGTCGCGCAGCCACGCTTCGTAGCCTCCCCGCAACAACCACAAGCGTCCTGGTAACTGTGGGCCGAGCAACTCATAGGCGCGGACCGTTCGCCCTCCACCCTGACAATAGAGCAAGAATTCGCCTGACCTGGTTGCGGCCCGCTCGGCAAAGCGTTCGATCTGATCTAGCGGGGCGTGCTCCGCGCCGGGAACATGGCCGGCGTCGAATTCGGCTTGGGTGCGAATGTCAAGCCAATGCAATGACGGCCTTTGCCGGCTGGCTTCGACACTGAGCCAGGGCAATTGGTCGGCGGATGCCGGCTCGTTTTCCACCGATTCCGCGGTCGCTGCCCCAGAAGCCTGCACGGCGCAAGCCCAACCGGTTTCCGCAAGGGTCCTAATGGTGGGCGCTTCACCGCACACCGGGCAGCGCGGGTCGCGCGGCAGCCGCAGTTTCTGAAAGCGCGCGGTCAGTAAATCCACGGTCAGCAACGTGCCGACCAGCGGATCCCCGAGCTCCAGAATCAGCTTGAGCACCTCGTGAGCCTGCAAGACTCCGAACAGGCCGGGAACGGTTCCCAATACGCCCGCTTGGGCGCAAGACGGCACGGTGGCGGGGTCGGGCATTTCGGGAAACAGGCAGCGATAGCACGGTCCGCCGGGTGCGGCGTAAACCGACAGCATCCCGGAAAACGAGCGGATGCTGGCGCCTATATAGGGTTTGTTGCCAGCCAACACGCACGCATCGTTCACCAGATATTTGGTGGCGAAACGATCCGAGCCTTCAATCGCAAGATCGTAGGCCGCGATCAGGCCAGCGGCGTTGGTCGAGGTAAATGCTTCCGGATAAACGTCGATGCGCAGGTCGGGATTCAGCGCGAGCAAATGCTGGCGGGCTTGTTCGACCTTGACGCCGCCGCAATCGGCCGAGTCGTACAAAACCTGCCGCTGAAGGTTGCTCAACTCCACTCGATCAGGATCGATGATGCCCAGCCGACCGACGCCGGCGGCGGCCAAATAGAGCAAGGCCGGCGCGCCCAAACCGCCGGCTCCAATCACCAGCACACTCGCCCGGCGCAATTTCCGCTGCCCTGCCGCGCCCACTTCCGGCAAGACCATCTGCCGGGCGTAGCGCAATTGCTCTTCGGGGCTGAGGTCAGCCACCGTCATAGCCGAGCGCTGCTGAATCAGATCAATCATCGCCCTACGTCACGTTGCAACAGGTGATGCTGGGCGCGTTGACGGCTCGCGAAATACCGCCAGCCAGGCTCTAACGCGCTCGGCGGGGTCCGGGGCGCGCAGCACGTCGGAAACGACCGCAATCGCATCCGCCCCCGCCGCCAGCACCGCCGGCGCTCGCTCCAGCGTGATGCCCCCGATGGCGACCAGCGGGCAGGCGAAGCGCGCTTTCCATTCCCCAATCCGCTCCAGCCCTTGCGGAGACCACGGCATTTTCTTCAGAGTCGTCTCGTAGATCGGCCCCAACGCGACGTAATCGGGCGTGGCCTCCAGCGCGTTGAGCAGCTCTTCGGGACTGTGGGTGCTGACACCGAGCTTGATCCCCGCCGCGCGAATCGCCGCGCGGTCGGCTCCCGCCAAATCCTCCTGCCCCAGATGCAGCCATGTTGCACCCAGTTCGAGCGCTGCTTGCCAGTAGTCGTTGACGATCATCTGGCACTCGTAATCGGCGGCTATTGCCAGCGCCTCGCGGATTTGCCGTCGCACTTCCGCGTCCGGCTGATTTTTGAGCCGAAGCTGGATGGTTCGCACGCCCAAGGGCAAAAAGCGCCGCACCCAAGACACGTCATCGACCACGGGATAGAAGCCATAACCGCCAGCCGTTTTCATCGCCATGCTCTTATGCCTGATGCCAGAACGGCGTGCCGGTGACGGGCGTGCTCGGCTCAGCCATTTCTTGCGCTGGTATCGCCCCGGCCAGATGGGCCAGTCGGCCAGACTCGACCGCCAAACCGAAAGCCCGTCCCATCTGTATCGGATCGGTGGCGCGGGCGACGGCGGTGTTGACCAACACCCCGTCGTAACCCATTTCCATCGCCGCGATGGCGTGGGAAGGCTTGCCGATCCCGGCATCGACGATTAAAGCAACATCCGGGTAGCGGGCGCGCAAGGTGCGCAGCGCGTAGGGATTGTTTAAGCCCTGGCCAGAACCGATCGGCGCACCCCACGGCATCAGGATCGAACAGCCGGCCTGAACCAGCCGCTCGGCGATCACCAGATCCTCGGTGGTGTAGGGAAAAACCTGAAACCCCCGCCGGCACAGTTCTTCGGCCGCCTCGACCAGCAGAAAAGGATGCGGTTGCAAGGTGTAATCGTCGCCGATGACTTCCAGCTTCACCCAGGGCGTCTCGAAGATTTCTCGCCCCATTTCGGCGGTGGTCAGCGCTTCCTTGACGGTCTTGCAGCCGGCGGTATTCGGCAAGACCTGCACGCCTAGCTCTTTGATCGCCGTCCAGAAATGGCTTCCGGCGCGCTCGCTGGCGGATTCTCGCCGCAATGAGATGGTGACGATCTCGCAACCGGCGGCGGCGACGGCTTGTTGCAATACCGCCAGCGACGGATAGCGCGCGGTCCCCAGCAGCAACCGCGAGCGCAGCGAACGCCCCCCGATTTCCCACCTTGCCGCGGCCGGCGCGGTCACGGCTAACCCCCCTGCATCGGCGAAACGATTTCCAGCCGATCACCGTTCTGTAGCTGCAGGGCAGCGTACTGGGAGCGCGGTACGAATTCCTCGTTGCACGCCACCGCGATCCGGGCGCCTCCGTAACCCAGAATCTCGATGGCTTCGGCCAGCGAACGCGGGTTCGCCAACTCTTTTTTCTCGCCGTTGACTTCAATGATCATGCGGGGCCTCCAGGTGTTATCAGATTCGCCAGTCGACGCGCTTCTCACCTTCAGACGGTGGCCTCGCCCCACAGCGCCGCCGTCTCTTCCAGCTGGCGACGGTCGCTGACAAAGGCGGCGACCGTTTCCGCGAGCAGCGGGGAAAGCAGGTAGCCATGCCGGTACAACCCGTTTATTCTCAACAGTTTATCCTGGAGGATAATGCGGGGCAGATGGTCGGGAAACGTCGGCCGGCACTGAACGTTCAATTCCACAATTTCCGCTTCCGCAAAGGCCGGGTGTAAGGCGTAAGCCGCCGACAGCAACTCCAAAGCGGAGCGCACGGTCGCGGGCCGCAGCGAATCGCTTTCGATACTGGTCGCACCAACCACGAAACGATGGCTCGGGCGCGGCACGATATACAGCGGATAACGGGGGTGCATCATGCGGATCGGGCGGCTCAACCGAACCTCGCTGGTGCGCACCGTCAAAATTTCACCCCGCACTCCGCGCAACTGCGCCATCTGATCGCTAGCCGCCAGCCCCCGGCAATCCAGTACCCAGTCAAAAGCGTGGCGCGTGCCTCCTACCGTGATGGCTCCCGACGCCAGCTGCTCGACTTCGGTTGCAAAGCGCAGCGTTGCGCCATCCTGGCGCAGCGTCTCGACCAAGGCGGGCAACAGCGAACGCGGATCGATTTCGCCTTCGGGCGCGAGATAAAGCCCTTCCCCGAAACGGCCTTCCAGCTCCGGCTCCAACTCGCGCAGCGCCTCGCGCCGCAGCCAGCGCAGGCGCGATCCGAATCCGGCGCGTTCGATCCGTTCGGCCAAATGTTGCATTCCGGCCCGGTCGCGAGCGTGCGCGACCACCAGCGTCCCTTCGCAGCTGATGTGAACGGGTCTGGCCAGCGTCGGCACGATCCGCCGCCACAGCGGCAACGCGGCTGTGCCCCAGCGAGCCACTTTAGCTTCCGCCTCGCTCAGCTCGCAGTAAGGCGACAACATGCCGGCCCCGACGTGGCTGCAATGATGGTCGAGAGCTTCGCCGCCGCGTTCGAACAGGGTAATGCGATGGCCCTGGCGCTGCAACCACAAGGCTTGGGTCAGACCGACGATCCCCGCGCCGACCACGGCGATATGCTGGTGGTGCACGTTAAGCCTCTCTGAATCGGTCGGAACCCGTCTCGACCGCGGGATGTCAGGGCAGCAACACGGTCGAGCCGGTGGTTTTGCGCGCTTCCAGATCGCGGTGCGCCTGGGCGGTTTCCGCCAGCGGGTAGCTTTGATGGACTTCGATCTTCACCGCGCCGCTCGCCACCACCTCGAACAGTTCCCCGGCGCTGGCGACCAAGTCGGCTCGCTTGGCGGTGTAGCTCATCAAGGTCGGCCGGGTGAGGAACAGCGAGCCCTTGGCGGCCAAAATGCCCGGCTCGAACGCCGGCACCGGCCCCGAGGCATTGCCGAAGCTGACCAGCATGCCCATCGGCCGCAAACAGTCCAGCGAACCCATGAAGGTGTCCTTGCCCACGGAATCGTACACCGCCGCCACGCCTTGGCCGCCGGTGATCTCGCGGACCCGCTCGGTGAAATTTTCGCGGCTGTACACGATGACATGGTGGCAACCGTGCGCGCGGGCCAATTCGGCTTTTTCGTCGCTGCCCACCGTGCCGATGACGGTCGCGCCCAGATGCCGCGCCCATTGGCTCGCCATCAAGCCCACCCCGCCGGCGGCGGCGTGAAACAGAATCGCATCGCCCGGCTGTACTCGATAGGTCCGGCGCAACAGATATTGGGCGGTCATCCCCTGCAGCATCATCGCGGCGGCGGTTTTGTCGCTGATGGCGTCGGGCAGCGCCACCACCCGGTCGGCGGCCATCAGCCGGACTTCAGCGTAAGCCCCGACCGGCGGGCTGGCGTAGGCCACTCGGTCGCCGAGTTTGAATTCGGTCACGCCCTCGCCGACCGCCTCGATCTTGCCCGCGCCTTCCATGCCCAGAATCCAGGGCAGCGACGGCAGCGGATACAGGCCGGTGCGGTGATAAACGTCGATGTAATTCAATCCGACCGCGCCGTGGCGGATCCGCACTTGGCCGGGGCCAGGCTCGCCGGTTTCCACTTCTTCCCAGCGCAAGACTTCGGGGCCGCCATGTTGATGGATACGGATGGCTTTGGACATGGTTTTTCTCCTCAGCAGAGATTCAAAAGGGATTCATTGCAACGCTCGAACGCGGACCCATTATCCCAACCATCGCCGGGCGTTACGGAACAACCGCAACCAAGGCCCCTCCTCACCCCAACCGTCGGGATGCCAGGAATATTGCAGGGTGCGAAACACCCGTTCCGGATGGGGCATCAAAATGGTGAAGCGGCCATCGCGGCTGGTCAAACCGGTGATGCCGCCCGGCGAACCGTTAGGATTGGCAGGATAGCGCTCGGTCGGCCGGCCGAAATGATCGACGAAACGCAGCGCCGCCACGCCGGCCGCCAGCGCCGTGTCCGCGCCATCCGCCGCGCGAAATTCCGCCCGTCCCTCGCCGTGCGCCACCGCAATCGGCAAGCGCGAACCTTCCATGCCGCGCAGGAACAAAGAGGGCGAAGGCAACACCTCAACCAGACTCAACCTCGCTTCAAACTGCTCGACCCGGTTGCGGACGAAGCGCGGCCATAACTCGGTTCCGGCGATCAATTCATGCAGGTTAGACAACATCTGACAGCCGTTGCAGATGCCCAAACCGAAACTGTCGGACCGACCGAAAAAAGCCGAAAACTCGTCGCGGGCGCGGGGGTTAAACAGAATGGATTTGGCCCAACCCTCGCCCGCGCCCAGCACGTCGCCGTAGGAAAATCCGCCGCAGGCGGCGATACCGTGAAATTCCGTTAAGGCAATTCGTCCGGCGATAATATCGCTCATGTGGACATCCACCGCCGCGAAACCGGCCCGGTCGAAGGCCGCCGCCATTTCCACCTGACCGTTGACGCCTTGCTCGCGCAAGATCGCGACGCGCGGCCGCGCGCCGCTGGCAATCGACGGCGCGGCGATGTCCTCGGCGGGATCAAAACTCAGGTGGACGTTCAAACCCGGATCGGCCGGATCGCACGCCGCTTCGAACGCCTCGCGGGCACAATCGGGATGATCGCGCAAGGCTTGCATCCGATAGCTGGTTTCCGACCACAGCCGCCGCAGCTCGGCGCGGCTGGCGGAAAATAACCGCTCGCCACCGAAACGCAGATCGAGGCGATCCTCGCCGTTGGGCGCGCCGATGACGTGGCTGCATTCACCCAAACCCGCGTCCGCTAAAACTCTCAGCGTGGCCGCGCGCTCCGCCGCGCGCACCTGAAACACCGCGCCCAGTTCCTCGGCGAACAAGGCGGCCAGCGGATTCTGGTCTAAATCGTCCAGCAACGCCGTCACGCCGCAGCCGCCGGCGAACATCATCTCCGTCAGAACCGCCAACAAACCGCCGTCGGAACGATCATGATACGCCAACAAGCGGCCGGCCGCGTTGAGGTCTTGAACCACCGCGAAAAAAGCCCGCACATCGCGCGGCGCATCCACGTCGGGAACGGCATCGCCCCATCGGTTGTAAACCTGCATCAACGCCGAACCGCCCAAGCGGTTTTTTCCGCGTCCGAGATCGACCAGAATCAAGTCGGTATCGCCCTGGTCCGTCCGCAACTGCGGCGTCAACGTCGCCCGCGCGTCCAAAACGGGCGCGAAGGCGGACACGATCAGCGACAGAGGCGCGACCACGCTTTTGCGCTCCCCGCCCTCGTCCCACACGGTTTTCATCGACAGCGAATCCTTGCCGACCGGAATGGCGATGCCCAACGCCGGGCACAGGTCCATGCCCACCGCCTCAACGGTGTCAAACAGCGCGGCGTCCTCGCCAGGATGACCGGCGGCGGCCATCCAGTTGGCCGAGAGTTTGACGTCGCCGAGCTTATCGATGCGGGCGGCGGCGATATTGGTCAACGCCTCGCCGATTGCTATCCGCCCGGAAGCGGGCGCGTCGAGCACCGCCAGGGGCGTCCGCTCGCCCATCGCCATCGCCTCGCCGGTGGCGACATCGAAGCTGGTGGCGGTCACGGCGACATCGCCGACGGGAACTTGCCAAGGTCCGATTAGTTGATCGCGGCACACCAAGCCGGTGACGGTGCGGTCGCCGATGGTGATCAAAAAGCTCTTATCGGCCACCGCCGGAAAGCGCAGCACCCGCGCCACCGCGTCGGCGAGATCGACTCCAGCCGCCTCAACGGCGTGGGCCGGAATCTGTTGGCGGCGCGCGTCGCGCACCATTTTCGGCGGCTTGCCGAACAGCACGCTCATCGGCAAGTCCACCGGTCGATTGGCGAACCGCCGGTCATCGACTCGCAACTGCTCCGCGTCGGTCGCCGAACCGATGACCGCATAGGGACAACGCTCGCGCTCGCACCAGGCTTTGAATTCTTCCAAGCCTTCGGCGGCAATCGCCAGCACGTAACGCTCCTGGGCCTCGTTACACCAAATCTGCATCGGCGACATGCCGGGATCGTCGTTCGGCACCTCGCGCAATTCGAAGGCCCCACCCCGGCCCGCGCCGTGGACGATTTCCGGCACCGCGTTGGACAGGCCGCCGGCGCCTACATCGTGTATCGACAGAATCGGATTCGCCTCGCCCAGCGCCACGCAGCGGTCGATCACCTCTTGGGCGCGGCGCTGGATTTCCGGATTACCGCGCTGCACCGAGGCGAAATCCAAGGCTTCTTGCGAGCTGCCCGCCGCCATGCTGGACGCCGCGCCGCCGCCCAATCCGATCAGCATCGCCGGCCCGCCCAATACCACGATGGCGGTTCCCGGCGGCAGCTCGGCCTTAGGGACGTGCGGTTCGCGGATGTTGCCCGAGCCGCCAGCGATCATGATCGGTTTGTGGTAGCCGCGCCGCTGGCCGTCGGGGCCGTCTTGCTCGAAGGCGCGGAAATAGCCGGCGAGATTCGGTCGGCCGAATTCGTTGTTGAACGCCGCCGCGCCGATGGGGCCTTCCAGCATGATCTCCAACGCGGAGACGATGCGGCCCGGTTTGCCGTAATCCCGCTCCCACGGTTGCTCGAATTCAGGGATTCGCAGCTGCGAGACCGAGAAACCGCACAAGCCGGCCTTGGGTTTCGCGCCGCGCCCGGTCGCGCCCTCGTCGCGGATTTCGCCGCCGGAGCCAGTCGCCGCGCCGGGAAACGGTGAAATGGCGGTCGGGTGGTTGTGGGTTTCCACCTTCATCAGGATGTGCACCGCCTCCGGATGGTAGCGGTACTGACCGTCCGCCGGATCGGGAAAAAACCGCCCGGCGGAAAACCCGCTCATCACCGCCGCGTTGTCGCTGTAAGCTGACAAGACGCCGCCGGGGTGGCGCTGGTGGGTATGGCGGATCATGGCGAACAGCGAACGATCTTGTCGCTGGCCCTCCACGATCCAAGCCGCGTTGAAAATCTTGTGCCGGCAATGCTCGGAATTAGCTTGGGCGAACATCATCAATTCGACATCGGTCGGATTGCGCGCCAAGCGGTTAAAGCTGTCCAGCAAATAATCGATTTCATCCTCCGACAAGGCCAAGCCCAATGCTTGGTTCGCGCTTGCCAGCGCTTCCCGTCCGCCGCCTAAGATATCCACCGTGGCCAAGGGCGCGGGTTCGGCGCGCGCGAACAACACGGCGGGATCATCCGTGGCCGCCAACACCGTTTCCGTCATCCGGTCGTGCAACAGCGGTTTGATTTCGGCCAGTTCGCCATCGGTCAGCGGCCGCTCGCAATCGAGATAGTAAGCGACGCCGCGCTCGATGCGCCTGATCCGATTCAAGTCGCAATTGCGGGCGATGTCGGTCGCTTTGGATGACCACGGCGAAATGGAGCCGGGCCGGGGGACGACGAGAAACAGCGGCGCGGCGCTTGCATGTTCCTGTGCTGCGGTGGGGCCATACTGAAGCAACCGATCCAGTATTTCGCGCTCGTGAACGGTTAGCGTCCCGTCCACAAAATGCACGAATTCGGCTCGGATCTGGCGGATGACGCAAGTGCGCCGGCGCAGCGCGGCCAGCAGCTTTTCCAAGCGAAAGGGCGAAAGGGCGGGGCTTCCTCGAAAACGCAGCATCGCGAAAGGCTCTCCAAGATGGGGCGGAAACGCGCGGATGATAGCGCAATCCTCCCCGGTTGGACGGACGCCGGCTGGTCAAATCCCCGCCGCGCCTGTCAATCGGATAGCCGCGCGTTCGATTGTGTTAAATTTTGATGACTTTGGAGTATTCCGCTTGATAAACCGCGATAAGAAACCGACCTGCTAGGAGCGCCTCCGTTGATCTCATCCGAAACGGCGGCCAGCGAGCGTCCCGGAGCTGATGCCACCCGCGATCTCGTCGCGTTGGAACAATTGCGATTGGCCCATCGCAACACCTCGGTCAGCCAAGCGGCGTCTCTTGTCATTGCAGTGTTGATCACGCTGGTGCTCTGGCCCGTGACGGAAAAAAGCCACCTGCTGTGTTGGTTCGCCGCGGTAGTTTGTTCGATTTTCCCGAGGTTTGCCTTAAGTCGGCGGTTTTTCAAACAGGATCGCGCCGGAGCTGCTGCCGACGTGGATCGCTGGATCCGTTGGACCCGCGTGGGGGTCTTGCTGTCTGGAGTGATCTGGGGCAGCGCCGCCCTTTGGCTCTACCCGACTGAAGATCCTCATCGGGAATTGTTTTTGTGTCTGATGCTGGTTGGCGTCAGCACCGGCGCGCTGCCGCTGCTAGCGCCGCTGCCCGGCGCGTTCCCGCTCTATGCGGGGGCGATCGTGCTGCCACTGGTGACGGTTTTTATCTTAAAAAACCAGTTTATTTATTTGATGATCGCCCTTGCCGCGCTTCTGGAACTGTACACCTGGATCGTGAGCGCCAACCGCTACCGTCACACCATCTCCGACAGCCAGCACTTGCGTTTTCAGAACGAGGCGCTGGTGGCCAATCTGACCGCATCGAACGAAACGGCCTTGGCGGCCAAGCATGAAGCCGATGCCGCCAATCTCGCCAAGAGCAAGTTCTTAGCAAACATGAGCCACGAAATCCGCACGCCGATGAACGCGATTCTCGGATTGACGCATTTGGGCTTGGAGGCGCCCGCGGAAAAGCAGCGTGAATATTTACGGAAAATCAACGATTCCGCTGGATTACTGTTAAATATCCTCAACGATATCCTGGATTTCTCGAAAATCGAGGCGGGCAAAATAACGCTGGAATCCGTGGATTTCGATCTTCACCGGGTGATGGACCGGATCAGCAGCACCATCGGCGCGCAAGCGCGGGCGAAATACTTGGAATTTGTGATTTACATCGCGCCGCAAACGCCGCGCTATCTGCAAGGCGATCCGCTACGGCTCGGTCAAGTGCTGTTGAACCTGGCCAGCAACGCCGTCAAGTTCACACAGCGCGGCAGCGTGACCGTCAGCGTTGTCCCGGAGAGCGTTACCGCTGAAAAAACCGTTCTGCGCTATTCGGTCAGCGACACCGGCATCGGGCTGACGCCGGAACAACGACAGCGGTTGTTTCAGGCGTTCTCGCAAGCCGATTCTTCAACCACCCGAAAATTTGGCGGCACCGGTCTGGGTTTGGCGATCTCCAAACGCTTGGTCGAATTGATGGGCGGCGATATTCAAGTCGACAGCGAATACGGACAGGGGAGCATTTTTCATTTTTCCGTCCCCTTCCACCGAGCCGAGGACGGAGCCGAGATCACGCTCGCCGAAGCCCAGTCGCGACGCACGATCGCGCGGTCCGATCTGGAGGGTTTGCGTGGCGCTCGCGTTCTGGTCGCCGAAGACAATCCGATCAACCAACACATCATCCTGCAATTCTTGGAAAAAGCCGAACTCGCCGTCACGCTGGTCGAAAACGGATTGATGGCGGTCGAGAAGGCCCGCGCTCGATCCTTCGACGTGATTCTGATGGATATCCAGATGCCGGTCATGGACGGCCTGCAAGCGGCGCGGGCGCTGCGACAACTGCCGCAGCTCAGCCAAACGCCCATCATTGCGTTGACCGCCAACGTGTTTCAATCCGACATCCAGCTCTGCCTTGAGGCGGGGATGAACGACCATGTCGGCAAACCGATCCAGGTGGAGGAACTGTTTTCCAAATTGGCCCAATGGCTGGCGCTAGCGGGTTTTCAGGCCACCGCAACGGCCCCGCGTCCTCCCGAACCGTCCGAACCCACCGCCGCCATCGCGCCAGCGTCGCATAACGCGCAACCTATCTTGGATACCGCCGGCGCTCTCGACCGGATGGGCCATGACCGAGTCCTGTTAAACAAATTGCTGGTTTTATTCCGGCAAACCGAGGCTCAAACCCCGCAACGGGTCCAACAGGCACTGACATCCGGCGACACCGCCCTGGCCCGACGGCTGGCGCATACGCTGAAATCCTCAGCGGGTACGATTGGCGCAAACCGCTTGCAAGCGGCGGCGCGGGCGGCCGAACAGGCGATTACAACCGCGACCGCTTTTAGCGAGGAGCTAACGCTGGAATTGCAAGCGGCCCATCAAGAGGCGCTTGCTGAAATCGAACGGCTGGATTTGAAACCCTAGGCGTTTCGAGCGTTGAGGGAAAGCCTACGCCCTGCTTGCGCTACTTACCCATCCGCAACAACCCGCTCAAGCCGTGCTCGTCCAGGAAGGCGTTGGCCCGCCGGCGAATGGCGGCGGCATTATCGAATTCGAGCACCTCGGCCAACAACGTCCGGGCGCTGTCGTAGCCGACGCTGCGGATCATCCACTTAATCTTGAGCACGCTGCCCAGATTCATGCTCAAGCTATTCACGCCCATCGCCAGCAATAACAGCGCCGAAGCCGGATCGCCCGCCATTTCACCGCACACGCCGATCGGCCGTCCGGCGGCTTGGCCCCGATCCACCACATGCCGGATCGCCGCCAAGACGGCGGGATGCAAGGGATCGTAGAGTTTGGTGACCCGGTCGTTGGTACGGTCCACCGCCAGCAGGTATTGGGTCAGGTCGTTACTGCCGACAGAGGCGAAATCCACCATTTGAATCAGGGTACCGATCTGATAAACCGCCGACGGCACCTCGACCATGATCCCCACGCGCGGCGTTTTAACCTCGACACCCTCTTGTTGCAATTCCACCTGGGCGCAGCGCAGCAGCTCCAAGGCATCGCGCAATTCGCTGACGGCGCCGATCATCGGAAACAGGATCGCCAGATTGGGATAGCTGGTGCCCGCCCGCAACATCGCCCGCAGTTGCGCCTTGAACAGATCCGGCTGATCCAGACTGATCCGAATGCCGCGCCAGCCCAGAAACGGATTTTGTTCGACGATGGGAAAATACGGCAGCGGCTTGTCGCCGCCGATATCCAGGGTGCGCAACACGACCGGATAGGGGTCCATGATTTGCAACACCCGGCTGTAGATCGCCGCTTGTTCCTCCTCGTCCGGAAAGCGGTCGCGCAAGAAAAAATGCAGTTCCGAACGGTAGAGCCCCACCCCTTCAACGCCGCTGTTGCGCGCGGCGGCGATGTCGGCGAACAACCCGGAGTTGGCATGCAATTCCAGCCGGCGGCCGTCCAAAGTTTCCGCCGGAAGCTCTCGCAGGTATTGTAAATCCCGCGACAGCTTGGCTTCCTCGGCGATCAGCTTTAGGTATTCCTGACGCAACGCCGGACTGGGCTGGATGCAGACCCGCATGGTATAGCCGTCCACCGCAACCTCGCGTCCGTTCAAACGGCCCGGCGGCAGGCTGCTGACCCCGAACACCGCCGGGATCCCCAAGCCCCGTGACAGCAAAGCTACGTGCGAGGTACCGGTGCCGCGCACCGAAACCAAGCCTTTCAACCGTTCGGGCGGCACATCCAACAGTTGGGAAACCCCGATTTCCTCCCCCATCAAAATCGTGTTTTCGGGATAATCACGATCCGTGATCTGTTCGGTTTGCAAGCGGCTGAGCAGGCGCTGTCCGAGATCGAGAATGTCGGCCGAACGCTCCTTAAGGTAGGGATCGTCCATTTCCGCGAAGATGTCGGCGTATTCGAGCACGGTGGCCCGCAATGCGCCCGGCGCCCAATTGCCGGCGTGAATCCGATCCAAGGTGCCGTTGACCAGGCTGTCGCTGCTCAATAGCAAGGCGTAAGCGTCGAACAGCGCGCGATCCCCGGCGGAAAGCAACAACCGCATCCGCTCGCTGACCCGCTGCAAGTCGGCCAGCTCCGCCGCCACCGCCTGCCGGAAGTCGACGGCCTCGGCTTCGGTATCTTCGATATCCTTATCCGGCACCCGATCCAGGGCGGTCGCTGGAAACACCACCACCGCCTCGCCGAGCGCCAAGCCGCGGGCGCTGGCGGTTCCTTCCAAAAACAAGGTCCCCGACAGGGCGTCGTCATCGAAACGTTCCAGCGC
>DJIW01000091.1 GCA_002433805.1 Competibacteraceae bacterium UBA6584 | reverse complement strand
CATGTGTCGTTCTACATCCTCGCTAAACGCCCAGTCGGTGGCAAATTGTCAACGGAACTCGAAAAGGGTTTTTTGATAAAACGTTATGCGCTCGTGGGAAAGGCGGACGCGAATGATCGTCGTCCCAGGGCATCACGACCAAAAGGCAATGATTCCTACCTCACGATCTATAAATTGGTTTAAATTTTATATTTCGTCAACTCTGATTTACAAGAATTTGATTCCGGAATTTGCTGGGCGCTTGAGTTTGGCGTGTTATTTCCCCGGCAATGCGCGACGGGGCGCAAAGTCCTGAAGCAAGCAAGTTTGACCCGCTGGCGCCACCAAGGTCTTGTAAAGCCGAGGTCTTCTTGGCTGAATCTGAATAAGCTCGCAAGGATGTCGCCTTGAAATCCCGCCGTTTGACCGCATATCGGGGTGCAAACCGTGAACCCCATTCAGGAGTCTGTTCCCATGACCGTCGAAGCCCACAAGGAAACCCTTGGTTTTCAAGCCGAAGTGCAGCAGTTGCTGCGCCTGGTTGCCCATTCCCTGTATTCCCACAAGGAAGTCTTTCTCCGCGAACTGATCTCCAACGCTTCCGACGCCTGCGACAAGCTGCGTTTCGAAGCCTTGACCGACAGCGCGCTTTATGAGGACGACCCCGATCTGAAAATCCGGGTCAGCTTCGACAAGGACGCCCGCACCATCACCGTCGCCGATAACGGCATCGGCATGGACCGGCAGGAGGTTATCGACAATATCGGCACCATCGCCCGCTCCGGCACCCGCCAGTTCATGCAAAAGCTGACCGGCGATCAGGCCAAGGACGCCAACCTGATCGGCCAGTTCGGCGTCGGTTTTTATTCCAGCTTCATCGTCGCCGATAGAGTAACGCTGCACACCCGTCGCGCCGGTCTGGGTTCGGAAGAGGGGGTGCTGTGGGAATCCACCGGCGAGGGCGAGTACACCTTGGAAACGGTCGATAAGCCCACGCGTGGCACCGAAGTCACGTTGCATCTGCGGGAAGACGAGACCGAATTGTTGAATGAGTGGCAGTTGCGCTCGATCATCACCAAGTATTCCGATCACATCACCCTACCGGTGATCATGCCGGTGCAAAAGCACGGTGAAGACAAGGACGCGCCGCCGACCATCGAGGACGAGCGCATCAATCAAGCCGCCGCGCTGTGGGCGCGGCCCAAGCAAGAGGTCAAGGAAGAGGAATACAAGGAATTCTACAAACACGTCGGCCACGATTTCGAAGATCCGCTGGCCTGGACCCACAACCGGGTCGAGGGCAAGCTGGAATACACCTCGCTGCTGTTCGTGCCGGCCCGCGCGCCGTTCGATTTGTGGGACCGCGAGCAGCGCCACGGCGTGAAACTGTACGTGCAGCGCGTGTTCATCATGGACGACGCCGAACACCTGATGCCGCGTTATCTGCGCTTCATCCGGGGCGTGATCGACTCCAACGACCTGCCGCTCAATATCTCCCGCGAAATCCTGCAAAGCAGCAAGGTGGTGGACGGTATCCGCGCCGGCTCGGTCAAGAAGGTACTGGGCCTGCTGGAGGACATGGCGCAAAACGAGGGCGAAAAGTACGCCAAATTCTGGAAAGAATTCGGGCGGGCGCTCAAGGAAGGTCCCGCCGAGGATTACGGCAATCGCGAGCAGATCGCCAAGCTGCTGCGCTTCTCCTCGACCCAGACCGACAGCGCCGACCCCACGGTTTCCCTGAGCGATTACCTCGGCCGGATGAAAGACGGTCAGGACAAGATTTACTACATCACGGCGGAAAGCTTCGCCGCCGCCAAGAACAGCCCGCACTTGGAAATCTTCCGCAAGAAGGGGCTGGAAGTGCTACTGATGACCGACCGGGTCGACGAATGGTTGATGTCGCACCTCAACGAATTCGAGGGCAAGCATTTCCAGTCGGTCGCCAAGGGCGCGCTGGATTTGGACAAGATTGCGTCCGAGGAGGAAAAGCAGGAGCAAAAACAGGCTGAGGACGAGCATAAGGATCTGCTGGCGCGGGTTAAGGAGGCATTGGGCGATCAGGTCAAGGAAGTGCGGATTTCCTCGCGGCTGACCGACTCGCCGGCCTGTCTGGTCATGGACGAGCACGCCCTCAGCGCGCATTTGGAGCGGATGCTGCGCGACGCCGGCCAGAACGTGCCGACCAGCAAGCCCTATCTGGAATTGAATCCCCAGCATCCGCTGGTGGGGCGTCTTAAAAGCGAAGCCGACGCCGGCCGCTTCAACGACTTGACCCATTTGCTGTTCGAGCAAGCGGTGCTTGCGGAAGGCGGGCAATTGGAAGATCCGGCCAGCTTCGTCAAGCGGTTGAACGCCCTCTTGTTGACCATGAGTTGATAGCGCGGGAGGGCCGCGATGACTCGCGGCTCTCTCTTGTCTAAACTGAGGGGATAATGCTGCTACCCCATTGCGCTTGATGATGGCTAAAGGCTCCTGATGGGCCAGAAAGACGTCATCTCTAAAAGTATTCTCAAACGTATCTTGCTGGATATGGCGGTGTACCTATTCCGGCTGGATTTGGTGGACGCCGAGCTGCTTTCGACCGAAGAGCAACGGGTCGAAGACCGTCGCTCCGATCTGGTGGCGAAAGTGACGCCGGTTCGAGGCGACTCTTTCATCCTGCATCTGGAAATCCAGAACGCCAACGACGATCAAATGCCGGCGCGGATGCTGCGCTATCTGAGCGACATTCGGCTGGGCTACCCCGGCTATCGAGTGCACCAATGCTTGGTCTATATCGGAGCCGAACGATTAACCATGGCGTCGGGTCTGGAAAGCCCGCAACTGCAGTATCGCTACGAAACGGTCGACATGCGGGACATCGACTACCGCACGCTGTACGATAGCCAAAGTCCCGATGCCCTGGTGCTGGCGGTGTTGGGCGACTTTGGCGGCGATGATCCTCAGGCTGTCGTGGTGCGATTGCTAAAGAAACTGCGGGCGCTGGCGGGTCAGGATGAAGGACGCTTGCGCGAATACTTGCAAATGCTGGAAGTTCTGGCCGACAACCGCCATCTCGGCGTCAATATTCAGGAGGCTTACGATATGCTACAGATCGACATCGAACGTCTGCCGAGCTATCAAAAAGGCATCGAGAAAGGCATCGAGAAAGGCATCGAGAAAGGCATCGAGAAAGGCATCGAGAAAGGCATCGAGAAAGGCGAGCGGATTAAAGCCTTGCAAATCGCTCGCGAGTTGCTGGCGCTAAATTTTTCGATGGAACAGATCGCCGCTATCACCAAACTGCCGCCGGTTGAAATCGAGAAACTGGAAAAGTGATAACCCTAACCCTTGCCCGCCGCCATTAAGACGGCAAATCATTGTCCCGAAGGCCATGTTGCTCGAAGCCGAAAATCTCTACGTCCGTTACGGCAATGTCCAGGCGTTGCACGGCATCAACCTTCATGTGCGGCAAGGGGAGATCGTCACCATTCTCGGCGCGAACGGCGCGGGCAAAACGACCACGCTGCGGGCCATCAGCGGCCTGCTGCGGCCCTCGCAGGGTGAAATCCGCTTCGAGTCGCGGCCGATCCACAAGCTGCCAGCCCATCGTCTAGTGGCGATGGGCATCGCGCAATCTCCGGAAGGCCGGCGCGTCTTTGGCACCCTTACGGTTCGGGAAAATCTCAATTTGGGCGCGTTCAGCCGTGCCGATGGCGCGCAGATCGCCAAGACCTTGCGCTGGATTCACGATCTGTTTCCGGTGCTGGAGCAACGCCGCGACCAGCTGGCTGGAACCCTGAGCGGCGGCGAGCAACAAATGCTGGCCATCGGTCGGGCGTTGATGGCCAGCCCGCGCATCTTGCTGTTGGACGAACCCAGTCTCGGCCTCGCGCCGTTGCTGGTGAAAGCAATTTTTCAGACGTTGTGGGAAATCAATGAAGCGGGCGTGACCATCGTTTTGGTCGAGCAAAACGCCCGCGCCGCCTTGAAGCTGGCGCATCGGGGCTATGTGATGGAAGTCGGCCGGATCGTGCTGGAAGATCGCGCCGATGCCTTGTTGGCCAATCCGGAAGTCCGCAACGCCTATTTGGGCGGCGGATGATGGCTCCGACGTCCGACTCTGCTGCAAGCCCGAACCATTCCGCCAACGATTCCGATCACCGCCGCGCGGTGCTGATGCTGCTGGCCACGGCGATTCTGTGGAGCCTGGGCGGTCTGTTGATCAAGTGGGTCGATTGGAATCCCATGGCCATCGCCGGGACGCGCAGCTTGATCGGCGCGGCGGTCATCGCGGCGATCTTCCGTAACGAGTTGCGCTTTACCGGTTCCTTCGAACAGATCGGCGCGGCGGTGGCCTACGCGGGCACGGTGGTTTTATTCGTCGTCGCCAACAAGCTGACCACGGCCGCTAACGCCATCCTGCTGCAATATACCGCGCCGGTTTACGTCGCGTTGTTCAGCCCGTGGTTCTTGGGCGAACGGGCCCAGCGCCGCGATTGGCTGAGCATGGTGGTGATCCTGTTCGGAATGCTGCTGTTTTTCGGCGATGAACTCAGTTTCCAGGGCTATCTCGGCAACGGCGTGGCGTTGGTCAGCGGGTTTTGCTTTGCCTGGCTCACGCTGTTTTTGCGCCGCCACCGCGAGGAATCGTCGATTTCGGCCTTGGTGCTCGGCAATCTGCTGGCGGGCGCGATCGGCTTGCCGTTTATGTTTCAGGCGATGCCGGACGCCGGCGGTTGGGTTGGGTTACTGCTGCTCGGCGTGGTGCAATTGGGCCTGCCGTATGTCATGTACTCGCTGGCCTTGCGCCATGTGCGGGCGGTCGAAGGCATCCTGATCCCGATGATCGAGCCGGTGCTGAATCCGGTTTGGGTTTTTTTGCTGCTGGGCGAAGCTCCGGGTCCGCTGGCGTTGCTCGGCGGAACCATTATTCTGGGCGCGGTGATCTTTCGGGCGATGCGGTAACATTAAGCTCATCAGCCGCTGAGGCGTTTATCGGAGTTTTTATGGAACTCACTGCCCTGACCGCCATTTCGCCCGTCGACGGCCGTTACGCTGACAAGACCGACGAGCTGCGGCCGCTTTTCAGCGAGTACGGTTTGATTCGCCACCGAGTGTTGGTGGAAGTGCGCTGGCTGCAGGCGCTGGCCCAACATCCCGGCATCCCCGAAGCGTCACCGTTGAGCGCGCGGGCCAACGGCAAGCTCGAAGACCTGTTAAAAGCGTTCGATCCCGCCGCCGCCGCGCGCATCAAGGCTATCGAACGCATCACCAATCACGATGTCAAGGCGGTGGAATATTGGCTCAAGGAGCAAGTCGCCGGCGATGCTGAATTGCAGGCGGTCGGCGAGTTCATCCATTTCGCCTGCACTTCGGAAGACATCAACAATTTGGCCTACGCGCTGATGCTGCGCGAGGCGCGCGCCCGAATCCTGTTGCCGCAACTGGATCGCGTGCTCGATGCCATCGGCCGGTTGGCCCACCAACGGGCCGACCAGCCGATGCTGGCCCGCACCCACGGCCAACCCGCCTCGCCGACCACGCTCGGTAAGGAAATGGCCAATGTCGCGTACCGCCTGAAGCGGCAGCGAGCGCAACTGGAAGCGATCCCGGTACTGGGCAAGATCAACGGCGCCGTCGGCAATTACAACGCGCATTTGGCCGCCTATCCGGAGGTGGACTGGGAAGATTTCGCCCGCCGCTTCGTCACCGAAACCCTCGATCTGGACTGGAATCCCTACACCACTCAAATCGAGCCGCACGATTACATGGCGGAGTATTTTCATGCGCTGATGCGCGCCAACACCGTGCTGCTGGATTTTTGTCGCGACATCTGGAGCTACATCGCCATCGGTTATTTTCGGCAAAAAACCGTCGCCGGCGAAGTCGGTTCCTCGACCATGCCGCACAAGGTCAACCCCATCGATTTCGAGAATGCCGAGGGCAATTTGGGGGTGGCCAACGCGCTGCTCGACCATCTGGCGGCCAAGCTGCCGGTGTCGCGCTGGCAGCGCGATCTGACCGATTCGACCGTGCTGCGCGCGCTCGGAGTCGGCTTGGCGCATTCGCTGGTGGCCTATCAATCCTGTTTGAAAGGCATCGGCAAGCTGGAGGTCAACGCGGCGGCGCTGGACGCCGATCTGGACGATAATTGGGAAGTGTTGGCCGAACCGATCCAAACGGTGATGCGCCGCTACGGCCTCGAACAACCCTACGAGCAGCTCAAGGCGCTGACCCGAGGCCAGCGGATCGAACGCGAAACGCTGCGGGCGTTCATCGCCGATCTGGCGATTCCCGAGGAGGCCAAACAGCGCTTGCTGGCGCTGACGCCGGCCACCTATACCGGCAACGCCGCCGCCCAGGCGCGCAACCTGTGAGCTTTTCTATTCCGCGTGGGAGGTAACCGCGATGGCGGAATCCGATCAAGTCTCCACGACGCTCGCCGGGCTGGACGACAGCCGGCGCGCGGTGTTGCAGTTGCTGGACGGCGTCCGGCGCACCTTGTATCTGTACACCCCGCTGGTGCGGCCCGAACTGTATAACGATGACGAGGTGCTATCCGCCATTCGCAACCGAGTGATCAATCAGCCTAAAATCCGCTTTCAGCTGCTGTTGCCGCCCGCGCGGGATTGGCGCAACGGCTGTCCGGGGTTGGTCCGCTTGGGCGAACGCTTGACCACCGCGCTGGTCCTGCGCACCCCCAACCGGCGCGAACTGCCGGACCGGCCGGAGCTGGGGCAGGCCTTCGCCATCGCCGATGACCGGAGCCTGCTGCATTTCACCGATCCGCGCCGGCTGCTGGGGAGCTACGATCCGAAACCGAGCGAGCGCATGAAAGCATTGTTGGAGCTGTTCCGCGAGCTGTGGAATCGCTCCGAGGCCGATCCCGACCTGCGCTGGCTGGGGATTTAGGCGGGCTTAGATCCCCAGCGCTCCGCCAGTTTCGGCTGGTTGAGTTCCAGCCACTGCAAGGCGATGATCGGCGCGGCGGAGTTGATGCGTCCGGCGCGCAGCAAGCCCAGGGCTTCGTCGCGAGACACCACGCGCACCTGAATATCCTCGTGCTCGGAGGCGATCCCGCCCAAGCCGCTGGCGACGGCTTTGGCGTCGATCCGCCCGCAAAACAGGGTGATCGTTTCCGACGTGCCGCCGGCGCTGACCAGGTAACGACAGATCGGAACCAAGTCCAGGACTTCGCAGCCGGCTTCTTCCAGGGTTTCGCGCCGGGCCACTTCCTCGGCGGTTTCGTCGGGGTCGTCCATGATGCCGGCGACGATCTCCACCAGCCAGGGTCCGCCCGGAAACTCCAGCGCGCCGATTCGAAATTGTTCCAGCAAAACCACCTGATCGGTATCGGGGTCGTACAGCAGCACGGCGACCGCGTGGCCGCGTTCCAGACATTCGCGGCTGATCTCGGCGCTCCAGCCGCCGGCGAACAGTTCGTGGCGCAGCCGGTATTTTTCCAGGCGGAAAAAGCCGCTGTAGCAGGTGGACTTGTCGAGCACTTCAAACTGATGGTTCATGGGCGAATCCGGCATGGAGAAGGGTGGTGGTCGAGATAATCGCCGATTGTAATCCCGCGGGGAGGGAAGGCGCATGAAAGGCCGTACATCGAACCGACCGAACTTGAGCTTTTGGTGGTGGTTGACCGTCGCGCTGGCGTTGGTCGGGTGCTCGCGCCCATCCTCGCCGGAAACCGAAATCCGCGACATGATCGCCAAGGCTGTCGCCGCCGCCGAGGAACGCAACGTCCGCGATCTGCGCGGCATGATCGCGGACGATTATGCCGACCGTCGCGGACTCGACCGCAAGTCGCTGGAAAATCTGCTCAGGCTTCAGGTGTTGCGCCAGCAATCGCTCCATCTGTTCGCCCGGGTCAGACGCGTCGAATTTCCCGAACCCGATCGAGCGCTGGCGAGCGTGGCGGCGGCCATGGCCGGCCGGCCGGTGCACGACGCCGGCGCGTTGGTCAATCTGAATGCGGATCTGTACCGCTTCGAACTGGAACTGGTTCGGTACGGACGAGACGACTGGCGAGTGCGCCAAGCGGACTGGGAGCCGGCGCGCCTGGATGATTTTTGGTGATTGATGACTCGCCTTCGGACGGACGGCAACAGGGAGCGCCTATTCGGGGACAGTGGACCCTGGCGGAGCAGAAGCGAGGGGCGGCGCTTGACGGTCTGGCGAGCGGGCGAGTGGATCTTGCCGATAGAAGTCCTGAAGTTGGCGGTAGACCTCCGGGTAATGTTCGATCACTAACCGCGGCGTTTCGAAAAACGCCTCGCTGATCAAAGCGAAAAATTCGCCCGGACTCTCGGCCGCATACGGATCGAGCGCCGTCGGCTGGCCTCGGTCCACCTCGCGGCACAGCCGCCGGTAAGCCGTATTGAAAGCGCGGCTCCAGTCCGCCACCGCCATGTTCCGATGCAACGGCGGCAGGCCGTTGACCTCGCCGTTTAGCATATCGAGCTTGTGGGCCATTTCGTGAATCACGACGTTAAGGCCCGGTTCGGCGCGGGCTTCGGCGACATCGGCCCAAGACAGAACGACCGGCCCGCGTTCCCAAGCCTCGCCGATCAGCGGGCGATGGACGCTGTGCACCAAACCGATGGCGTCGGTGTAGTCGTGACGGGCGAGGAAACCCTCGGGATACAGAATGATCGAATGCCAGCCCCGATAATAGTGCAGCCCGAGATTGAGGATCGGCAGACAGGCTTGGGCGGCGATTAGCGGTCCCATCTCCGGCGAGAGTTCGAGACCGCCGGCGGCCTCCAGAGCTTTTTCAGCCAAAAACAGACTTGCCAGCTCGTGCAATCGGGCGCGTTCCAGCGGGTTCAAGCCAGCGAGCAACGGCAGATCGGCGACCGTCGCCCGCCAGAGCGGTTCGGCGATGCGGGCGCGTTCCAGCCGGCGCTGTTGAAACCAGTGTTTGATCGAACCGAACATGGTTTTGGGCGATCTCGGTCGGCGCGCCCGTTCAGTCGACGCGCTCGCCGCGCGCCTTGGCTTCCCGCGCCCGCGCCAGATAGCGATCCGACCAACGCGCCAAGGCGTAAATGGGATAGCCGATCACCATGACCGACAGCAAGATGAACACGATCAGGGAGACCGCCGTGGGCAGCCGCCCCCACCATTCATCAATAAAATACACCAAGCCCGCAATCAGCAGGGCGGTGATGCCGATAGACACCAGAACGGGCAAGACATCGCGGCGTTGCATGAGAAACCTCGGCGAGTACGGGAGAGTCAGGGTCGGCGCATCGCGGCGCGGACCGCGCAAGCCGGACCGCGTTGCTTGAGCGATTAGTCGCGTTTCCGACGGCGGCGGTCGATGCGCGCCTATACTGAGACTTGAAGGGGCCGATTCACACCGTTTTAATGCAATCGTCTTTTTCATTGGAACGCAATAGTCTTATCATTCATGGTTGAATTCAGTGTTCGGATTTTCGTTATCACGCAGTTCCAGGTTCATGAAACGCTCGCTCTCGTTGACCCTGCTGTATACAGCCGTTGCGGCGGTTTGGGTTTTTGGCCTCGATCGCTTGATCTTTTGGCTGGATTTCGAACCGAAGGCCAGCACGCTCCTGCAAACCGTCAAGGACTGGAGTTTGGTCGCCGGCACGGCCTTGTTGATCTATTTTTTACCGCGGGCGCTCGAAACCGAAAAGCGTTTGGAAGCACGGTTCGCGCGCGCGCCGCGCGCCGGCTGGATGCCGGCGGCTTTATTGTTGTTGCTGGCGATGGCCATGATCGTTTCGGGCGGCCCGATCTTGCATGAAGGGCTGGCGCGGGCCGGCGCGGCGACCCAAAACGAACGCTTGCTCGCCTGGTTCAGTTTCATGCTGGCGTTCGCGTTGATCGCGGGCACCGCCGCTATTTTATTTTGGTGGCGCAATGCCCAAATCCGTTCCTTGTTGGAGCATCTGAACAGCGATCTGGAACGAGCGGCGCTGCGCCATCGCTTCGAAGCCCTGCTGCGTCAATCATTGGATGTGGTCGTGTTGCTGGCCGAAGACGGGACCATCATCGAGGTCAACGACCGAGTTTGGGAGTATTACGGCCGCTCGCCCGAAGAGTTGCGGGGCCGGCACGTTGGGGATCTGCGCTGTCCGAGTTGCCGGGATCTGCTGGCGGGCGATTACGACCGGGTCGCCCGCACCGGTGGGGCGGTGTTTGAAAGGCTGCATTTGCGCGGGGATGGGACCCCGTTCCCAGTGGAAATCAGCGCGCGGGCCATCAGCGATCAGGAATGCCGTTATTTCCAATCCGTGGTTCGGGATATTTCCGAGCGCAAGCAAGCGGAGGCCGCGCTCGCGGTTCAGGAACTGCGCTTTCGCGCCACCTTCGAACAAGCGGCGGTCGGCATGGCCCACGTCGCGCCTGACGGACGCTGGTTGCGGGTGAACGACTGCTTTTGCCAGCTTCTGGGTTATTCACGGTCGGAGCTACTGAAAAAAACCTTCCAGGACATCGCCCATCCCGACGATCTGGAGAAGGATATGTGGGTCTTGGAACAGCTCCTTTCGGATCACATCCAAACCTATTCCATGGAGAAACGGTATTTTCACCGGGACGGAGCGACCGTTTGGGTCAACCTGACTGTTTCGATGCTGCGTAACGCCGAGGCGAGGGTCGAATATTTCATCGTCGTGATCGACGCCATCACGGCCCGCAAGCGCATCGAACGGCGTCTGGCGCGGATCAGCCGTTTCTATGCGGCCTTGAGTTTGACCAATCAAAGCATCCTGCGCAAAAATCTGACCGCCGAACCCTTGTTCGAGGAAGTCTGCCGGATCGCGGTGAAGTGGGGAGAACTCAAGGGCGCGTGGATCGGCCTGCTGGACTCGACGACCCAACAGCTGCGCGTGGCGGCCGCTTTCGGTGAATTGCGCGGCCGCTTGGCCTCGTTGGGCGAGCCGATCACCGAGGGATCGGAATTGCCCTACCGACCGGCGCGCCAGGTATTGAACGATGGCGCGCACTGGCTCGATAACGACTTGCTCCACGGGCAAACCGAAGACGCGGGTTGGCAAATTCTGGTGGCGACCGCCGGCGTGCGTTCGTGCGCCGCTTTTCCGCTCAAGCGCGCGGGCGCGGTGATCGGCGCGTTTAGCCTCTACGCCTCCGAGCCGGACTTCTTCGACCCCGAGTTGGTCGAGTTGCTCGATGGCATGGCCGCCGACGTGTCTTTTGCGCTGGACAATCTCGAACGCGAAGCGCAGCGCCAGCGCGCCGAGACCGCGTTGCGCGACAGCGAGTCCCACTATCGCGCTCTGTTTGAAGCGCATCCGATGCCGATGTGGGTCTACGATGTGGCGACTTTACGCTTCCTGGCGGTGAACGACGCCGCGATTCTTCAATACGGCTACACTCGGGAACAGTTTCTGAGCATGACCATCGCCGCCATCCGGCCTCGGACCGAGCAACGGCGCTTGCGCCAACAACTGGTCCAAGGACAGGAGGGGCCGCGGAGTTCGGGGCTGTGGAAGCACCGTCGGAAGGACGGAACCTTGCTGGAGGTGGATGTTGTGTCGCACCCCATCACCTGGGGCGACAGCCGCGCCCGCGTGGTCCTGGTTCGGGAGATGACCGAACAGCGCCAACAAACTCAAGCAGCGCCGCCGGCCGAGATCTATCAACAAAGCGATGAGGGGATTCTCATCAGCGACCGGCAAAACAAGATCGTATTGGTCAATCGCGCCTTTACCGAGATGACCGGTTACCGGTTGGAAGAAATTCGGGGTTTCAATCCGAAAATTTTGGCGTCGGGCCGCCATGATCGGCAGTTTTTTCGAGTGATGTGGACCTCGCTCGGCGAGATGGGAAACTGGCATGGCGCGATCTGGAACCGCCGCAAGAACGGCGAAATTTACCCAGAATGGCTGAAAATCACGGCGTTGCGTGATACGAAGAATCAAATCAGCCACTACGTTGCGATTTTTAAGGAACTGTCGGATCGCAAGGCGGAAGCGGACCGGCACGGCGGATCTCAGCTTAGCCATTAAACTCGTCGCGCAACGGGTGGAAGGGCGCGGTGCGCGGTTACTATACTTTCCCTAAATCTCATTATTGTATTCACAGCGCGGGCATGATCCGGTCAGATGCCGGATCATGCCCGCGCGTTTCCAATCGGGCACGGGACCGCAACACGTTGAGCACACTTTATATTTGGCAACAGCGGGGATTTTTCATGGGCCATTTGCCGGATATCGCCGAACATCGGCTCGGCGCCGCCGCGTTGTGCATGGGGCTCGACCGGCCGTTTGCGGTGTTGGAAAGCGAAGCCAGTGTTTGGCGTCAGGGTCGGAGCGTGCTGATCCCGCCCGGTTGTTTGCACGAGGCGAGGATCGACGGGGCCGTCATGGCGATTTTGTTCGTCGAGCCGGAAAGCCAGGATTACCTCACGCTGAAGGACGCCATGCTCGATGGCGAATGGCAATGCCTGTACGGTCTACCGGATGAGTTGAAGCTACTGAACGCGCTGCGCGAGCTTTGGCGACGAGACGCGGACGCGGGCGCGATTTCCGACCTGCTCGATCGCCTGATTCCGACCTCGGGGGGCGAGGACCGTCAGCTTTTGGATGAGCGGGTGCGGCGGGTCATGGAGTTGATGAAGGCGGACTTGAACCGCAGTCATTCCTTGGAGGAATTAGCTCGCCACGTGAATCTTTCGCCCACGCGCTTGGTGCATCTATTCAAGGAACAAGTCGGCGTGCCGATCCGCCGTTTCCGGCAATGGCACCGGATGCGGGTGGTGGCCGCATCGATCGCCAAGGGCAGCACCTTGACCGACGCGGCCCTGGGAGCGGGTTTTTCCGATTCCTCGCACTTCAGCCGGGCGTTTCGCAACATGTTCGGGATGGCCCCCTCATCGATTTTCGGACGCGCCGCCAACGTGCGGATCGTGATCGCTTGAGCGGCGCGCATTGATGCTCGCGCTGATCGACAGCCACAACCATTTCGACGATCCCAGTTTCGATCTCGACCGCGATGACGCCTTCCAGCGGGCGCGCGCCAGCGGGGTGAGGGCGCAAGTCGCGGCGGCGGTCAGCGCCCGCTTGTGGCCGAAACTGAAAGCCGTAACGGCGCGCTATCCCGGCGTGTACGCCAGTTATGGCTTGCATCCGGTTTATTTGGCGGAGCACCGTCCCGAGCATCTCGACCAACTGACCGACTGGCTGATCCGGGAACGTCCGGTGGCGGTCGGCGAATGCGGCCTGGATTATTATCTGCCCGACCTCGATCCCGACGTTCAGGCGGATTATTTCACCGGGCAATTACGCTTGGCGCGCCACCATGACCTGCCGGCGATCATCCACGCCCGTCACGCCGTCGATCAGGTCATCAAGTTCGTCCGGCGGTTTCCAGGAGTGCGCGGGGTGGTGCACAGCTTTTCCGGCAGCGAGGAGCAAGCCCGACGCCTGCTGGATCTGGGCATCCTGCTCAGTTTCGGCGGGCCGCTGACCTATCCGCGCGCCACCCGCTTGCGCGGGTTGATTCGCGAACTGCCGCCGGAGAGCTTCATGCTGGAAACCGATGCGCCCGACCAGCCGCCGAGCAACCATCGCGGCGCGCGCAACGAGCCGGCTTTTCTGCCGGAAATCCTGGCCTGCGTGGCCGAGCTGCGCCAGACCGACCCGGCTGAAATCGCCGCCGCCACCACCGCCAACGCCCGCCGCTTGTTCGGATTGCCCGATGAGCCATCCGCAAACCCGCACTGAAATCCTGATCGGCGCTGGAGGCTTGCGACGGTTGCGCGCCGCGCGGGTGCTGGTGGTCGGATTGGGCGGGGTCGGCGGTCATGCGGCCGAAGCCCTGGGCCGCGCTGGGATCGGCCATCTGACGTTGCTCGATCACGACATCGTCTCGCCGTCCAATCTCAACCGCCAGCTGCTGGCGCTGCATTCCACCCTCGGACAACCCAAGGTCGACCTGATGGCGGCGCGGCTGCGGGATATCGATCCCGAGATCGGCCTGGCGCCGATCAATACGTTTTTGCGGCCGGACGCCGCCGGGGCTTTGGTGAGCGCCGAGCGCTACGACTTCGTGGCCGACTGCATCGACAGCATCGCCTGCAAGGCGGCGCTGGTCGCGGCTTGTCGCCGTCGCGGCGTGCCGGTGATCTCCGCCTTGGGCGCGGGCAATTGTCTGGATGTCAGCCGGGTGCGGTTGGCTCGATTGGATCAAACCCAGGTTTGTCCGCTGGCGCGCGAGTTGCGCCGACGCCTGCGGGAGTGGGATGTCTCCACGGCGTATCCGGTGGTTTATAGCGACGAACCGCGCCGTCAGCCCTTGCCCCATCAACCGGTCGAGGGCGATGCTCCCGGCCGGCCGCGGGCGGTCAACGGCACCATTTCCTACTTGCCCGCGCTGTTTGGCCTGATGCTGGCGGGCGATATCGTGCGCCGGTTGTTGGAGGTCGAATAAGGCTTTTTCCAGCCACGGTCCGGCGGGTGGCAATAAAAACCTTTTTGCCAGCCGATATAGCGGGTCGGTTCGGGCGCCGCAGCGTGGGTTGCGTTGGGTGGGACAAGCCTGTTACCCTCGAAAAAACACCGTTTTTCACCGCCGCGAGTTTTTGACCGCCCCATCGAGTTTAAGCTGCCGCTGGACGCCGCCAAGGTTGGCCTGGAAGTCCGCTCGTCGTTTCCGATCGCGCCTGGCGCGTCATCACCGCAACAAATGAGTCTCAAACCATTATGAACTGGCCTACCACCGTGTTGACCGAGCGACTCGGCATCCGTTATCCGATTATTCAGGCGCCGATGACCGGCGGCCCTGGCACGCCGCAACTGACGGCGGCCATTTCCAACGCGGGCGGTCTCGGTTCGCTTGCGGGCGGTTATTTGCAACCGGACAGCTTGCGGGGAGCCATTGCCGAGGTGCGCGCGCTGACCGATCGGCCGTTCGCGGTCAATTTAGCGGCCATCGCGCCCGTCAAGATCGATGAACGCCGGCTCGCGCGCGCCCGCGAATGGTTGGCGCCCTACCGCGCCGAACTGGGGTTGAAGCCGGGATCGGCCGCGCCGCTGGAGCCGCCGGATTTCCTCGAGCAACTGGAGGTGGTGCTCGAAGAAGAAATTCCGGCGCTGAGCTTTAGCTTCGGGGTGCCGGATTCCGCCTGTCTGAAGCGGCTGCGGGAGGCTGGCATCGCGGTCATGGGCACCGCCACCCACCTGCTGGAAGCCATCGTCTTGGAAGAAAGCGGAGTGGATTTCATCGTCGCGCAAGGCGCGGAAGCAGGCGGCCATCGTGGAACTTTTATCGGCCGACCCGAACAAGGCTTGGTCGGCACCTTGGCGTTGGTGCCCTTGCTGATCGAGCATGTCCGCGTACCGGTCGTCGCCGCCGGCGGTGTCATGGACGGGCGCGGCTTGGCGGCGATGCGGGTGCTGGGGGCCGCCGGCGCGCAAATGGGCACCGCGTTCCTGGCCTGCCCGGAGAGCGGCGCGCACCCCGCCTATAAGGCGTTGCTCAGTCAAGGCAACGAATTGGCCACCACCTTAAGCCGGGCGTTCACCGGCCGCTGCGGGCGGGTATTGCGCAACCGGTTGGTCAACGAATTGCGCGCGCATGACGCCGAACTGCCGGGTTTCCCGCTGCAACTGTTTTTGATGCAAGAGCTGAGTCAGGCCGCCGCCGAGCGGGGCTTGACCGACTTTATGCCTTTGTGGGCCGGGCAGGGCTGCCATCTGTGCCAGCCGCGTCCGGCGGCTGAACTGATGGCGCTTTGGGTTGAGCAGGCGGCGGCTTTGCTCGGCGGCGAAGCCCGAGGCCCTGCGGTTTCGCCCGCGCTCGCTCCGCAATCGCCGGAGGTCGCCAGCGCCGATCCGGCTTATGTCATTTAGCCGAATCCGCCAGGAGGCGGCGCAAGCGGTTCCAGTCGAAGGACGGGCCGGGATCGGTCTTGCGGCCCGGCGCGATGTCGGAATGTCCCGCCAGCCGGTCCGGATGCAAGGTGGGATAAGCCGCCCGCAATGCGGTGATTGCGGCGGCTAGACGGGGATACTGGCGGTCGTCGTAGGGCAGTTGGTCGGTGCCCTCCAACTCGATGCCGATGCTGAAATCGTTGCAGCGGCAGCGGCCGGCATAGACCGATTCGCCGGCGTGCCAGGCTCGGCGGTGAAACGGAACGTACTGCAGCAACTCGCCGTTGCGGCGGACCAGCAGGTGCGCCGAGACCCGCAGACCGGCGAGGGTCTGGAAATAGGGGTGAGCGTCCGGATCGAGCGCGTGCGTGAATAAGGCGTCGATCCAGGGACCGCCGAAGTCGCCGGGCGGCAGGCTGATCCCGTGGACGACGATCAAATCGACCGCAACGTCCGCCGGCCGGTCGTCGCAGTGCGGCGAGGGCCGAAAGCGGGCCGCATCCAACAGCCCCGTCGCCGGATCGACGCGCATCGGCCCTTACAGCACCACATGCTCGAAATCGAAGCTCATGTCGGTATGCGGTCGCTGCAGCAGGAAGCCTTGGACGTAATCGATGCCGCACGACCACAGCACCGGCACCGTGGTGGTGTCTTCAATGCCGGTCAGGATCGTGGTCACGCCTTGCGTGGCGAGCTGGCGAGCCAGGACGCTGAGTTCTTGCTGGCGGGTCCGGTCGTTGTGCAAATCCTGAGCGTAGCGGCTGTCCAGTTTGACGTAATCGACCTGCAGGGACTGCGCGAGCCCCTGCGAACGTTCGTGGCCGCTGAAATGATCCAGGGAAAGCCCGCAGCCCAGATCCTTGATCCGTTTGAGAAAGGGCATCAGGGTCGGCTTGTTGACCTCGGCGGTGGTTTCGGCGATCTCGAAGACCAGACTGGCGGCCGGAACCTGAGTTTTGCTTAAGCCTCCTTGCAGCCAGCTAAACAGTTCCTCGTCTTGCAGCACGGTCGGCGAGATGTTGATGAACAAAATGGCGTTGCGGCCCTGCGAGCGGCGCTCGCGCAGCAGGCGGATCGAATGCGCGATCACCCAGCGGTCGAGCACCATGCCGATCCGGTGGCGCTTGACCAAGCCGAAGATGGTTTCAGGCAGCAGTTCCCAGCCGTCGCGGTTGCGCATCCGCAATAGGACTTCATAACGCTCGGTGGTGTCGCCGCGCAGGCTGACGATCGGCTGGAACAGCAGGTTCATCCGTTGCTGCTGCACGGCTTCGCGGACTTCTTCCAGCAGCTTGTGCTGGCGGGGATGGTCGGCCTCTTGATCGGCGCTTGCCGAGTGGTGGATGTAAATCCGGGTGTCCTTGCTGTCTCGGGCCATTCCGCAGGCGAGATCGGCCTGCTGGATGAGCAGGGCGGCATCCGGCTTGGCGGGGTTGACGATGCTGATGCCGATGCTGGTGCGCAGTTGGTGCTCGTTGGCGTTCAGACGGTAAGGTTGGTTTTCCAGACTGGCCTGCGCCGCGCGGGCGCTGGCCAACAGGGCGTCTTGATTGTTGAAACCCAGCAGCGCCGAGAACAGGGCGTCGCCGAACCGGGCCGCGATGGTTTCAACGCCCAGGGTCGCTTGCAGGCGCCGGGCGGCGTGTTCGACGATTTCATCGGCCGCCGCCGCATCCATGGCTTCGATGGCGCGCAAGTTGTTCAAGGAAATCAGCATCACCGCCACCGATTGGGTGTTGGCGGTGCTGGCGACCAGGACCCGGTCGAGGCGGGTGAGAAAATAAGGCCGGTTGTAAAGACCGCTTACGGTATCCCGGTTGTTGAGCTGGCTGAATTTCCGGTACAAGCCCGGCCCTTGCCGCAGGCGCTTGGACACCGCCGCATGCAGCGCCTCCGGGTTCAGCGGTTTGCCGAGCAGGGCCTCGCCGCTCAAGCCGGCGACGCTCAGACGCTGGCCGATGTCGGTTTGCGCCGACAGCAGAATCGTGGGCAGCTCGCGGAATTGCTCGTGCTGCTGGGTGGCTTGCGCCAGAATCAGGCCGTCGGTCTCCTTCAGATCCAGACTCATGATCAGCAAGCTGGGGTGGAAATTGCGCAGCGCTTGCAGGATCTGCAGCGGCTGGGCCAACACCTGCGTCACCAGACCGCGACCTTCCAGCCAGCGGGCGATTTCGCGGGCGGAGGGCAGGTTGTCGTCGACGATCAGAATGCGGTGGTTGGCGCGGCTCAAGACCTGTTCGTCGAGCGCGTCCAGCAACAGCGGGAGATCGACCGGCTTGAGAAAATAACCCGACCCGCCGGCCTCCACCGCTTCGAGCCGGGCGGTAATGTCGCCGCGATCGGCCAAAAACAGAATCGGCGCTTCCGCCGGCAACAGCTGCCGCAGGGTGCTGATTTGTTGCATGATCGCCTGATTGTCGGTCGAGTGATCCAGATCGATGATCAAGGCGAGGGGTTTCTGCGATTCAGCCAGCAATTGGCGTATTTCGTTC
>DJIW01000071.1:706-15660 GCA_002433805.1 Competibacteraceae bacterium UBA6584 | reverse complement strand
CGTTCACCGCGAGCGTCCTTTTTATTCCCAACTGGTTGCCTACATGACCGAAGGCCCCATTTTGGTCATGGTGTTGGAAGGCGAGGACGCCATCGCTAGAAACCGTGCGATCATGGGCTCCACCGATCCCCAAAAAGCCACGCCCGGCACGATTCGCTTCGACCTCGGCAAAGACACGACGCGAAATACCGTACACGGTTCCGACGCACCGGAAACCGCCGAAGTCGAAATCGCTTTCTTCTTCAAGCCCGACGACGTTTGCCCGCGCCATGAGTGAGCCGATGGGCGCTCCCGTCGCGACGCCGGTGGCCGGCAAGGTCAACCTGCTCGATCTGGATCGTCGCGATCTGGAGGCATTTTGCGTCGCGCTCGGCGAAAAATCGTTTCGCGCCGCGCAGATCATGAAGTGGATTTACCACGAGCGCGTCACCGATTTCGCCGCGATGACCAACCTGAGCAAGGCGCTGCGCGAACGCCTGGCGGCCTGCGCCGAAATCCGCCCGCCCGAGCTGGCGCTCGACCAAGGGTCGCGGGACGGTTCGCACAAATGGCTGATCCGCCTCGACAGCGGCAATTGCATCGAGACGGTGTTCATCCCGGAGCCGGATCGCGGTACTCTATGCGTGTCCTCGCAAATCGGTTGCCCGCTGGACTGCTCGTTTTGCGCCACCGCCCGCCAGGGCTTCAACCGCAATCTGACGGTCTCTGAGATCATCGGCCAAGTCTGGCAAGCCAGTCAGTCCTTGGGCGAGGTCCGCAACGGCAACCGCGCCATTACCAACATCGTGTTGATGGGCATGGGCGAACCGCTGCTGAATTTCGACAACGTGGTCAAGGCGACCGATCTGATGCAAGACGATCTCGGCTTCGGCATCTCCAAGCGCCGCGTCACCCTGAGCACCGCCGGCGTGGTTCCGGCCTTGTACCGGTTAAAAGAGGTATCCGAAGTCAGTCTGGCGGTCTCCCTGCACGCCCCCGATGACGGATTGCGGAATCAGTTGGTGCCGTTAAATCGCAAGTATCCCATCGCCGAACTGCTGGCCGCCTGCCGTCACTACATCGCCGGCCGTCCGCACCGCCGCATCACCTGGGAATACGTGTTGCTGGAGGGCGTCAACGACTCCGAAGCGCAGGCCCACGCGCTGGCGGCGCTGGTCGAATCCATCCCCTCCAAGATCAACCTGATTCCCTTCAATCCGTTTCCGGACGCGGGCTACCGCCGCTCCGGCCCGGCCGCCATCGCGCGCTTCCAGGCGATCTTGACGGCGCGCGGCTTGACCGCCATCACCCGCAAGACCCGCGGGGACGACATCGCCGCCGCGTGCGGCCAACTCGCCGGTCAGGTCCAGGCGCGGGGCCGCCGGCCGGGGCGGCCGCTGCGGCTGGCCAGCTGAGGACATGCGCGCCATGCGGCCAGCAACCCTAGCGACCGTGTTGATTCTGAATCTGCTGCTGGCGGCGTGCGCCATCACCAAGGACGAGGAATTCAAGGAAAACGTCGCCGAAACCAATTTCAAGTTAGGGATCGGCTACATGCAATCCGGCCGGCTCGATGTCGCGACCGAAAAGCTCATCAAGGCGATTCAGTACAACGACAATTATCCCGAGGCCCACAACGCGCTGGGCGTGCTCTACGAGGAACTGCGCGAGTACGGCCCGGCCGAGACCCATTTCAAGCGCGCGATGGAGCTGAAATCCGACTACATGTTGGCGAAACTCAACTACGCGCGCCTGATTTGCACCCGCGACCCGACCCGCGCCGCCGAGGCCGAAAGCCAATTTCAAAAAATCGCCGAAGACCCGGCCAACGCGGGCGCGACCGCCGCCGACGCCAACGCCGGATTGGGCCTGTGCGCCCGCAAACGCGGCGATTCGGCCCAGGCTGAAACTTTGTTGCGCAAGGCGTTGGAACAAAATCCCAACAACGCCACCGCGCTTTATGAGCTGGCTCAATTGAGTCAGACTCAGGGAAAAACCCTGCAGGGACGCGCTTTTCTGCAACGCTACCACAGCCAAGCCTCTCCCTCCGCGCAGAGTCTCTGGTTGGGCTTTACCATGGAATCCGCCGCTGACGGCGACCCGCAATTACGGCGGGATTACGCTTCGGTGCTATCGTCACAATTTCCGAACTCCGAAGAAGCGCAGCGGATGCGCGGCGGCCAATAGCACGGTTAAAAAACAGTCACCATCAGCCTTAAAAGATCGCGATGACCACACTTAAAACGCTCACACCCGATTCGACCTCAACCACCGAATCCCCCGCTGGCGGCGCTGAATCGCTGGGCGCTTGGCTGACGCAGGTCCGGACCAGTTTCAACGCCGAGCAGCGCGAAGTCGCCCGCCACCTCGGCCTGAACGCCGCCATCATCGAAGCGCTGGAAAGCGACAACTTCGAACGGCTAGGTCCCCCGGTGTTCGTCCGGGGCTATCTCAGCCGTTACGCCCGACTTTTGAACCTGCCCGAACAAGCGGTGTTGGAGCGCTACCGACGCCAGGCGGGAACCACGCACCAGGAGCCGCCGCCGCTCAAGGTGATGCACCCGTTGCGGCGCCAAACCCGGGTTCGGGACTTGCGGGGCGTGTTCTATCTGATGGTGGTCGTGGCGATCGCCTGGGCCGCGATTCAAAATCTCGACTCGCTCGATCCCACCCGGTTGTGGTCGCGGTGGTCGGCGGATGCGCCGAGCGCGCCCGCCGCGCCCGAGCGTTCGCCCAGCAGCGCGATCAGTCAAACCCAATATCCGTTCCAGCAGGCGCCCTCGGAAGCGACGACCGCCGCGCCCGCCACGCCGGCGCCGGCCGCCACGGTCGCCGCGCCCGCCCCGAAGGCCAGCGAAGCCCCGCCGGTCGCCGCAGCTCCCGTGACCGTCGAGATCGCGCCGCCCGTCGCAAGCGTCAGCCCGCCGACGTCCCCGGTCGCAATCGCACCGCCCGCGCCGGCCGCCGCGCCGACGCTGGCCCCCGGTCTGACGGCCACGGTCGCCACCGCGCCGCCCGATGCAACCGCCGCCCCGCCGGCCGCCGGCGAGGCGAGACTGCTATTGGAATTCAGCAACGATTGCTGGGTGGAAGTGAAAGACGCCCAAGGCAACGTCCTGGTGAACGGTTTGATGAAAGCCGACAGCACCCGGACCATTTCCGGCCCGGCCCCGTTCAAGGTCACGCTCGGCAACGCTCCCGCCACCCGGATCAAACTCGACGACCGTTTGGTGAACACCGATTTCTACGTGCCCCGGCGCGGCACGGTCAGCCGTTTTACCCTAGCGCGCGACCAACAATTCTGATCGCCGACGCCGCCATCGCTCCGCTAGGGCGCTGGCGGCGTTTATTTTGTAACCATTGGACTTAAAGCATGGGCACTTTCCAAGCCATTCGCGGGATGAACGATATCCTGCCCGGCGAATCGGCGCTGTGGCAACGCCTCGAAGCGACCCTGCGCGAGACGCTCGCCGCTTACGGCTATCAGGAAATTCGCTTGCCCCTGGTCGAGAAAACCGAGTTGTTCGCCCGTTCCATCGGCGAAGTCACCGATATCGTCGACAAGGAGATGTACACCTTCGCCGACCGCAACGGCGATAGCCTGACCCTGCGCCCCGAAGGGACCGCCGGCTGCGCGCGCGCCTGCATCGAACACGGCCTGTTGCACAATCAGACCCAGCGCCTGTGGTACGCCGGGCCGATGTTCCGCTACGAGAAGCCTCAAAAAGGCCGCTATCGTCAGTTTCATCAAGTCGGCGCGGAAGCATACGGCATGGCCGGACCGGACATCGACGCCGAGCTGATCGGCCTCTCGGCCCGGCTGTGGCGGCGGCTCGGCCTTCAACAGGTGGTTTTGCAAATCAACTCGCTGGGCTCCAGCGCCGCCCGCGCCGCCTACCGCGAGCGCTTGGTCGACTATTTCACCGCGCGGCGCGCGGAACTGGACGAAGACAGCCAGCGCCGGCTCGCCGCCAATCCCTTGCGCATTCTAGACAGCAAAAACCCCATGATGCGGGCGCTGATCGCTGAAGCGCCCTCGCTGCTCGACTATCTGGATCCAGATTCCCAAGCTCATTTCGAGCGGTTGCAAAGCTTGCTGGACGCGGCCGGAATCACCTACGAGGTCAATCCGCGCCTGGTTCGGGGCTTGGATTATTACTGCAAAACGGTTTTTGAATGGGTCACCGACACGCTGGGCGCGCAAGGCACGATCTGCGCCGGCGGCCGTTACGACGGACTGATCGAACAGTTGGGCGGTCCGGCCGCGCCGGGAGTCGGTTTCGCGATGGGCTTGGAACGGCTGATCGCCATGCTCGCCGCCGCCGGTCGACCCACGGCCGACCCGCCGCACGCCTACTTGATCGCGGCCGGCGAGGAGGCCCAGCGCGCGGGGTTCGCGCTGGCCGAACGCCTTCGCGATCAGCTGCCGGCATTGCGCCTGCAACTGCATTGCGGCGGCGGCGGCTTCAAAGCCCAGTTCCGCCGGGCCGATCACAGCGGCGCTCAACTCGCGCTGATTTTGGGGGAAAACGAGGTCGCGGCGGGAACCGTCGCCATCAAACCGCTGCGCGCCGCCGACGGCGGACAAGTCACCCTGCCGCAAGGCGAGGCCGCCGCCTATCTGCGCGCCGCCGCGCTGGAACACCCACTCTAAGCAAGCCGGACTGAAGGGCTGAGGATACCGATCGATGGATCAATACACCGACGACGAACGAGTCGAGGATCTTAAAAACTGGTGGAAAGAAAACGGCGCCAGCATCATCGTCGGCATCGGGCTCGGCGTGATCGCCATTTTCGGCTGGCAATATTGGAATTCCTACCGCCACGGCAAAGCCGAACAAGCCTCCCAAGCCTACGACGCTTTCATCGAAGCGGTGGAGAAGCCGGACGCCGATCAAGCGCGCCAGCGCGGGCAAGCCTTGCTAAACGACTTCCCCAAGTCGCCCTACACCACCTTGGCGGCGCTGCGGCTGGCCAAGCTAGCCGCCGATAGCGGCGACGCGCCCGCCGCGATCAAGCAGCTTGAAGGGGTGATCGAAACCGCCCAGCTCGACGAGCTTAAAGATATCGCCCGCCTCCGTCTGGCGCGGGTGCTGTTCGGGGCCGGTCGGCCGGCCGATGCCGAACAGGCGCTCAATCAGATCAAAACAGCCAGCCTGACCGCCGAACGCGAGGAACTGCGCGGCGATTTGGCGCTGGTTGCCAACGACTTGGCCAAGGCCCGCAGCGCCTACGCCGCCGCGCTGGCGGCCAGCGGCGGCGGTTCGCTGTTGCAGCTCAAGCTCGACAGCCTGACGCCGCCTTCGGCCGATTCGGTGGTGGCGGCTCCAGCCGCCCCGCCTGACGCGCAGCCCGAGCCGGCCAAGCCCGAACCGCAGTCCGCCGCGCCGGCGCGGCCCGATGCCGCGCTTGTTGCGCCGCCCGTCGCGGGGGATGCCAACCCAGCTCCGGCCGCGACCGCGCCTCAATCGGAAGCCGCGACCGCGCCTCAATCGGAAACCGCGACCGCGCCTCAATCGGAAACCGCGACCGCGCCGGAGCGGCCCGCCGAACCCGCGCGAGCTGAAGCGCCCGCTCGAGCCTCAAGCGTTCGAGCGGAACCGACGGCGCTGGTCCCGCCCGCGCAACCGGCCGCACCGGCGCAACCGGCCGCGCCTGAAACCGCCGCCGCACCGGCGCAACCGGCCGCGCCTGAAACCGCCGCCGCACCGGCGCAACCCCCCAGCGCCACGGCGGCGCCGGAGCCGAATCCCGCCGCCAGCACGGCCCCCGCGCCGGCCTCCACCACAGGTCAATAATTATGATCCGTCGCGCATTCCTGCTTTCACTACTGGCGTTGAGCGCCGGCTGCAGCTGGCTCGGCGGCTGGTTTGGCGGCTCCGACAATTCGCTTCCGCCCGCCGCCTTGAAATCCATCGCCTCGCCGGTCGGCATCCAACAGCTTTGGGAAACCAAAGTCGGTTCCGGCGCGGAAAAGCAGTTCATCCGCCTGACGCCCGCGCTGGCGGACGGCAAGCTGTTCGCGGCCAGCTATGACGGCACGGTCGCCGCCTTCGACGCGCTCGGCGGCCAGCGGCTATGGGAGACCAACACCAAGTTGCCGATTTCAGGCGGCGTCGGCGTAAGCGATAACGGTCTGGTGCTAGCCGGCACCGATCGAGGCGAGGTGATTGCCCTGCGTCAGGAAAACGGCCAGGAAGCTTGGCGGGCTGCCGTCTCCAGCGAGGTGCTGGCCCCGCCGCGCGCCGCTCGAGGCATCGTCGTGGTGCGCACCGGCGACGGCAAATTCACCGGCCTGGACGCCCGCGACGGCCAGCGGCGCTGGGTTTCCGCGCACGCCTTGCCCGCCCTCAGCTTGCGCGGAAATTCCGCGCCGGTATTGATTCAAAATTTGGTCGTCGCCGGCTTGGAAACCGGCAAATTGCTGGTGCTATCGCTCGATAAGGGCTTGCCGATGACCGAACGCACCATCGCCCCGCCCCAAGGCCGCACTGAAATCGAGCGTCTGATCGATATCGATTCCGAGCCCAAGGTGTTCGGCGACGCCCTGTATCTGGTGGCCTACCGCGGCAGCGTCGCGGCGATTGACATGCGCAGCGGCAAGCCGCTGTGGAATCGAGCGCTGTCCAGCTACGCCGGACTCGATGTGGACGCCCGGCAAGTCTACGTCAGCGACGATGCGGATTCAGTGCTGGCGCTGGACCGGCGCGACGGCGGCGCGCTTTGGAAACAAAGCGAACTGAGCGGCCGCCGGCTGACCGCGCCGGTCGCCAGCGACGAATACGTCATCGTCGGCGATTTCGAAGGTTACCTGCACTGGCTGGATAAAAACGACGGCCGCGTCGTCGGCCGGACTCGCGCCGCTGGCAAGGCTATCCTTTCCCCGCCCATCGCGGCCGGCAACACCGTCTTCGTCTACGGCCAAAACGGGACGCTGGGCGCGTTTCGCCCCGGAGGTTGAGGCCGGCGGCGCTCCGTAACGGTTCTTCCGACGGCTGACGGTCCTTCCCGTGTCCGGCCCGATCTTGCGCGTCGCCGTTCCCTCGCCGCTGTATCGCATCTTTGATTATCTGCCGCCAGACAATCAAGACCCGAACACGCTAAAGCCCGGCGTTCGGGTGCGGGTGCCGTTCGGCCGCCGGCAGCTCATCGGCTTTCTGCTCGAAACCGCCGAGCGGGCCGAGGTCGCGCCGGACGCCCTGAAAAAGGCCCACGCGGTGCTCGACGCCGAACCGGTGCTGTCCGCTGATATTTTCGCGCTGGTGGACTGGGCGCGGCGCTATTACCACCATTCGGCCGGCGAAGTGTTCGCCGCCGCTCTGCCGGTCTTGCTGCGTCAGGGCGAACCGGCGACCGCGCCGGTCAAGGCTCCGCGCTGGGGCCTGACCGCGACCGGCCAGGCCGCGCTCGCCGGCGGCGCTTTGTTGCGTCGCGCGCCGGCGCAGCAAGCGTTGCTCGATCGGTTGGCCCACCATCCCGAAGGACTCAGCCTCGAAGCCTTGCGCGATGTCGGTCGCGACAGCGCCGCTTTGGTGCGCGCGTTGCGCGGCAAAGGCTGGGTGGAACCGCTCGCGCCGCAAGCTCAACAACCCGATCCGACCTCGAAATCCGCCGGCGTTTCGCCGCCGGCCTTGAATGCCGATCAGGCGGCGGCGGTCGCGGCGGTCGCGGCGGATTTGGACCGCTTTCAGGTGTTTCTGCTGGAAGGCGTCACCGGCAGCGGCAAAACCGAAGTCTATCTGCGCTTGATCGAAGCGGTGCTGGCGCGCGGGCGACAAGCGCTGGTGCTGGCCCCGGAGATCGGCTTGACCCCGCAATTGCTGGACCGCTTTCGCGAGCGCTTGCCGGGACCGCTGGCGGTGTTGCATTCCGGCTTGAACGACCGGGAACGCTTGAACGCCTGGCTGCTGGCGCGCGATGGGATCGCCCAGGTGGTGGTCGGCACCCGTTCGGCGGTGTTCGCGCCGCTGCGCGAACCAGGTTTGATCGTCGTCGATGAGGAACACGATCCCTCGTTCAAGCAGCAGGAAGGGTTTCGCTATCACGCCCGCGATCTGGCGGTGATTCGAGGCCAGCAGCTCGGGATTCCCGTGATCCTGGGATCGGCCACGCCGGCCCTGGAGAGCCGCCATAACGTCCAGCGCGGCCGCTACCGGCTGTTGAACCTGCCGGAACGGGTCGGCGGCGGCAGCGAACCGCCGATTGAGATTTTGGATTTGCGCCGCCAGCCGCTGACCGAAGGCTTGTCGCGGCCGTTGCTGGAACGGATCGGCGCGCACCTCGCCCGCGACGAGCAGGTGCTGTTGTTCCTCAACCGCCGCGGTTACGCGCCGGTGTTGTTCTGCCATGAATGCGGCTGGCTCAGCCAGTGCCGGCATTGCGACGCCCGCATGACCTTGCACCTGCGCCAGCACCGGCTGATCTGCCACCATTGCGGCGACCAGCGGCCGGTGGACGCGGCCTGCCCGCTGTGCGAAAGCGCCGATCTGCGCCCGCTCGGGCAAGGCACCGAACGCCTCGAAAACGTGCTGCGGCGCGAGTTCCCGGAAGTCGAGATCAGCCGCATCGACCGGGATAGCACCCGCCGGCGCGGCAGTTTGGAAAGCCTGCTGGCGGCGGTTCGCGCCGGCGGGCGGCGTTTGCTGATCGGCACTCAGATGCTGGCCAAGGGCCACCATTTTCCCGACGTAACCCTGGTCGGCATCGTCGATGCCGATCAGGGCCTTTACGGCATCGATTTCCGCGCCAGCGAGCGGATGGCGCAATTGATCCTCCAGGTCGCCGGGCGGGCGGGTCGGTCCGACAAGCCGGGCACGGTGATCATTCAAACCCACCAACCCGACCATCCGCTGCTGCGGGTTTTGGTGACGCGGGGCTATCCGGCTTTCGCCGAGGCGGCGCTTGCGGAACGCCTCGCCGCGCTGCTGCCGCCTTTCGCCTGTCAGGCCCTGCTGCGGGCCGAAGCCGCCGAAGCCGATCAGGCCACCGCCTTTCTAAAGCTCGGGCTGGCGCTGGCGGAACCCATCGCCGAGGGCGTGGAACTGCTCGGCCCGGCTCCCGCGCCGATGGAGCGCCGCGCCGGCCGCTACCGCGCCCAACTCTTGCTGCAAGCCTCGCACCGGCAAACCCTGCACCGGTTTCTCGATCTGTGGACGCCGCAGTTGTGGGCGCAGCGGGCCGACCGCCGCGTGCGCTGGTCGCTGGATGTCGACCCCATGGAGCTGTACTGAACCCCGTCCGCCAAATCGGCAACGCGCGTTGAACGCAAACCCGTCCGAGCGGAACAGCGGGCTATCAGACGCCGAGGCTGGCTGGCTATTCGCCCGAGTGTTTAAAACCATTGAAAAAATAACCGAATCGCGCAACCTTTACTTGCCGGAGAATGCTACTAGACTTTGTGCGTGCATGTGCGTTTTTGGCACAGCCAACCAACCACTAAAGGAAGTGACGGGAATTGGGCGTTCCGTATCACCACTTCGGACCCCCGGCTCGCCAGCGCAACCGCAAGCGGCGATCCATTCGCGCTCACGCCACCCTCCACCCTTGTTCTTGGAAACCCGCAATGCAACAAGATCTGGTACACGCGATAAAAAGTAACCCCAAATATCACCAACTGTTATCGAAACGCAAGGCGTTCGCTTGGATGCTGGCCATCGTTATGTTGGTCATCTACTACGGCTTCATCCTGATCGTCGCCTTCAACAAGGAATTTCTCGGCCAGCCTTTGTCGCCCGGCTCGATCACCACCGTCGGCATTCCGGTCGGTCTCGGCGTGATTGTCAGCGCCTTCGTGCTCACCGGCATCTACGTGTTCCGGGCCAATTCCGAATTTGACCGCCTGACTCGCGAGATCAAGGAGGAAGTGCTATGAAAATAGGGAAAAATATTCTCGCGGCTCTCGCCTTGAGCCTCGTCGCCGGCGCTGCTTTAGCCGCCGGCGATGTGGGTGAAGTCAAGAAGCAGGCGGTCAACGTCACCGCCATCATCATGTTCCTGGCCTTCGTGACGGCGACCCTGGGCATCACCTACTGGGCGGCGCAACGCACCAAGACCGCCAAGGACTTCTACGCCGCCGGCGGCGGCATCACCGGCTTCCAAAACGGCTTGGCCATCGCCGGCGATTACATGTCGGCCGCCTCGTTCCTGGGCATCTCCGGCCTAGTATTCATCAACGGTTACGATGGCCTGATCTACTCGGTGGGCTGGCTGGTCGGCTGGCCGATCATCATGTTCCTGATGGCCGAGCAGCTCCGCAACCTCGGCAAATACACCTACGCCGACGTGGTGTCCTACCGCTTCCAACGGGTGCCGATGCGCACCATGGCCGCCACCGGCTCGCTGGTGGTGGTGATTCTGTATCTGATCGGTCAGATGGTCGGCGCGGGCAAGCTGATCCAGGTGCTGTTCGGTCTGGATTACGCCTATGCGGTGACCAGCGTCGGTATCCTGATCATCCTGTACGTCACCTTCGGCGGCATGCTGGCCACCACTTGGGTGCAGATCATCAAGGCCTGTCTGTTGCTGGGCGGCGCCACCATCATCGCCTTTGGCGCGTTATACGTCGCCACCGGCGGCTCGATGAGCCCGGAAGCGCTGTTCCGCCGGGCGACCGAGATTCACGCCAAGAAAGACGCGCTGATGCGGCCCGGCGCGCTGGTCACCAGCCCGATCGAGGCCATTTCGCTCGGCTTGGCGCTGATGTTCGGCACCGCTGGCCTGCCGCATATCTTGATGCGGTTCTTCACCGTGCCCAACGCCACCGAAGCGCGCAAATCGGTGTTCTACGCCACCGGCTTCATCGGCTATTTCTACATCTTGACCTTCCTGATCGGCTTCGGCGCGATCGTGCTGCTGATGCCAGCCGATTCTGGTTTCATGGTGACCAACGCCAAGGGCGTGCTGGAACTCAAGGGCGGCCAGAATATGGCGGCGGTCAATCTGGCGCAAGCGGTCGGCGGCAATTTACTGCTCGGCTTCATCTCGGCGGTGGCCTTCGCCACGATTTTGGCGGTGGTATCCGGTCTGACCCTGGCTGGCGCTTCGGCCATCTCGCATGATCTCTACGCCAACGTGTTCGCCCACGGCAACGTGAACGAACAAAAGGAAGTGCGCGTCTCCAAGATGGCCACTCTGGTATTGGGCGTGATCGCCATTCTGCTGGGCATCGCCTTCGAGCAGCAGAACGTCGCCTACATGGTCGGCCTGACCTTCGCGGTGGCGGCTAGCGCCAACTTCCCGATCCTGATCATGTCGATCTTCTGGTCGAAGATGACCACCAAGGGCGCGCTGCTCGGCGGCTGGCTGGGGCTGATCAGTTCCACTCTGTTCGTGATTCTGGGCCCCACGGTCTGGACCGACGTGCTCAAGTTGGGCGATCCGATTTTCCCGATGAAGAATCCGGCGCTATTTTCGATGGCGATCTCGTTCTTGGGCATCTGGCTCGGTTCGATCATGGACAACAGCGAAAACGCCCGCCAGGAGCGCGCCTCCTTCGAGGCGCAGGATGTCCGCTGCCAAACCGGCATCGGCGCGGAAGGCGCGGCCAGCCACTGACCGGCCGCGAGCCGGCGGGGGGATATCCGCTCGACCCACCGCCCGCCGGCTTCGAATCTGTTAAGATGATGCCCCCTTCGGAACCTGCCGCAAGGGGGTTTTTCTTTTGATGCAACCGGACGAAACGCCGTGGCTCTTCCCGACGCTTTGGATCAGAAAACCTTTCTCGCGCAATTGCCGCCGTTCAGCCAATTGCCCGAGCCGGAACTGGAACGGGTCGCCAAGGAAACGACCGCCGGCAGTTACCGCGCTGGCGAACGGATGCTCAAGGCCGGCGAGCGACCGAATGGCCTGTTCATCGTCATCGACGGTTCGGTCTGGGAAACCGATGGCGACAAGCCGATCCCAGACGGCGGCCCGGCTGAATCAAGCGAGCGACCGTTGCTGTGCGTCACCGCCTTCTACCAGTCCGCCGATGTTTTCGATATTCAGTCGCTGCTGGAGGGCGTCAGCAAGCGCAATTTTATAGCGGCCGAACCGACCCGCTGTTTCTGTCTTTCTCGAACCGCCTTCCTGCAAACCGTTCGCGACCACCCGGATTTCGCTCGCTTCTACGACCTCAGAACCTCGCGGCAGCGCCCGAGTCGGTCCGAGCCTGAAGACGTTCAGGAACTGTCGGCCTTCACCGTCACCAAGATCCAGGATGTCTACATCCACCCGCCGACCTACGTGAGCGCTGACGCCACCATTCACGAAACCGCCGTGACGATGAAGGCGCATAAAATTAATTCGGTTTTAGTCCGCAACCACGATGAAACCGGCATCGTGACCGCCACCGACCTGCGGGAAGCCGCCATCATCCAACGCCGGTCGCTCGACGCGCCGGTCGGCTCGCTCGCCAGCTACGAATTGATCACCATGGCGTCGGATGATTTCTTGTTCAACGCCCTGCTGCGGATGACCCGCCACAACATCAACCGGCTGGTCATCCGCGATGGCCCCACCATTCAGGGCGTCCTCGAACAGATCGACCTGCTGAGCTACCTATCCAATCACTCGCATCTGATCGCCCTGCAAATCGAGCGCGCCCAGTCCAAGGAAGAAATCAAATGGGCCAGCCGCGATCTGGTCAACGTCATCCGCGACTTGAACGCCACGGGCATCAAGATCCGCTACATCATGCAACTGGTTTCCGAGCTCAACAAAAAAATGCTGCGGAAACTGTTCGAGTTGCTGGCCCCGCCCGAGCTTCTCGATAATTCCTGCCTGCTGGTGCTCGGCAGCGAGGGCCGCGAGGAACAGGTGCTCAAAACCGATCAGGATAACGCCTTGATCCTGCGCGATGAGTTTTCCCATCCGGAGCTGGCGCGGATCACGGCGGAATTCACCGAAAGCCTGCTGGAATTCGGCTACCCGCGCTGTCCGGGCAATATCATGGTTTCAAACCCGTACTGGAGCAAATCGGTGGCGGCCTTCAAGGAGGAGCTATTCCAGTGGATCGTTCATCCCACGCACGACTCGTTCCTGCAATTTGCCATTTTTTGCGACGCCAAGGCCGTGGCGGGCGACGAAAATCTGCTGCGGCACGTCAAGGATCGAATGCACCGTCTGCTCGGCGACTATCGTTCGTTTTACAGCCAATTCGCCAAGGCGACCGTGGCCTTCGACACGCCGTTGGGCTTTTTCACCAATTTTGTGCTTGAGAAAAATCGCGACGAACTGGATATTAAAAAAGGGGGGATTTTTCCCGTCGTCCACGGCGTGCGCAGCTTGGCCTTGGAGTATCGCTTGCCGCAAACCAACACCCTCGAACGCATCACCGCCCTGAGCCAGCGCAATCTGTTCGAGCCGGCTTTCGGAACCGAATTGAGCGAGGCCTTCTCGTTTATGTCCGCGCTGCGAACCAAGGCCGGCCTGCAGAAAATCGAGCGCGGCTTGGTGCAAGACAATTACATAAAACCAAAGGAACTCAACAAGTTGGAACGGGAACAATTGCGGGATTCGTTCAAGATCGTCAACGAATTTAAAAAATTCATCACCTACCACTTCAAACTCGGGATGATCGGCTGATCGCAAGACCCCTTTAAGGTTTGCCCTTGAAAACGCACCTGCACGCTCTCATCACGCACGCGCTCGACGCTTTGCATCGGGACGGATTTTTACCGGACGCCGCGCCGGCCGACCTTCCGCTGGAGCGCGCCCGCGAACGGACGCACGGCGATTTCGCCAGCGCCGTGGCGCTCACCCTGGCGAAGACCGCCCGCCGCAAACCCCGCGAACTGGCCGAGCGCATCGTCGCCGCGCTGCCCCCGTCCGACCGCGTCGCCAAGGTCGAGATCGCGGGTCCGGGCTTTATCAATTTTTTTCTGACGCCGACTGCCTACCACGCGGTGATCGAGGAAATTTTGGCGCGGGGCGATCAGTTCGGACGCAGCCAACTCGGCGGCGGGCGGCGGGTCCAGGTGGAATTCGTCTCGGCCAACCCGACCGGGCCCCTGCATGTGGGCCACGGCCGAGGCGCGGCCTTCGGCGCGACCGTGGCCAACCTGCTCGACGCCGTCGGCTATCAGGTGCATCGGGAATACTATGTCAACGACGCCGGTCGGCAGATGAACATCCTCGCCGTCAGCGTCTGGCTGCGTTACCTCGAACATTGCGGCGAACGGTTTCGCTTTCCCAGCAACGGTTATCAGGGCGAGTACGTGCGCGAGATCGCCGCCCGCATCTACGCCGAGCACGGCGGCGCGTACGTGCAGCCGGCGGCCCGAGTTTTTCAAGGGCTGCCGCCGGACGAGCATCGGGATCCATCCGGTCTACTGGCCGACCAAGGCGACAAGGAAGCCCATATCGACGGTTTGGTCGAACGCGCGCGCGCGCTTCTAGGCGAGCGGCGCTACCGTTTCATTTTCGACTTAAGCCTCAACACGATTCTTGCCGACATTCGCGAGGATTTGCAGGAATTCGGGGTGAGCTACGAACATTGGTATTCGGAAAGAACCCTGGAACACAGCGGCGCGATTGAGAAAGCCCTCGATCACCTGCAAGCCGCCGGCTATCTTTACGATCAAGACGGCGCTTTATGGTTTCGCTCCAGCGCCTTCGGCGATGAAAAGGATCGGGTGGTGCGCAGGGAAAACGGCCAGACCACCTATTTCGCATCCGACATCGCCTACCACCTGGAAAAATTCGAACGCGGCTTTGACTGGGTGATTGATGTTTGGGGGGCCGATCACCACGGTTATGTACCCCGGATCAAAGCCGCCCTGGACGCCATCGGGGAAGATCCAAAACGGCTGTCCGTGTTGCTGGTGCAGTTCGCCATCCTGTATCGCAACGGCGAACGGGCGCAAATGTCCACGCGCTCCGGCGACTTCGTGACCTTGCGCGAACTACGCCGCGAAGTGGGCAACGACGCCGCGCGCTTCTTCTACGTGATGCGCAAGAGCGAACAACATCTAGATTTCGACCTCGATCTCGCCAAG
>DJIW01000071.1:0-551 GCA_002433805.1 Competibacteraceae bacterium UBA6584 | reverse complement strand
ATTTCGACCTCGATCTCGCCAAGTCGCAATCGAAAGATAATCCCGTATACTATATTCAGTACGCTCACGCGCGAGTGTGTAGCGTGCTGAGGCAATTAAAAGAAAAAGGTTGGCGCCACGATGCGGCGCGCGGCAACGCCAACCTCGGACTGTTGGTCGAAGCCCATGAGGAATTGCTCTTGGTGGCGCTGTCGCGTTATCCGGAAGTGGTGGAAGCCGCCGCGCTCGGCGACGAACCCCATCAGTTGGCGCATTACCTGCGCGAATTGGCAAATGCTTTTCATACTTATTATAACGAACATCGGGTTTTGGTCGCGGACGACGCCTTGCGCGAGGCTCGGCTCAATCTCAGCACGGCCACGCGGCAAGTCATAAAAAACGGTCTCAATTTATTAGGCGTATCAGCCCCGGAGGTCATGTGAGCATCCGTTCTGATTACAAACCCCCCGCCAATTGGCGTCCCCAGCGACAGTCGGTGCGCCGGCACGGTTTGCTGGTCGTCACGCTGACCCTGATCGGCTTGTTCGGCAGCGCCCTAGCCTACATCAAAT
>DJIW01000067.1 GCA_002433805.1 Competibacteraceae bacterium UBA6584 | reverse complement strand
CGAATCCCACCCTCTCCGCCAATCAATGACTTGAAATATTTTTCCGAGTTCATTTTTTCATCACCGCGATCATTGTGCCGATTTTGTGCTTTTTTTGGCTCGAACGCCATGTGTGGCGTTGAAGTCAACGCGCTTCGTCGGATTCTGCGGTTTCTTGCAGTATAGCGCCGTCCGTGGCGCGGATTCGCCTAAAAATCCAGCGGCGGTTGGGGCGATTGCTTTTTGGCCATCGCCCGCACTTTTCGGACGCTGACCGGCGGACGGATGACCGCCGTGATGAATTCCTCGTCCAGGGCCACCATGCGGCTTTGGTGCTGCTCGGCCAGTTCCCGCAGGCCCTCCAGGTCGGCCTTGACCGCTTCGAAGTGCTCCGGCAACAGATCGCGCGATTGGCGCAGCCCGTAGCCGAAGCGGATGCGCTCGTGGGCGGCGTGGCTGGCCCTACTCTTAAAGTGGCAACAGAGGCTGATGAAGTGGATCAGCGAGTCGAGGGTTTGCCACTGGCCGACGCTGAGAGCCGGTCGCGGGGTGGAGTGCGCCATTTCCTTGACGCGGAAATACAGCTTCACCAACTGGCGTTGGATTTGCCAAGCCAATTTATCAGTGAACGACTTAACCAGCATCAGATAGCCGGATTCAGTGATGAGCAAAATTCCCTTTGGATTCATGGATGGACGAAATTCGTCTATCGCCTCCATGTCACTTTGAGAAAGCGCAAAATAATCTTCATTTTCGATGAAGTGTTCTTTGTTGACGCGGAAATTTCTGCCCGCCGTCCCTTCTGGACGGCTATGAACACGATCAATTTGCGCGAGGGTAACTACAGGTTGACCCTGATAGGTCAGGTAGGGAATTTCGACTTCGTTGGTAATGCGGATAAGCTGGGCGGACATGGTAAAGCTCCTAGTAGATTCTCAAAGTTGACGCCATCGGATGATGGGCGCCAGGGGCTTGAGACCGCTACTAGACGGCGGGCATATTTCGGGCGGACCCGTGTTGTATTAGCCGCACCCCCGGCATACGAACCGGACGGGCATAAAAAAACCGCAAACTCTCGGGGCGGGGAACCGCTAGTAGGTGTGTCTCAAGCACCTGAAAAAAGTATGCGCCGGATGGATAGCGGGGTCAAGGAACTGTTGCGGTCGGGGGCCAAGATCGCATCCCCTCTAGTGATGAGCGACCCACATGATGATGGCCATCAAAATAGGCCAAAACCAAGCTAGCGGCATCACCCAATAGTTTTCGGGGTTCTTCTTTTTGATATGAGCGGCCAAAAACAGCCCGCCCACCCAAAGGGCGGCAGGCCAATAATCGGACGCGGAAAAGGGCGGCGACGCGCTCGCGTATCGGCCGGACTCATCGGGAAAGTAATAGCTTTTCATATCGCTTGACGCGACGGTCGGCCAAATCAAGAGAAATGGGCCGACAGCGGCCGAGACTCTGTATTTTTTGGAGAATTTCATATAAAAACCTGATACTTAACGCATTTGCCCGCCGAGTGGTGAAATCAATCACGGCGCGACTCCAACCCTCGCCGGATCGGCATGATCGCCGCATCAATCGGTCGCAAATCCGGCAACAAATCCATCGCGCCACGCAGGTTTTCGATATTCAGGTGCGAATACCGCTCCACCATGGCCATGGTCGACCAACCGCCGATCGCGCGCAGCCGCTGCGGATCGACACCCGCTTGCGCGAGCCACGAGATCGCGGTATGGCGCAAGTCATGGAATCGCAGGCCGGTCAGCCCAGCCCGCTCGCAGGCGGCCAGCCACGTCCGGTGATCGATCTCGTGGTAGTGCTCGCCCCGATACGTGAACACATAGCCGGGATGGTGGCCACGGCATTCCACGAGCACTTCAAGCGCCGATTTATTGAGCGGTAGGCCAATCGGCCGCTTGCCTTTTGCGTCCTCGTGATCCACCCACATCTGCCGGTTTTCGATGCTGATATGATCCCAGCGCAACCACAGAATGTTGGATTTGCGCAAGCCCGTGGCCAGCGCGAACCGGATGACCGGCTGAAGGTGAAGAGGTGATACCGCCACCAGCCTCGCCGCTTCTTCCCGCGTGAGCCAGCGCCCGTTGCTGGGCGGTTCCCGCTCCAATAGGATGACCGGCGCCGTCGCGATCCACTGCCAGCGGCGCATGGCCCTCAACAGGATCGCTCGCACCGTCGCGCGGTAGCGGTTGCGAGCACCAGGGGTTTTGAGTTGCGGCTGTTTCTTGAGAATGCCGTCCACCAAGTCATTATTGATGGCGCCGAGCGGCAATTCAACCAGGTAGGGATGCAGCACGGCCAGCCGTTGCCGGTCGCCGTCGACATCGCGTTTGTCAGATTTTTCTTCGAGCCAACGAATTACGGCGGATTCCCAACGATAGACAGCGACGGGGCTTTCGTCGAACTCGGCCCGACGCCAGAGTTCTGCCTTTTTGCGGTCGTGCCACTCTTGCGCCTGCTCTTTATCGGTTGTGCCAGTAGAGCAGCGCAGCGTTCCGCGTCCCCGGATCGTGATCCGCGCCCACCAGATGCCGCCCCGCCGATAGATTGACATGTCGGTTCCCGCCGCTCGCCCTCCGCGAGCCATTGTAACAGCGCGGCCCGAGAGAACCGCCAGCCTCCCAAGCGCCTGGCCGGAATAGTGCCGTTCATGGCGAGCTTGCGCAACGCCTCCGTGCTGCACTGCATCAGCTCGGCGGCTTGGGCGAGGGTGAGTACGTCGCTCAAGTGATCCTCGCTCAAGCCGACAGGTCCAATGAGGGTTGGCGGAGGTCTTCCAACTCCACCGTGATCCTGACCTGTTCGTACAGATATCCGGCGAGCCGTTGCGCGTCGCCGCTCGGCGTCAAAAAGATCACGCTGTCCGCGCCGGCGGCGGAAACGGCCACCATCCCCCGCTCGCCGTGCTGCGTGATGCCGATTTCGGTAATTTCGCCGGTGATCCGATAGATTTCAATCAACGCCATCGTCCAGTACCTCCACCGTGATGCGTGCGGTCCGGTCGAGATAGCGCTCGAACGCCGACATCCCATTAGCCGCCAGCGCCGCCGACAACGCTAACACTACCAGCGGTTCGCCATCACGATTGCGGAAACCGATATATCCGGTCTCTAGTGCGCTACTTTGTCCCAGATCGGCAATCCGTCCATCAATGCAAAAGATTTCAGTCATCCGCGCCCCAGTCCGATAGCGGTAGGTCGTTTCAACGTCGCTGCAACAGCGCTTACTGGGCGAGTAATCGCCTTCTCTATATCCCACCCCAATCTTCTTCTCGTCCTTAATGTTTGATAACTTATGCCAAATGTTAGCGCCCAATCCTTTAAGCATTTTGTTTGTCCGTCTATCGTTATATTTACGTTAGTTCTTTTGTTTCTAGCCTGCTGGTGCTGGGTAATCCATCTACAGTTTTCCTTAAAATAACCTAGATCGTTATTTATTCGATCAAGAGATTCACCCTTTGGCGCTTCTCCCATATCTTCAATGAAGGCAGAAAAGCATTTCCATGCATCGCAATAGGTGATGCCTCTGCCTCCATAGTTGCTATATTCCTTATGGTTTTTCCTGTCGCATCTTGCTTTCATGTTTACCCATACAAAATAAGTATTTGTATTATGTTTTCCATGTATTGGGCGACTTTTTTTGCATCCGCAAGATTTTGTATGCCCGCGCTTTAGGTTGTCGGCAAATACCTTGGAGTAATTGCCGCAGTCGCACTTGCATAGCCACATAATCCTTGGCTTTCCAAGTATTACTTTTATTGCAGATAGGTGACCGAATCTCGCTCCTGATATGTCCGCATATCTAATCATTACTGCAATTCCTTACTCATGCCAGACATCAATAAATATGCATTTGTTGTTGTCTCTACATCTATACAACAATAGGTGCATACAGCCTCGTATTGGCCTTCGCGGTGCAGGCGAGGGCAATCCGCACCGTCGATCACCTGTTTTGGCATCGGGATACCGAGGACGCGGGCGACAGTGTCGAGCGACACGAACCGCTCGTCCGAAAGTTCGGCGGAGAAGTGGCGGATCTGGCGCATCGTGTCGAACACCGCCTGATCGCGTTCGGCCAGCGCCACCGGCGACCGCAGCCGGTGCCGGAGGAGTGCATTCCTCATTTTCCCGGCATCGAACGAGCAAAAGTTGTGGCCGACAAGGACGGTTTCAGGCCCGGCCAGATAGTCGAGAATGGAGCGAAGCCCCAACAACAAGCCGCGTTCATCGCCGCAAGGCATCACCGCCCAGCCCGGAATATCGAAAGCGTCCGCGCTCATGCCGTTGAACAGGATCGCCCCCCGGTCGGTTTTCAGCGCGACGCAAAGAATCGGCGCGGCGTCGAGTAGCGCCGATTTCTCCGCCACCTTCTCCGCCATCTCGGCCCGCTTTGCCGCCACCGTTTCCGGCTTCCAGTTTTTGGGCGGCTTCCAACTTTCCAGCGCCGCATCGATGGCGGACTGATCCGGGAAGCCGGTTTCGCAGTCCAAAACCGCGTACCGTGCTGGCGCTAGAATTTGTGCGGGCGCGAGCGGCGCAACCGAGTCAACGGCGAACATCACCATCGTCTCCCACCGAATCCACCACCACCACCACCATAACCACCACGGCTGTAGCCGCCGGAGCGGCCGCCCCATCCGCCACCACCAGAGCCACCGTTACCCCAACCGCTCCCGCCGTCCTGGTTGCGCGGTTGCCACGCATCCACCGGCAAGCCGGCGTTCGCTAGCGCCTGGATGGCGGACAGAAGCGCGTGCGGGTTCGCGGCCGCTTCTGGGCCGAGTTGCAGATAGACCCGCACGTCGCCGATAGGGGTTTGCAGTTTGAGCGGGATCGCGACGCCATGGACCGCCGGCATCGCCGAGAGCGTCGGTTGCTGCCAGCCGCCGGGCGCCGCGGCGCCCGCTATCGCGGGCTGTTGTTGCTGCGCTTGGGCCAGCAGCGCTTGTATCGACGCCAACGTTTGGGTGTTCTGTTCGGACATAATGATGGCTCCCTGTCTCAAAAAAATAGAAAGGCGATCGCGACGATGGCGATGGCGAAAACCAAGGCCAGCGCGCAACAGGCCGTTTCGCGGCGGATGAAACGGCCTTGAACCGCTTCCCGGCCCGCGATCTCGCCTCGACTGTCGAGCGTCAGAATAATGTCGCCTGGCCGGCGACGGACGGTGATAAGAGGTTTCAACGTCTATCATCCCGGCGTTGCCGCCGGGAGCTCCGGTCAGGCTGCGAAGGATTCCGCGCGGGGCGCCGCACTCGATTTGATCGACTCGAAGAAGCCGGCGCATTGGTTCCACTGCCGGGCCGCCGCTTCGCGGTTCCAGCAGATATCCAGCGGGTACTCCTCCTCTGGCGCGAACTGTTCCACGAACTCGTAAACGCCGTGCGGGCAGCGTTCGCTGGCGCACTCGTACTGATACTCGCCCGCGATCCATTTCAACGCTGGAGCCGAGCCACAAACGGGGCAACTCGCGAGCGCTATCACGGCACATCCTCCATCAAATAGCGGGATCGCTCCTCGGCTTGCCGGACAAGCCAATCCTCGTAATCCTCGGCCTCGCGCTCGACCCTGGCTTTAGCCGCGTCGAGCCGGCCCCGAAAGCGCGGGTCGCGCCGCGCCAGCCGCTCCACCATCCGATAAACCCGCTGTTGATCCGTCGGCGGCAGGTATTGCATGACCGCCGTCGCGGCCGTAAGATGAACTGACACTGTTTGACGCTCCTTAGATCGGGCCGCCTGGCGTCTCACCGCCAAGCGGCTTTGTTTTTAGGCCGCCATCAAAAGCGGCATCGCCCGTCGCGATGGGCGGGCGCGGATTGAAACGATGCTGTAAATCCAGCGTCCCGCGGCGTTGCTGAAGTAATTCACCACCAGCCGGGCCTGGCCTTCCGCGTCTCGGCAAACGATGCTGCACATCCAGATCCCTCTGCCGCGCTCGACCGCCGTCGATTCGAAGCGGCGGGCGAGCGCCTCTTGCATCCTCGCCGGGCTGACCCCGGCTCTCGCCATCTTGCTCAGGTTCATGGTGTTGCCTCTAAAAAACCCGCCGGTCGCCCCGGCGGGAATGATTGCGGGGAAATCGCCGGACCCACAGGTACCCGTCCGGCTGGCCCGCCGCCACCTGGGAGTGATCGGCTACGGGTTGAGAGTTATAGTAAGCTAACTTACATTAGAAAGCAAGCTTACTTTATTAAGGCAAAAAACCCCGCGCGGCGTAGAATCGGCGCGGAACATGGAAAGATGATGACGCGATGACCGATGAAGAAGCGCTACGAGTGGCCCGCGCGGGCTGTACTGCTCGAACCGCTGCAAGCAGCGGGCGAAATACGAGCGCGCCAAAGGCGACCGCTGAGGGGCTAAATCAGCGAAAGATCAAGGGGTGCCGGAGTTACTTCCAGCACCTTTCGTTAAGGTGGGGCATACTGGAATAAGGGAGTCTGAGTGGCGCATCCTGTTCAGATACAGGGCCAAGCGCCGCAAGATCGCACTGCAAACGCTTGATTTCAGATACTCTATCCATAACTGATTTCCCGTGATCCGTCTGTTCCAGCTTTTTCTTCACGGCATCGATCATGGCTTGCTGTGTGTTCATCATCGCCTTTCTCCAAAAAAGTGATCTCGTTAGACGGTCACACCGTCCAGTGCGAAGCCATGGTCACGACGCCAGATACCCAATGCTGCTCGCGCGGCAGGCGCGCTGCGGCAACGGCACCCCGAAGCCGATCAACGCGGGCGCGCCGCGATCCACTCCTTCAGCGCCGCGTCCATCCGGGTGTGCCAGCCCTTGCCGGTCCCCCGGAAATAGGCCAGCACCTCCGGCGAAAAGCGGATCGCCACCTGCTCCTTGGTCGGCGCTTTCTGCGCCCCGCGCGCACGGCGGCGCTCGGCCAGCTTTTCCCGTAGCTCTTCGTAAGAATGGCTGACGATGGCGTTATCCCAGTCTTCTGGCCGAGTCGGCGGGTTGTCCTCGTCTTCCACTGGGCGGTCGGGAGCCGTCGCGATGGCCGCCGCCATCTGCTCAGGGCTAAAGAACGTATTGGAAATAGCGTCCGGTTTCATGCTTGTCACCATAGCGGCAGGAAATCAGGTGCGGGCCGGTTTCCCGTTCCGTCCAAACCAACACGACCACGCGGCCTCCAAACCAACCGAGGCTTTTCAGCCGCTGCTCGCCATACGCTTCGCGGTCGTCTTCGTCCGTCACCAGCGGCGCGTCGAAAATCGCCTCGCAACCCGCGAAATCGATGCCGTGCTTGCGGATATTGGCTTGGCGCTTCGATTCGTCCCAGGTGATCATAATTTGATTGTAGATGCAATCCGATTGCGTGTCGATCTGATGGCACCCGCTTAAAAGACGCTCAAACCTCCCGCCGCCCGCTCCATATCACCACGCCGATGATCTTGCACAGCGAGTCCAGCGGCTGCGACGGGTATTGGCGGTTCAGCGGCGTCAGATACCACGTTTTGCCCTCGCGGGTCAGCCGCTTGAAGGTCGCCTCGTCGTCGCCGTTGAGCGCGATCACCAAGTTCATCGGTTCGGGCACGCGGTCGGGATCGACGATCAGGTATGTTCCCGGCGGGTAGCTCGGCTCCATCGAATCGCCTTCCACCCTCAACGCGAACGTGTTGGGCGTGGCGCCGATGTGGGGTATCCAGTCCAGCGGCGCATCCAGCGCGATATCGGGTTCCCGCCAGCGGCCTGCGCTGACCCACGAAATCACCGGCACCATTCCCCGGATCGGGGGAGCAGGCGAGACGTTGGAGGGTTCCTGGATGACACGATGATTTGTCCTGGATACTTCTTCTTTGCCGTACAAAAGCCACTCAACGGTAACCTTCAAGGTTTCAGCGACCTTGTGTAAATTTTCTCCTTCAAGGGTTTTTGTTTCGCCTGTCTCCCACTGAGTAACAGCAGGGCGCGAAACATTAACCGCATTTGCTAGCTGCTGTTGCGTCATCTTTCGCGGCTTGAACGCCAGCCTTGCTTGCTTGATCCGCTTGCCGATATTCGATTTCTCTTCATCCATGTAAGAAATCTTACTATCAAGCGATTGGTAAGTAACCGTAAGCATATTGACAACTTATAAGTAAGTGTGCTTACCTATATTGTATGAACGCCTGTGATTTGAACTCTGTTATTGAATATTTCGGTGGTGTGGCAAAAGTGGCGGCCGCGCTCGGCATCCGATCGCAAGCTGTTTCACAGTGGAAGAAGGTTCCTCCACGCCGCGCTTTGGAGATTGAAAAAATCACACAAGGTAAATTGCGCGTCCTAGACAGCAAGCCCATCCACATTCATCAGCCAGAATGTCGTACGGCTCCTAGCCAGGAGACCGCCGCGTGATCTCTAATCCCCGCCCCGGTCAACTGGTCGTCGTGCATTATGCCGCCAAGGTGCGGGCCGCGAGGCCGCTCCACGGCCGGATTGGCGTCGTCGTTGCCGTCAGCAAGGGCAAGCCCCGCAACCACGGCGTCGAAATCGGCGGCCAGGTGTACAGCATCCCCGCCGGGAACCTGCGGCCGTTCGCCCCCAAACCGTGCGAGGCCGCCGCATGAGCACCGCGCCATCCAAGAGCGACATCGACAGCGCCGCCGATTATGCCGAGGTGACGGTCTGTTGGTTTCGGATGCGACGGTTTGGTATCGCCGACCCGCATTTCCCGCTCTGGCAAATCAATCGATTTGATGCCCATGAAATAGCCTCTTTAACGCCTGAACCGCCCGCTTTAACGCCATTGGAGGCCGCCGCATGAGCGCCGCTTTATCGCTTGCAGCATTGCCGGCCACCGAAGGCGCAAACAGAACACCCCCCACCGAAGCCCTTCCTATACCCGGCGATCCCGGTGACGGAGGGGCGCTTATTACGCCCGATCCAGCGCGCGCGGGAGGAGCGGCGCGCATGAAGCACCTCGACCTTTGCAGCGGCACCGCAAATGTAATGACCGTGGCGGTTCTGTTTGCCAGAACTGACAGCGTTTACAAGACCATCCCCGGTTGCGATGTGTACGACATCGAGCGGGACGCTCGTCGGTGGCCGGGCGGCTGTACCGTGATTGCTCACCCGCCTTGTCGCGCATGGGGCCAGTTGCGATTTTTTGCCAAGCCCCGGCCAGACGAAAAGAGCTTGGCGATTTGGGCTGTTGATCAGGTTCGGCGCTGGGGCGGCGTGTTGGAGCATCCCGTTCAATCCACGTTGTGGCCTGCGGCAGGGCTTCCGCTGCCAGGAAAATTCGACAAGTTCGGCGGCTTCACGTTGGTGGTCGATCAGTTCTGGTGGGGCCATCGCGCCCGCAAACGGACGAATCTATACATCGTCGGATGCGCGGCTCGCCACATCCCGCTTATGCCGCTGGTACTGGGCGACGCACCGATGCTCTGCGGTACGAGCGGACGGCGCTTGTCGGGTGAGCGTCACAAAAATCGCCCGGAAATACCGAAGCGAGAGCGCGAAGCGACGCCCTTAGCATTCGCGCATTGGCTCTTGGCGCTGGCTCGGCGCTGCACCATTCAAACGGCTTTGGAGGCGGCATGAGCGCCCCCATCGATCTGTTAGCCGACTACCTCACCGGACTCGATGTCGCGGGATACACCATGGCGCTCCAAATGGGCGGGCATCGCGCCGACGCCGCACGGCGGTATTTCGCGCTGCGTTCCGCGTTCGGCGTTTCCGGATACATGACGGCCATCGAGGCGCGAAAGCGCATCGCGGCCGCCCTTTCGCCACCGCAGCCCGTCGGAGCCGACGATGGCCTTGCTCGACCCTGACGACCGTCGCGATCACGACATGCACATCCGTTTCAGCGCGCGGGAATACCTGCTCGTGCTGGCGGCGCTCAAGCTCAGCGGAAAATCCAGCGTCAGCGCCGGCGTCCGCGAGTTCGCCCTGGAGCGCGCCCAACAAATAAATACGGCCGGGAAAGCCGGAGAAGAAGGGGGCGAAGAGTCCCTCCCACCGATGTCAACCGAAGGCGCCACGCCATGTCCAGCATCGAGGTTTCCATCCCGCTCGGAAATGAGGATCACCGCGCCATCGCCGCCGAAGCCCAACGACGATCCTGTTCGGAAGGCGATGCGCTAAAGCAACTGGCCCTGGAAAGGGCGCTACAAATCGCCGGGCCGGACGCGGTGGAATTTGCCGCAACCGGCGGTTCCGGTGACGGGCCGGATGGCGCGACCGTATTGGCCATCCTGGAGGAACACGCGCGGAGGATTGCCTTGCTCGAAAGGCTGACGCGGGAAACGGGCATGACCGTCGCGGACCTGGGCGTCAACATCGCGTTGCTGGCCCGCGATCTCGGCGCCGTGAAATGCCGGCTCCCGGAGGGCGGGAGCGGCTGAGGGGCCAACGAAATCGGCCGGCAGGCGCCGGCCGATCTCGAAGGCTGATCGCTCGCTTCACGCGAGCAAACCACTTCACGGACTACTCAACTTCGCAGGAGATTATACATGAGCACCCGCAAATATGTATCGGATTTTTACCAAAAAAGCGTTTCGATGTGGCTGGGGAGGGAATCATGAACACGGATATCCGCATCGCCGTTTCATTCTGCAATCACCGCAAGCGCCGCAAACTCAAACTGGTGATCGGCGACAATTCTACCGATTATCTGATCGACCTTTGGCTATCGACGGCGATGAACCACCCCGACGGGCGATTGATCGGGATGGATGAAACGGACATTGCGCTAGCGGCCGGTTGGGACAAAGACCCAGCCTTTTTTGTCGAGGGGTTGATACGGTGCGGGTTGTTGGATCGCGATCATGATGGAACTTATGCGATTCACGATTGGGAAAACCATCAAGGTTATGCCGTCCACGCGGAGGCCAGAGCGCAGAAAGCGAAACTGGCGGCGACGGCTCGCTGGGGAAAAGTAAACTGTAACTCCTATGCTAAAAATGCTCCGAGCAATGCTCCGAGCAATGCTCCGAGCATGATTTTTGATGCTCCGAGCATGATTTTTGATGCTCCGAGCAATGCCCCTTCTCCTAATCCTGCTCCTGCTCCTGCTCCTAATCCTGCTCCTGCTCCTGCTCCTGCTCCTGAACCTGCTCCCGAAACATCATCGGGAGGAACTGGGGGTTCCGTGGGTGTGGGTAGCGCGCGCGCGGACGCGCAACACGCGCACACGCACGCACACGCACACGAGACACCCCCCGTTTCCCCCGTTTCCCCCGATTGGCCCGATTGCCCCGACTGGCTGGCCCCGGACGACTGGCGGGCTTACCGGCGCCACCGGTGCGAGAAAGGCTCGCCGATGGGCAGAGCCACGGCGGCGATGGTGATTGCCGACCTCGAAAAGGCCAAGAGCTACGGCCACGACCCGAGCGCGCTGCTGCGGGAAGCGATCCACGAGGGCTGGACCGGCTGCGTGTTCCAGGACCGCCACTTCAGGCCACCGGAACCGGCCCGCGAAAGGGCGGCCCCCGGAGGTGGCCGCGAGCGAGAGCGGGCGCGCTCCCCGGACCCGCGCGTCTCCGAGTGGCAGGACATCATGGCCGGCGTTCCCCAGGCGCTGGAAGGGGAGGCGTGCCATGACCCCTGCTGACAAACCCGACTTTTGGCGGCTCTTGGCCACGGCGTTCCGCTTCGCCGGACAAAAGCCGACCGCCGAAGCGGCGGCCGACTGGTTCGACGAATTCGAGCCCTACCCCCTGGCCGCCGTCGCCGAGGCGTTCCGCCGCCACCGGCGCGAATCGCCCTACCTGCCAAAACCCCACGACCTCTACCGCTACCTGGACGGCCCGCGCGCCGACGATGGCCGGCCCACCGCCGACGAAGCGTGGGGGCTGCTGCGGCGGTTCGCGGGCGACGAAGCCGAAACCGGCACGCTCACGGAGGAAATGCGCGCGGCGTGGGCGGTCTGCGGCGCGGTGCTGAACTCCGGCGACGACGTGGGCGCCCGCCGCGCCTTCATCGACGCCTACGAGCGAGCCGTCGCGGCGGCGCGCGAACGGCGGTTGCCCGCGCGGTGGACGGTGTCCTTGGGAACGGATCAGAACTTGCGGCAGCTGCGGGTCGACGAAGCGGTGCGGGTGGGCAGGATCACCGCCGATTCCGCCCGCGCCATGCTGCCGGGGCCGACGGCGGTCAGCATCCATCAGGTCGCCGGGCTGCTCGAAGGGCCGGGCCAATCGCCGGATGAACGGGCGGTGGCGGAGCGGCTGCGCGGCCTGGTGGCGATCCTCGACGCCAACCGCCGGGCCGTCGATCCGCCCGAACCCGACGTTCGGCCGCCGCCGGCAGAAACCGACCTTGTCCCCGCCGAAAACGGCGGGGTCTCCCACGGAGAAAATCCATGACAGCCAACAATTCCAGCCGACCGGGCCAGAGCCGGCGCGCCGTCGCCGACATCATCTCGGAGATCATCGAGAAAGAGGGGCGGATCTACACCGATCACCCCAGCGACCGAGGCGGACCTACCAAGTACGGCATCACCCTGGAGACGCTGGAAAATTACCGAAACCGGCCGACGACGGCCGGCGACGTGAAGGCGCTGGCCGAGGATGAAGCGCGGAAAATCTACTTCGAGCGCTACGTTTCCAAGCCGGGGTTCGATCAGATCGTGCCGGTTTCGGAGGCCGTCGCCGTGGAGGTGGTGGATTCCGGGGTGATGTCCGGCCCCATGCGCTCGGCGCTGTGGTTGCAGCAGGCGCTCAACGCCTTGAACGCGCAAGGCCGCTTGTACCCCGATCTGGTGGAAGACGGCCGGGCCGGTCCGGCGACCCTCGCGGCGCTGCGCGCGTACTTGAAAGCGCGCGGCAAGGGCGGCGAAGCGGTGCTGGTGCGGGCGATGAACGTCCTGCAAGGCGCGTTTCTGCTCGACATTTCCCGGTCTCGAAAGGCCAACGAGGATTTTACCTACGGCTGGCTGGCCAACCGGGTGACGGTCTGATGAAAACCGACTGGAAAGCGATTCTGGGAGCCGTGGCGCCCGCGCTGGCGACAGCCCTGGGCGGACCCCTGGCCGGGACCGCCGCGCAGATTCTGGGGGCTTCCTTGCTCAACAAACCGGAGGCCACGGAAGGGGAGATCGCCGAGGTGGTCGCGTCCGGCGATCCCGGCATCCTGGCGCGGCTGAAAGAGATCGACGCCGGGTTCAAAACCCGGATGCAGGAGCTGGGCATCGATCTGGAGCGGATCAACGCGGCGGACCGGGCCAGCGCCCGCGATCGGGAAACGAAACTCCAGGACTGGACCCCGAGGGTTTTGGCGACGCTGGTGACTGTCGGGTTCTTCGGCACGTTGGCGTGGATCGTCTCGAAGGGGCTGCCGGCCGAAGGCAAAGAGGCGGTTTTGATCATGTTGGGCGCGCTCGGGACGGCCTGGACTCAGATCGTGGCCTACTACTACGGCAGCTCGGCGGGCAGCGCCGAGAAAAACCAACTGATCGCGCGGCTGGGGGAGAAACCTTGATGGCCGAAGAGATCAGCCGCCTGACGCGCCTGGAAGTCACCGTCAGCCAGCACGCCGAACTGCTGCGCCGCGCGGTGATCGCGATGGAGCAGCAAGCGGTCATCAACGAGCGCTTGGCGATCCATCTGGAGGAAGGCAAGCGGGTGTGGGACGAAATGGAAAGCGTCGAGCGGCGGGTGGGGGACTTGCGGGGCAAGCTGGACGAGGCGCAAACCCGCTTAAACGAGCTGGCCAACGTCGTCCATCTCGTCAAAAAGCTGCTGTGGTGGCTGCTGCCGCTGGCCGCCGGCCTGGTCGTCTTCCTGAGCAAATACTGGTTGGCCGACCACGGCCTGCTTTAACCCGCCGTCGCCGTCGCAAAGGGGAAAATCGTGGAAGGTTTCAAGTTGGTTCGCGGCGATTCCATCAGCCTGTTGGTGACGTTCGACGACGGCGGCGATCCCCCGCAACCCATCGACATCGGCGGCCGGACGCTGACGTTCACGGTCAAGCGCGACTACGACGACCCGGACAGCGCGGCCTTGGTGCAGGTCAGCGTCACGTTTCCGGCCAACGCTGACAGCGCGGGCGGAAAAGGTTGGTTTTTCGTCCCGCACACCGAGACGGAGGACCTGACGATCGGTGATGAGGTGGTCTGCGATTTTCAGGAAACCTACACCGATAGCCGAGGAAACTTGAATGTCACCACGCTTGAGGTATTCAAGAAGACCGTTTTGCCGGATGTCACGCGGGGGGTGTGATGTCGGACTCGCTGAAGGTCACATCGCGAGTTTCGCAGGTGCGGATCAGCCTCAATGCAGGCGAAATGCGGGTCAGTGTTCCCGCGCCGCGCCTTGGCGTGTCGCCCAAACAAAACCATTTGAGCGTCACCGAACGAGAAACCGTGCTGCATGTGGCTTCGGGGGGCGTGCGACTGAGCGTTCAGCGGCCTGCGGTGTCTTCGATTCGCGCGGTCTGTTCTGGTCCTCCTGGACCGCCGGGGCCAAAAGGCGATCCCGACACGCTCATCACGGCGGCCCACGACCTGGGCGGCCATCGCGCGCTGCGGGTTACGGGCGCGGGCGCGGCGGGGTACGCCGACGCTTACACGGCTTTCGATGCGGTGCTGGGAATCTCGATCCACGCGGCGACCGCCGGCGCGCCGGTGGCGGTGCGCGGGTCTGGCGAGATGGTGGAACCGTCCTGGTCCTGGTCGCCGGGGCCGGTCTACCTCGGCCGAGACGGGATGCTCACGCAGACGCCCCCTTCCGGGGGCGCGACCCTCGAAATCGGCATCGCGCGCGGGCCGGCGACGCTTTTTATCAGAATCCAGCAGGAAATTTACGATGGCTGACAAATATGTTGCGCTCGCCGATGGGCGGCTGATCACGCGCGCGGGCACGGCGGCCTCGGCGGGCTCGGCCGACGCGGGCAAAATCGTGGCGCTGGAGTCGGACGGGCGGCTGTCGCCGTCCGTGCTGCCGGGCGGTATCGGGGCGGACACGGTCTCGCGGGTGGCGAGCGAGACGCTGGCGGCGGGCGATTTAGTCAACATTTGGAACGACGCCGGAACCCCCAAGATGCGAAAGGCCGACGCGGCGGCGGCCGGCAAAGAGTGCTCGGCGTTCGTGAAGGACGCGGTCAGCGCCGGGCAGACGGGCCTCGCCTACTCGGAGGGGTCCATCACCGGCCTGACGGGGCTGACGCCCGGCGCCCGCTGCTACCTCGGCACGACGCCGGGTCAGATCACCATGACCCCGCCCGTCGCAACGGGCAACGTCGTCCAGTTCGTCGGCACGGCGCACGGCGCGGACATCCTCTCGTTCGAGCCGGGTGACGGGGTGGTGCTGGGCTAGGCTGTGGCGTCCTATCTCTCGTTAATCGCCGGCCGGCTCAAGTCGCTGGCGGCGGTTGTTTCCTCGGCGGGCTCGGCCGACGCG
>DJIW01000069.1:15826-16270 GCA_002433805.1 Competibacteraceae bacterium UBA6584 | reverse complement strand
GGCGATGTATCTGGCGGCGGCGGGGGTGGGCCGGCTGACGCTGGTCGATTTCGACAAAGTCGATCTGTCCAACCTGCAACGGCAAATCGTCCACCGAACACTGGACATCGGGCAGTTCAAGGTGGACTCGGCCCGCGATACCTTGCTGGCGCTCAATCCGCTGGTCGAAGCAGTCGCCATTCCAAAGGCGTTGGACGAGGCAGAGTTATTGCAACAAGTCGAGCGCGCCGATGTGGTGGTGGACGCGAGCGACAATCTACCGACCCGCCTCCTGATCAACGCCGCGTGCGTCCGCGCCGGAACGCCGCTGGTGTCCGGAGCGGCGATCCGGTGGGAAGGACAGATTTTGGTCTGGCGGCCGGGCGAAGATGGAGCGTGTTATCGTTGCCTCTATCGCGACGACACAGATACCTCTGAAACCTGCGCCCAAACCGGCGTGCTCGC
>DJIW01000069.1:4603-15652 GCA_002433805.1 Competibacteraceae bacterium UBA6584 | reverse complement strand
TGCGCCCAAACCGGCGTGCTCGCGCCGCTGGTCGGCGCGATCGGCAGCCTTCAAGCGGTGGAGGCGATCAAGGTGCTGACGGGTGCGGGCGAGACGATCCAGGGCCGGCTGTTACTGCTGGATGTCGCCCGAATGGACTGGCGGATTTTAAAAGCGCGGCGCGACTCGGCCTGTCCGGTTTGCGGGGAGCGCCCCGCATCGGAGTCGCGGTGCGGTGGACCCACGCGGCCTTAATCGCTATTTCAGGCGTTGCTGTTTTTCGGAAGCGAAGTCAAGACGCGCTGGATAGCCGGCCGTTGGATGTTTCGATAGTGGATTACCCTTTTAAGGAATGTTTCAGGCTGAACCCACGAAATAGGTGGGTTCGCATTCCAGGCGCGGTTCCCCCGCTCGATTGAGGTCGAGCGCCCGGCCGAAGCTCGTCGGGTTGCGCCGAGGGCGCGTCTGGACCCCAAGTGTAGCCAGAATCGACGGGCATCATCCGCGAGGTTTTTGACTACACTGAATAATCGGGAGAAAGTTAGTGGCGCGACGAAAGGCGGTATGCGATTTGCAAAAACGGATTGAGTGCGACGCCCGCCGAACGGTATCCGACCCGTAGCCCTAACAGCAGCTCATAAAATCAGCCTCATCCTGAAAAGCGCTCCATGCTCAATGGGTGAGCGATAAGTTTGTAAACTCGTTTTGGTAAGGATGCGCGCGCCGACATTGGGCATTTCAACACCTGCTTTCCTCATTGATGAGGACTTCTATTCGCGTCGAATTTTCGCCTGTTTCCAATGGAAATTGAAAAAATTGATTGTTCTAGGTTATTTCATGAATGTTCTAGATCGCTTCTAGCCTGGAATAAAAATAAATGGTCTCACTGGCTCAGCCCTTAACCAGGGGTTTCCTCGCTGCCGTTATTGCCGCAGGGTTGACATTAATTGTTACCAATCTTTCCTTTTTCTCGCTGCTGGAGCTTAAAGGGTTGGATTTGTTATTCGCCTTGCGCGGCGTTCAACCTCCGCCCAGTCAAATCGTCATTGTCGCCATCGACGAATTGTCCTTGGCTGAAATCAAGCGACAATGGCCGTGGCCGCGCAGCATGCACGCACAGTTGATCCGCCAGCTCCATCAAGCGGGCGCTAAAGTCATCGGTATGGATGTGCTGTTTTCCGAGCCTTCGGAGCCCGAGGAAGATTTTGCGTTGGAGCAGGCGATGCGGGAGGCGGGCAATGTCGTGCTGGTCAGCGCCATCGGCGTCGTGAACGATCCGTTATTCCGGCTGACCACCCGAATCGACCCCTTGCCTGAGTTGGCCAAGGTTACTGAGGTTGGAAGCCCCATTATCACAGTCGATCCCGATGGCGTGGTGCGGCGCTCGCGCTTGCTCTCGCCGGGTCTGGCGTCCTTCGCGCTGCAAGTCGTCGGTAAATATCTTTCGGCTCCGGAACGAAACGTTTTGAGCAAGCAAGATTTTTCCAAGGAATTACTCATGGATTACCGGGGTCCGCCCCGGACCATCAGCACGGTTTCGTATTATCAAGCGCTCGATTACTCCCGTTTGTTGCCGCCGGGTATTTTTAAAGACAAGATCGTCTTGGTGGGCCGCTCGCTGGAAACGATTCCGGAAGCTCAGCATTTATCGGGCGATACGTTTTTTACGCCGTTTTCCTGGGTGTCGGGTAACACCACGGCGGGTGTCGAGGTTCAGGCCACTCTCATCAGCAATCTGTTGGATGGCTCCTTCGTATCGACTTTGGGCAAACCCGCGCAGGCGCTTTTAGTGCTCGCGTTCACGCTAGTTCCAGGATTGCTGTTGATCGTGCTAAGGCCGGTTGTAGGCTTATTGGCCATGATCGGCGTCGTCGGGGCGTTTTTTATTATCGCGCACCTCATCTTCACCCAATTTACGCTCTGGCTGCCGCTGTTTTCTATTTTAATCGGCATTGCCTTGGTTTATGGAAGTCACCTGCTGGCGCGTTCCTTGGTGATGGATCAAGATCGCCGGCGCTTGCTCGAAGAAGCCAACCGCACGCTGGAAGCCAGAATCGCGGAGCGCACGCAATAGCTGACGAGCGTCAATCAAGAATTGGTCAACCGCAACCATCAAATCGAGGTGGCCTATAAAGAGCTGGGCCGCACGCAAGAACAGTTGATTCACTCGGAAAAGATGGCTTCGTTGGGATTGCTGGTCGCGGGCATCGCGCATGAATTGAACAATCCGATCAGCTTCGTTCATAACAATTTGGAATTCATTGAGGAGTATATCGAACGCTTGAATGGAATTATCCTGGCGTATTCCGGTTTGGCGGAGATGGAAGGTCAAAAGCGCCGGCGTGGCGATAAACAGAAGGATCTGGCTCGCTTCGAGACGATTGAAAAAAACTTACAAGAATTGATTTCCAGTTGTAACAGTGGCGCGGATCGGGTCAAGCAAATCGTATTGGATTTACGCACCTTTTCGAGAACCGATGACCTCGGGTTGGTCATGGCGGATTTGCAAAGCGGCATCGAGTCCAGTTTGAACCTGTTGTCGAGAGAGCATAAGGACCGTATCGCCATCCATCGTGAATACGGCGGTTTGCCGCTGGTGGAATGCTACGCCGGGCAAATCAATCAGGTTTTCATGAATCTGCTGCAAAACGCCGCCCAAGCCATTCCCGAACGAGGGCAGATCTGGATCACGACAGAACCCTTGGACGATTGGGTCAGAATTTCCATTAAAGACAGTGGTAAAGGAATTTCAAACAAAGACTTGGAGCGAATCTTTGACCCATTTTTCACCACCAAACCGTTCGGCGAAGGGACCGGTTTGGGACTCAGTATCTCCTATGGCATTATTGAAAAACACGGCGGCAAAATCACGGTCGGCAGTCAATTAGGCGAGGGATCAGAGTTTACGGTAGAATTACCGGTCCATATGAGTAGGAAAAGCGCATGAAACGCCATAAGCTGCTTGTTGTAGACGATGAAAAAGACATCTTGCGAACGCTGACGCTGACGTTTGAGGATGACTACGATGTCTTTACCGCCCGAAGCGGCATCGAGGCGTTGAGCGTGCTGGAACGGCACGATATTGCGTTGGTGATGGCCGACCAACGCATGCCGGAAATGACCGGTGTCGAACTGTTGCAGAAGGCGATTCAACTCCGGCCGAACGCCATCCGCATTATTCTGACCGGCTACACCGACACCGCCGCGCTCATTCAGGCCATCAATAAAGGCCATATTTATCAGTATGTCACCAAGCCTTGGGACCGGCAGGAATTGCGGGTCACCGTCAAGCGGGCGCTGGACAGTTACGAACTCTACATGGAAAACGAGCGGCTGCTGTTGGAATTGCAGGCCGCCAATGATCGGTTGCGCGATGAAAACACCTTTATCAAAAAGGAATTGCAGAAAGATCTGAAATTTACTGAAATCATAGGACACAGCGCGGCGATGCGCCGGGTGTTCGACTTGGTCAAGAAGGTCATCGATACGCCGGTGGCGGTGCTATTGACCGGCGAAACCGGAACCGGCAAAACATTGTTGGCGCGTTATATTCATTACAACGGGCCGCGCCGGGACAAGTTGTTCGTCGAGCAAAATTGCGGCGCGTTGCCCGAAGCGCTTTTGGAAAGCGAGCTGTTCGGCCATAAGAAAGGCGCGTTTACCGGCGCGGTTCAGGATCAGAAAGGTCTGTTTGAAGCGGCGGACGGCGGGACGGTTTTTCTGGACGAAATCAGTGAAATGAGTCCCTTGTTGCAAGTAAAGTTATTGCAAATATTGCAAGAGGGTCGCTTCCGTCGGGTCGGGGATAACAGCTACCGGCAAGTCGATGTGCGCATCATTTCGGCGACCAATAAAGATTTGGACGCCGAGATTAGAAACAATCGTTTTCGCTCCGATCTTTATTATCGGATTAATGTATTTCCGATTCATATTCCACCGCTGAGAGAACGTTTGGAAGACATTCCCCTGCTGGCGGATTTCTGCTTGCAAAAATACAGCAAGCGGTTTTACAGCCGCGTCGATGGTTTTAGCGAAGAAGTCGTCAGCGAACTCAGCCGCTACAATTTTCCGGGCAACGTCCGGGAACTGGAAAATCTCATCGAACGGGCGGTGCTGTTGAGTTCCTCCTCGTTGATTGAAATGGGCGATTGGCTTCCACAGCCTTGTTACAATCCGGGCGTCAGTTCCCGAATGGAGCAAATGGAGCGCTCGGAAATTATCCGCTTGCTTGAGATGCACCACGGCAAGCACCATTTGGTGGCGCGGGACATGGGAATGAGTCGCACGACTTTATGGCGTCGGCTGAAATACTACGGTATTCAAATCGCCGAGGAATCGGCGATCAGCGGCAGAGCCGCGCCTTAACTCGTCAGTTGGCGAACTGGCCTGAATTAAAGCCAGCGGCTCTCGCTTTCTCAAGAGGCTTGCATGACTTTTTCCATCGTCGCATTCGATCCGGCCAACGGGGATTTGGGGGTGGCGGTCCAATCCAAATTTCCCAATGTCGGCGTATCGATTCCGTTCGCCAAGGCCGGGGTCGGGGCGGTGGCGACCCAGTCTTATTGCAACACCAGCTACGGCCCGCGCGGGCTGGCCCTGCTGGAAAACGGCGCGTCGCCCCGTCAGGCGCTCGATATCCTCACCGGCGGCGACGACCAGCGCGATTACCGTCAAGCCGGCATCATCGACGCCAAGGGTCGAGCCGCCAGCTTCACCGGCGCGCACTGTTTCGATTGGGCGGGCGATCTGGCGGGTCATTGCTGCGCGGCTCAGGGCAATACCTTGGCCGGGCCGGAGGTGGTGGCCAGTCTGGTGCGCTGCTTCGAGCAGACCGAAGGTTCGCTGGCCGAACGCTTGTTGGCGGCGCTAGGCGCGGGACAGGCTAGCGGCGGCGACCGGCGCGGTCAACAGTCGGCGGCGTTGAAGGTGGCGCGGGCCGGCGGCGGCTACGGCGGTTTCGATGATCGCTACATCGATATCTCGGTTTACGATCACCCCGCGCCCATCGCCGAATTGGAGCGGCTGTACGCGATCCACCGGTTGACTTATTTTCGCAGCGATCCCCGGCAGTTGGTTCCCATCGACGACGCCATCGCCAACGAACTGCAACAGATCTTGCACGCGCGCGGTTTTTATAAGGGCGCGGTTACCGGGATGTGCGACGACGCTACTCTCAAGGCGCTGCGCGATTTCATGGGCTGGGAGAACTACGACGAGCGCATCCGCGACGATGCGCTCGTCGATCTTGAAGTGCTGGCGGACATCCGCCAAAAGCATGCGCTTTGGCTGAAGGCGCGCGGTCGCGGCGGCTAGCAAAGGACTGAATATAGCCCGTACCGGCGCGCAGCCTTTTCCCCGCGCTTATCCCTTCGCTTCGCTCTCCGCTTCGTCTTGCGCCAGGGTCAGGATGGTGTTCATGTCGATGTTGCGGCGCTGCTGGATGTTCTTGCCCTCGACCAGATACACGATGTGCTCGGCGATGTTGGTGCAATGGTCGCCGATCCGTTCCAGCGCCTTGATGATGAACACCACGTTGATGGCGTGGCCGATGGTGCGCGGGTCTTCCATCATGTAAGTGATCAAGCGCCGCAGCGCTGACTGAAATTCCTGATCCAGCTCGGTGTCGTTGTGGATAATGGACAGCGCTTTTTCGACATCCAGCCGGGCCAGGGCATCGAGGCAGTCGCGCAGCATCCCGCTGGCCAGTTCCGCCATCGGCCGCACGTCGCGCAGCAATTTGGCGCTGGGCTGGCTGGTTTCGCCCTCGTACATCTGCAGTGTCATCCGGGCGATTTTCTTGGCGCTGTCGCCGATCCGCTCCAGATCGGTCACCGAATTGGCCAGCGACATGATCATCCGCAGGTCGCCGCCGAGCGGCTGGCGCAGCGCGATGATGCTGACGCAGTCCTCGTCAGCCTTGATTTGCAGGCCGTTGATGATCCGGTCGCGGGCGATCACCTCGCGGGCGGCGTTGGCGTCTTCCTGGTCCAGCGCCGCGATGGCGCCCTTGATCTGATCCTCGACCAAGCCGCCCATCTCCAAGACCATGTTGCGGAGATTGGCGAGCTGGACGTCGAACTGCTTGACAGTGTGAGCCTCTCGACTGATGGCCATATCGGAATCCTCCGGTTTTTGGCGCGGGTGATCGGGGTCAACCGAAGCGGCCCGTGATGTAATCCTCGGTCAGCTTGTGCCGGGGATTGGTGAAAATCTGGTCGGTGTCGCCGATTTCGATCAGATCGCCCAGATGGAAATAAGCGGTGCGCTGGGACACTCGCGCCGCCTGTTGCATCGAGTGGGTGACGATGACGATGGTGTAATTTTCCCGCAGCTCGTCGATCAATTCCTCGATTTTGGCGGTGGCGATGGGGTCCAGCGCCGAACAGGGTTCGTCCATCAAGATCACTTCGGGGTTGACCGCGATGGCGCGGGCGATGCACAGCCGCTGTTGCTGGCCGCCGGAGAGGCTGGTGCCCGGCTCCAGCATTCGCTTCTCCACCTCTTTAATCAGGCCGGCCCGCTCCAGGCTCTCGCGCACCAGGTCGTCGAGTTCGGCCTTGGTGTTGACCATGCCGTGAATGCGCGGCCCGTAGGCGACGTTTTCGTAGATGGATTTAGGAAAGGGATTGGGCTTTTGAAACACCATGCCGACCCGCGCCCGCAATTGCACCACATCGATTTCCTTGGCGTGAATATCATCCTCGTCCAGCTTGATCAGGCCGGTGACGCGGGCCGAGGGGATGGTGTCGTTCATCCGGTTCAAGCAGCGGATGAAGGTCGATTTGCCGCAGCCGGAGGGCCCGATAAAGGCGATGACCTCATTGGCGCCGATGTCGAGGCTGACGTTTTTGATGGCGTGTTTCTCACCATAATAAACGTTGACCTCCCGACAGGTCATTTTCGGGTTGTCCACCGTGATCTTACCGACGGTCTGGCGGTTGTCGTAATCGGTGACCTGAACGCCGGCGCTCCGGGGGGGCGACGCGCTCCGGTTCAAGGTTCCGTTCAGGGCAACCTGGGTGTCGATGGCGGTCGTGCTCATCAGCGAGTAATCCTTGGGTTATTGGCGGTGGGGCGGAGGGCTACCAGCGTCGCTCGAAGCGCTTGCGCAACAGAATCGCCAGCCCGTTCATCAAGATCATGAAGGCCAGCAGCACCATGATCGCGGCCGAGGTCCGTTCCACGAAGGCCCGCTCCGGCAAATCGGACCACAGGTAAATCTGCACCGGCAACACCGTGGCGGGATCGAGAAAGCCCTTGGGTACATCGACGATGAAGGCGACCATGCCGATCATCAGCAGCGGAGCCGATTCGCCCAGCGCGCGGGCCATGCCGATGATCGAACCGGTCAACATGCCGGGCATGGCCAATGGCAGGACGTGATGGCCGACCATTTGCAGCTTGGACGCGCCCATGCCGAGCGCCGCCTCGCGGATCGACGGCGGCACCGAGGTCAGCGCGGCGCGGCCGGCGATGATGATCACCGGCAAGGTCATCAGGCTCAAGACCAGGCCGCCGACCAGCGGCGCGGAACGAGGCAGGCCGAAGAAGTTGATGAACACCGCCAGCCCCAGCAAGCCAAAGACGATCGACGGCACCGCCGCCAGATTGTTGATGTTGACTTCGATGATGTCGGTCCAGCGGTTTTTGGGTGCGAATTCCTCCAAATACACCGCCGTCGCCACCCCGATGGGAAACGACAGGAGAAACGTGACCAGCAGGGTGAAAAACGAGCCCATCAGAGCACCCCGGATGCCGGCCTGTTCCGGTTCGCGGGAATCGCCGTTGCGGAACAGCACGGCGTTGAACTGGCGCTCGATCTTGTCGGCGGCTCGCAACTGGTCGATCCATTCGATCTGCTGGTCCTTGATCGGTCGGTTCGCCTCGTCGAGCGTGCGGTCGATGTTGCCCTTGACGAAGGTATCCACGGCGGCTGAGGCCAGCAGCCAAATCTCTTGTTGCGCGCCGATCAGTTGCGGGTCAGCCAAAACCCGCCGTTGCAGCTCGTAGGCGGCGTCGGTGCTGAGCAGAGCCGATAACGCCCGCAAGGGCAGCCGGCCCTCGACGGCGGGAAAGGTCTGGCGCAAGCCGGCGCGGACCAGCGCGCCGTAGTCGGCGCTGGCCAAGGTTTGCGGGTCGCGGTTGCCTTCGGGGTCGAGCACGGCTGCGTCGAAGTGGATCGGCACCTGGATATAAGTCTGCCAAAAGGCCGGCAATCCCTTGCCGATGATGTTGGCGAACATCAGGACCACGAAGGCGAGCCCCAAGCTGATCGCGATCAAACCGTACCAGCGGAAGCGCCGCTCGGCGGCGTGGCGGCGGGCGAGGCCGGCGTTGACGATGGTTTTGATGTCGCGCTCGCGCAGCGGCACGCCGTCGTGGGAAGTCGCCTTATTCATACTGTTCCCGATATTTGCGCACCACCCGCAGGGCGATGATGTTGAGGATCAGCGTCACCACAAACAGCACCAGTCCGAGCGCGAAGGCGGCCAAGGTCTTGGGGCTGTCGAATTCCTGATCGCCGGTCAGCAGGGTGACGATCTGCACCGTGACCGTGGTGACCGCCTCCAACGGGTTGGCGGTCAGGTTGGCCGACAGGCCGGCGGCCATCACCACGATCATGGTTTCGCCGATAGCGCGCGAGATCGCCAGCAAGATGCTGCCGACGATGCCGGGCAAGGCGGCGGGCAGCAGGACGCGGGTGATGGTTTCGGATTTGGTCGCGCCCAGCGCGTAGGAGCCGTCGCGCATTGACTGCGGCACGGCGTTGATCACGTCGTCCGACAGCGACGAAACGAAGGGGATGATCATAATCCCCATCACCAGGCCGGCGGCCAGCGCGCTTTCCGACGCCACGTGCAGGCCGACGGCCGTCCCGATCTGGCGGATCAACGGGGCCACGGTGAGCGCGGCGAAGAAGCCGTACACTACCGTCGGAATGCCGGCCAGAATTTCCAGCGCCGGTTTGGCGAAGGCGCGAAATTTCGGGGTGGCGTATTCGGACAAATACAGCGCCGACATCAAGCCGATGGGCACGGCGACCAACATGGCGATCCCGGAAATCAACAAGGTCCCGGCGAATAACGGCACCGCGCCAAACGCGCCGGACGATCCGACCTGATCGGCGCGCAAGGCGGTTTGCGGGCTCCATTGCAGGCCGAACAGGAATTCGGCGACCGGCACTTGGCGGAAAAACAGCAACGACTCAAACACCACCGACAGCACGATGCCGATCGTGGTGAAAATCGCCACGGTCGAACTGGCGATCAAAAAGATATTGATCACGCCCTCGACCCGGTTGCGGGCGCGCAGCGCGGGCGAGATGGCGCGCCAGGCGTAGGCGATCCCGGCGATGGCCAAGCTCAACACCACCACCCACAAGGCGGCGTTGCCGATGGCTTGCAACCGCCGGTAGCGTTCGGCGGCCTCGACCATGACCGGATCGGAGGCGCTGGCAACGAAATTGCCGCCGACCAGATTTTTGAGGTCGTTGATCACCAGATTGAGCCGGTCGGGCGGCAGATCGCGCAATTCCGGCGGCAGGCCGGCCACCACCCAATTGACCACGAGGTTGGGTTGCGCGGCGGCCCACAGCGCGAACACCAAAAGCGCCGGCAAACCGCACCACAGCGCCGCGTAGGAGCCGTAAAAGCTCGGCAGGGAATGCAGGTTGCGGACGTGGCCGTCCGCGACCGCAAACGCGCGCCGGCGGCCCAGGTAGTACGCGCCGGCGCTTAGCAGGAGCAGCGTCAACAGCAAGAAAGGCTGCATGAGGTTCCACCAAAACACGAAAGCGCCGCCAGCGGCCGAAGAAGCTTCAGCGCGCGGGCGACGCGGGAAACGACCGGATTACAGGCTCAGGGTCTTGAGGCTTCTGGCGTCGGTCGCGACTTGCTTGCGCTTGTTGTCCGGCAGCGGAATCAAACCTTTCCGACCCAGATAACCGTCATCGCCGACCGCTTTCTCGCTGGTGAACTCGGCGATGAATTCCTTGATGCCGGGGATCACGCCGACATGCGCCTTCTTGACGTACACGAACAGCGGCCGCGACACCGGATACTTGCCGTCGGCGATGCTCTCGAAGTTCGGCGCGACGCCGTTGATGGTCTCGCCCTGAATTTTATCCAGATTTTCTTCCAAGAAACTATAGCCGAACACGCCGAGCGCGTTGGGGTTGGCCACCAGTTTGTTGACGATCAGATTATCATTCTCGCCGGCTTCAATGAAGGCGCCATCCTCGCGCACCGTTTGGCAAGCGGCCTTGGCTTTCTTTTCATCGCTCTTTTCCAGCGTCTTGATGGCGTCGAACTCTTTACAGCCGTGATCCATGACCAATTCGACGAAGGCGTCGCGGGTGCCGGAGGTCGGCGGCGGACCCAGCACTTCGATTTTGTTGGCCGGCAGCGCCGGGTTCACGTCTTTCCAGGTTTTGTGGGGATTAGCGACGAGTTTGCCGCTGGCGTCCGGAACCTCCTTGGCCAGCGCCAGCCAGATATCTTTGATGGTCAGTGGCATCGGCTGATTTTTCTTGGAGGAGGCCAGCACGATGCCATCGAAGCCGATGTTGATTTCGACGATCTCGGTGACGCCGTTCTTGGCGCAGGTTTCGACCTCGGATTTCTTGATCGGACGCGAGGCGTTGCTGATGTCGGGATGCTGGACGCCGACCCCGCCGCAGAACAGTTTGAAGCCGCCGCCGGTGCCGGTGGACTCGACCTTGGGCGTCTTAAACTGGGCGTTGGCCTTGCCGAACTGTTCGGCCACCGCCGTCGTAAACGGATAAACGGTGGACGAGCCCACGATGCTGATGTAATCGCGGGCGGATTGAGCATGGACCGCGCCGGCCAGCGCCAAAGCGGCCACCGCGCCGAATGCGAGTTTGTCTTTGATCACGAAAAGCCTCCGACAACTGTTATGAGCAACGGGATAAACCTTGGCGTCCGCCTTTTTTGGAGAGCCGGCCGGAAACCATGCGCTGACAGTACAATGCGATGGCGGCTTTTATATTACATTTAGATGACAATTTTATTGCAGTGCGGGAGCGTTGGGCGGGATTGTAGAACGACACAT
>DJIW01000069.1:4149-4486 GCA_002433805.1 Competibacteraceae bacterium UBA6584 | reverse complement strand
GTGCGGGAGCGTTGGGCGGGATTTTAGGTAATGCCCGAGCGTCAGCCTGCTGGCTTGGGGCATTTTTTTATCGGGCGGAGCGGTCGAAACGACGGTGAACGCTAAAACCATTCTGATTACCGGGTGTTCGTCTGGGATCGGTTATTGCGCGGCTCGGGGGTTGCAAGCGCGCGGCTGGCGGGTATTCGCTGCGGCGCGGCGTACGGCCGACCTGGAGCGGCTCCGAGCCGAAGGCTTGGAGGGGCTGTCGCTGGATTTGCGCGATTCCGCCTCGATTGAAACGGCGGCGGCGGCGCTGTTGGAGCGGACCGGCGGCCGCCTGGATGCGCTGTTCAAT
>DJIW01000069.1:0-3948 GCA_002433805.1 Competibacteraceae bacterium UBA6584 | reverse complement strand
ACTGTTCAACAACGCCGGCTACGGCCAGCCCGGCGCGGTGGAGGATTTGAGCCGCGCGGCGCTGCGGGAGCAGTTCGAAACCAATCTGTTCGGAGCGCACGAACTGACCTGTCAGTTCCTTCCGATCATGCGCCGGCAGGGCGGCGGGCGGATTCTCTACACCAGTTCGGTATTGGGCTTGGTGGCGTTTCCCTACCGCGGCGCGTATGTCGCCAGCAAGTTCGCGCTGGAAGGCTTGGCCGATACCTTGCGTTTGGAATTGGCCGGCGCCGGCATTCATGTTTGCTTGATCGAACCGGGGCCGATTCTCAGCCGCTTCCGTGACAACGCCCACGCGGCCTATCAACGGCATCTCCCCAGCGATACCAGCCCGCATCGGCAACAGTATGCGGCGATGGAGGCGCGGCTGACCAAGATCGGCCCGGCGGCCCCGTTCACCCTGCCGCCGGACGCGGTGCTGAAGCGGGTGATTCACGCGCTGGAGAGCCCCCGTCCGCGCGCCCGCTATCCGGTGACCGCCCCGACTTACCTATTTGCCGCCCTGCGCCGGCTGCTGCCGACGCGGACGCTGGATGTTGTACTGCGGCGCGCCGGTGGCGAAGGGCGTCGCTAGAGGATAACCTTGAATTTTGACCGCGCCGCTCATCGCTAAAACGGTACTTTCTCGGGCGGTGAAGCAGTTAATGAAGCCACCTTTTTAAAATCGTGACCGCTCTAAGCGCGGCGAGATAGCCGGGATGATGTTTGAGCAAGTGGGTCCATCGATCACGAAAAGCGCGCAGTTTAGCCATTGGCTTCCAAAGGGTACGCCATCGGCATGCGTTGCGCAGTGTTCGAAGTTTGCAATGCTTCGCTTGCGGCGCAAATGCTCGTCCGCGATCCCACGATCAGTCTGGCGCTGCCGTGTCGCATTGCTGTATTCCAAAGCGCGGGCCAGACAGGGCTGGGCATGATCGCGCCGACCACGCTGCTGGCTGGATTCGAGACCGCGCCTGACATGCAAGAGACCGCCGTCGATGTAGAACGCACCCTGCAGCAAATTCTGATCGATACTGCCTGAGCGCGCGCCGGTTTGACCGATCGCGAATACCGCGCAGGCGACGGCGGTTTCCGGGTCGCGCTCGCCGAGAAAGATCACCAGCAGCCGTTGGCGAATCCGATCGTCTCGTTCGACGAGTCTCCACGGCCGTAAACGGCTATCCGCTGGCTTCCAGAGAGCATGTTGAGCCCACAAGCGGCGCATGAGAACGTCAGAGGGTGATTGTTTCAGCCGCTCTTTATACTAAAACTCAATTTTGTCTTGCAAAACATTGTCCTGCTTGGCCTAAGGAGCCGTCATGAGGTTTTCCAGACCGATCACCCTCGCCCGCAAAACTCTGGCGGCGGATCGCGAGCCGTTGGTTTGCACGCCGCTGGTTGGCGCGAGCGAGGACGCCATCGCGCGCGAACTGGCCGCCATTCTGCCTAAACGACCCGATGTGCTCGAATGGCGGGTCGATTTTTTTTCGGGGATCGCCGATAGCGACCGAGCCGTCGCGCTGGGCCGAGCTATCCAGCGACAAGCGGGGGCTATCCCGATCATCTTGACCCGGCGCTCGATCCGCGAAGGCGGCAATCCCATCACGCTTGATGAAGATGGCGTGTTCGAGTTATATGCCGCCGTTTGTGGCGCGGGTTGCGTCGATTTGTTTGATTACGAATTAAGCGTCGAACCCCGCTATTTCCAACGGGCGGTCACGCTGGCCGCGGACACCGGTTGCCGGTTGATCGCCTCGTATCATAATTTTCAGGAAACCCCGGACGCCGCCGCGCTGGTCGCCAAGTTCGTCGCCATGGAACAAGCGGGGGCCGACATCGCCAAAATTGCAGTCATGCCGAAGGAAGTGCGCGATGTGCTGACCTTGCTCGACGCGACCTTGACGGCGCGACACACGATTGCGCTGCCGATCATCAGCATGGCGATGGGCGGTTACGGGTCGCTGAGCCGCCTGTTCGGCTGGATGTTCGGCTCCTCAGTCAGCTTCGCGGTGGGCGAGAAAAGCTCCGCGCCGGGCCAAATCCCCATCGAGCAATTGAATGCGGTGGTCGCTATTGTGCGGCAAGCGCTAAAGGATCAATGAGCGCGCTCCAGCAGGGTGCGGCGTGATGGAAACAGCGATCATGCCTCGCGCCGCCAGATCGGGTTTTTTCACTCGCACTTTATCGCCCGCTCCGGTTGCTTCAGGCTGAGATTCGCGCGCTGTCGCGCTTCGCGACCTCTGGTTTACTTTATCGAACCGTCGCATCGGGCAGGATCGGGGTCTCGCAAGGCATTTCGCGCCCGCCAGTTTCGACTTCACCGGAGAGCCGCGCCAGGGCGCGCACCATCGGGCGCAGCCCCAACCACCACTGTTCATTGGGCCGTCGGTAGGTCCAATCGACCATGTCCGCCATCTGCTTGAGCGGAAAGATGGTCACCTTGCCTTCGGACAGGCCGATGAACGCGCTTTCCGCCGATTTTTTCTCCAACTCTTGCGTCAGGTAATCGATGCAGCGCGTGGCCAGCCGGGTCGCCAGAATGCGGTCGAAGGGCGAGGGATTGCCGCCCTGCTGGATATGGCCCAAGCTGGCTTGGCGCACGTCGAAGCAGTCGTGGCTTTCTTCCTCGAACAGCCGGCTCAAGAAATCGATGGTGTAATGCGGGTTGGCGCGCTCGCTGCGGATGGCCAGATAGAGCCTCCGCCCGCCGCGAAAGCTTCCGATCATGCTTTCGACATCCGCTTGCAAGTCCTTGAGGGTCACGCCTTCCTCGTGGAGATAGACGCGCTCCGCGCCGCCCGCCAATCCGCTCATCAGCGCCAGATAGCCGCAAAAACGGCCCATGGTCTCGACCACGAAGCAGCGCCGCGCCGCCGTGGCCGACTGTTTGATCCGGTCGAGCGCCTCGACGATCACGTTGAGCGCCGTATCCGCGCCGACGCTCAGTTCCGAGCCGGGCAAATTGTTATCGATGCTGGTCGGCAGGCAGATCATGGGAATCTTGAAAGCGGGATAGCGATCCCGTTCGTGGTGGAGTTCGTAGATTGCTTTGTAAGCCGCCCAGCCGCCGATGATCAGCAAGCCGTCGATGGCTTGAGTCTCCAAGGCCCGGCCGACCGAATAAAATTGTTCCAGAGTCGGAATTTGCCGATTGGTGCCCAATTCAGCGCCGCCCATGGACGCCCAACCTTCGACATCGCCCCACTTCAACTCCTCGATCCGGCCGTCGATCAGGCCCTGAAAGCCGCCGCGCACGCCGAGCAGGACGTGACCGCGGTCCAGGCCGAGGCGCACGGCGGCGCGCACGGCGGGATTCATCCCCGGCGCGAGCCCGCCGGAGTGGATGATCGCCAGGCGGCGGGGTCGAGCGGGCGGGGTGACGCTCGGCATGGATTCCGCCATGCGCTTGAAAACTTGAAACATTTCGGTGAAACTGCCGCCCCGCAGCGCCATCGCGCCGTCATAATCCCTGTCGGCGATTTTTTTGGCGACGCTGTGGGTTTTCTGAACGCATTCCATCAGCGGGGCGCGGTCGATGCGGTTGTAGCGGATGCCGATCATTTGCGGCTCGCTTTCGGGAGTGGCCGCCAGCACTTCCTCGACGGCGGCGTAGCCGAGCAGGGTGCTCATCCACCGGTCGAAGGCGCTGGGGGTGCCACCGCGCTGGACGTGGCCGAGAATGGTCACGCGGGTATCCTCGCCGAGCCGCTCTTCCAACACCTGGCGCACGTAGTCCGCGCTGATCGGTTTGCCCTGCCGGTCGCAAGCGCCTTCGGCGACCACCACGATGCTGTCGCGGCGGCCGGAAGCCCGGCCGTGGCGGAGCAGTTCGCACATCTGATTTTCCCAGCCTTCGAGCGGCGGGTTCTCGGGAATGAGCACGTAGTCGGTGCCGCCGGCGATGGCGCTCATCAGCGCCAGATAGCCGCA
>DJIW01000031.1:53003-53292 GCA_002433805.1 Competibacteraceae bacterium UBA6584 | reverse complement strand
ATTTTAATTTGTGGGCGTAATCGGCGAATAAGGCATTTTGCTGGAACGATTGAATAAATTCCTCATAAGCCAGTTCGTGCCGGTAGCGCACGCTGTGCACCAACACGATGTTTTCGTACTGCTCCCAGGTATCGAACTCCTGGAGGATCGACAAAAACGGCGCAAGCCCCGTGCCGGTGGACAGCAGCCATAAATCCTTGCCGCATTCGAACCGGTCCGTGGTCAGATAACCGTAATTCTTTTTCTCGACCAGGACTTGATCGCCGATCTGCAATTGGGCCAGCCGCGA
>DJIW01000031.1:788-52828 GCA_002433805.1 Competibacteraceae bacterium UBA6584 | reverse complement strand
ATCTGCAATTGGGCCAGCCGCGAGGTGAACGCGCCGTCGGGCACCACGATGGAATAGAACTCCAAAAACTCGTCGTAAGGGGCCGAACAGATCGAATAGGCCCGCCAGACCAACTCGCCGCCGTCGCCTTCCACGCCGAGCCGGGCAAACTGACCGGCGATAAAGCGGTAGGATTGGCTGCGGGTGGTCTTGAAGGAAAACAGATTGGACGCCCACGTGCGGATTTCCGTAATGGTTTCGACGGTATATTTGTCGCTGGCCTTCATCGCGCTCAGTCCTTTAGGGGTTGAATCACGTTTCGAATCGCCGCTGAACACGGACGGATATCCGAGTTGCGCAGTCGGTTTTCACCAGCAGTTTATCGAATGGAAATACAATGAAAAGGAATATAAATTTATTTGTTTATTCCAAGTGGAAATATCAAAGTCTGATCTCAACCGCCCGGCGGATTTATGGCAAGATGTTGAAACACGCTGACCAGGGGCTCTTGCCGTGCGACGCTTTCTGCTGGCTTTCATCGGAATCGGGCTTTTACTGTACGGAACCGTATACTTGCCGCCGGTGCGGGAACAGCTGATCGAACCGTTCACCGAAAGTTTGACGGCGGTGGCCGGCGGATTGATCACGCTGTTCGGCGGGCAGGCGCGGGTGTACGGCAACGTATTGAGCATTCCCGGCTCCAGCGTCCGCATTCTCGATTTATGCAACGGGGTGGAAGCGACCTTGCTGCTGTGGACCGCCATGCTGGCGTTTCCCGCGCCGTGGCGGCATCGGCTGGCCGGCCTGCTGATCGGTTGGATCGCGGTGCAGGGGCTCAATATGGCGCGCATCATCAGCCTGGTGTACCTGGGCGCTTGGAAACCGATGTGGTTTCACTGGGTGCATTGGTACGTTTGGGATGCGTTGATCCTGATGGATGTTTTGCTGATTTTTCTGTTGTGGCTACGCCGGCTGCCGCTGGAACCCACGCGGCCGATCCCGCATGTACGCGCGGGTTGACCCGCTCCTGCTGCGTCTGTTGTTGGGTGGGAGTCTTTGTCTGCCGCTGTGTCTGGTGCTGTGGTGGTGGTGGCTTCGAGAACCGCTGGCTGCGATTTTGGCGCACGGCGCGGGATTTCTCAGCCAATGGCTGTGGTCGGATTCCGTGCTGGGCGTGGGCTTGGATGGCGATCGGGGCTTGATCGTCAGTTTGATCCCTCCGCTGACCGACTCGGCTCAGTTGTTCATGGCCTTGCCCTTGCCGCTGGACCGGGCCAGCGTGATTTTGCCGCTGTTTTGGGCCTTGACCCTGCCGACGCCGGGGCGGGCGCTGCTCCGTCGTCTGCTGCGCGGCACGCTGGCCTTGTTGCCGGTGATTGGCGTGATGGTCGCGCTGGACGCGCAATTCCAGCTGGCCTTGTACCGCAGCCACCTGCCGCTGATGACCGAAATCCCGCCCGCCGAGTACGCCCTGGCCTTGCCGGATTCGCCGGCGCCGTATTACTTGATCGGTCTGGGCCGGCAACTGGCGGTGTTGGTGCTGCCGATCGTCGCTCCACTGCTGGCGTGGCTGCTGCTGCATCAAGCGTACTTGCGCAAAATCATCCTGGGCGGCTTGCTGCAACGCAGGATGAGGACCCTAGCTCCAGCGGATTCGTCCCCCTCGCCGCCCGCGGATGCCAACCAATGAGCTTTCAGCCGCGCGCGCTGCTTCTGGGATCGCTGTTGCTGCTGGGAGGCTGCGACGAACAGCAGGCGCAATACCGGCTGGCGATGAAGCATTTATTCCAGCGCGATTATCCGGCGGGCGCCGCGCTGTTGGCGACGCTATCCGACAACGGCCACGGGCCGGCGCAGTTTCGGTTGGGCTTTTTGTATCGGCTGGGTTTTGGCGTGCCGCGCAATCCTCGCTTGGCGATCTACTGGTTTGAAAAAGCCGCGCGGCAGGGCGAGGTCGGCGGCCAGTATTGGCTGGCCGAATCCTACCGGCGCGGCGAGGGCGTGCCCGCTTCCCCGGAACTGGCGTTCCAGTGGTTTCAGCGCCTGGCCGAACGCGGCTACGCGCCGGCGCAATATCAAGTCGCGCTGGCGTATGCCGACGGCCAGGGCGTTGCTAAAAACGAATCATCCGCCGTTGGATGGCTGCGAAAAGCCGTCGCGGGCGGCCACGCGGACGCGGCCCGCCGGTTGGCGCGGGCCTATCACCACGGCGAGTTGGGCTTGCCCCCCGACCCGAACCAAGCCGCCGAGTGGGAACGCAAGAGCCGACCGACCCGCTTCTAAAACGGGATGTCCGCTCCAGGACAACCGTGGTTTTACTATCCCCGCTCCGCTAACTGGACGCGCGGCACTGCACCACCTTGAACTCGACCCGGCGATCGAGCGCATCCCTGGCGTCGTCGGTTCCCGTTCCGATCAGCGTCTCCTTGGAACCCACCCCGTTGGCGATGGTTCGGTTGCGCAGGGCCGGCGCGTCGGCTTCGAGCCTGGTCTTGACCCGTTCGGCCCGCAAGGCGGACAGACGTTCGTTGATCGGCTCGGGACCGGTGCGGCTGGTATGGCCGACGACTTCCAAACAGCCCTGATGCGATGAAGTCCGTTGCGCGATCTGCTTCAACCACAGCGGATAGGGGCCGCTCACCCGCCGGTCGGGCCAGAAATCCGTCGAACCGGGCTTGAACAGGAATTTGACGGCGAGGCGCTGGTTGGCGAGGCCGTAATCCACGATCTTGCCGAACGCCTCAAGCGCCTCACCGCGACGGCCCAGCTTCCAACTGGTCAGATAAAGGCCGTTGTAGACCCGCAGTTGCTCGCCGCCCGGCGACCGGAGCGCGCTTTGATATAGATCGAACGCGGTCGGATACTGTCGACTGTTATAGGCTTCAATCGCCTCGCTGATCAGCGCCGCCGTGAGGATGCGATCCGCGTAGGCCGCGTTGATCGGATCGCCGGCCTTGGTGCCTTGGCAGGTTTTGATGTAACCCTCGGTCGCTTTATCCGGCGCCCAGGCCGGGGTGTCCTGAAAATAGGTGGTGGGGGTGATGTCAACGCCTTCGGGCTTGGCCCGCGCGGTCCCCTTGGACACGATTTTGCCCGATTTGAGGTCGGCCAGCGCCAGACAGACCCGATAGGCTTCTCGCGCGCCTTCGGTTTTGCCCTCCTGGTTGACGCCGGTAAAAGTGCCGACCAGCACGATGGGCGATTGCGCCACCGCCGCCGTCGAAAACGGTTGCACCTCAAACTGGGGATATTTTTCCTTCACCAGTTCGACGAGGCGGGCTTCCATCGATTGGGTCGCGGCCGATTGCGCGCCGGTCACGCCGTCGATCAAGGGGTCGATCACCAAGGTATACCGCCCCGATGCGCGGCCGTCGGCCGCCGGCAATTGGGCGCGGCTGAACAAATCGTTCGCGGCTTTCAAAACCGCTTCATCGAATGGCACCGGCTGGACCGGCGGCGCGGGCGCGGCGGCCTGTTTGGTATCGGCGGGCGGGGCGGCGCATCCCCACAGCAGCGCCGCAACCAACACACTCGCGGCTCCCAACACCGCGCGCGCGGGGCGTTCGATCATCATCATGGTCTGCACTCCTTCTGTTCGATGGCGGATAACGGTTCGCCGAGTTGCGCCTTGAGCAGCGCTTCCCCGCAGTTCGTTCTCGATTTCGCCTGACGCGGCTGGGCGGCGGGCGCCAGGGGCGATGGGGTCGGTTTGGCCGACGCCGGCGCGTTGGCGCCTGATGCGCGAGCTTCCGAAGCCGCTTTGCGGCTGTTGTTCTGAAGGGTCCGGTTTTTTTCTCGCTCGGCGGCCCGACGCCGGGCCTCCTCGGTCGCCTGTCGTTTGGTTTCGGTTTCAAGCAAGCGGCGAGCCTCGCTTTCCGTCTGTTTGCGCTTGACCTGCAAAAGACGGTTCAACGTCGCCAGACGAGCATGGTCGGGTCTGATCCGCTGGAGTTGGGCCAGATAGCCTTCGGCATTCTGAAATTCCGCTTTGCCGATGGCGGCGTCGGCCAAACTCGCGTAGCGATCCGCGATCTGTTCGATTCTGGCGCGGGCCTGGCCGTCGGCGGGAGCAAACGCCACGATCTGCTGGTAACAAGCCACGGCGTCGACGCCCTGCGAGGCGGTGAGGCGTTCCAGCGGAAAGCGGGCATCGCACTCCCGCAACAGCGCGCCGATCCGCCGGTTGGCCTCCAAAGCCGCTGTCACCCGCTCGCGCAAACTGACTAAATCGGCCTGTTCTGGCACTAAGCTTAGTCCTTGATCGATCCGTTTCAAGCTCTCGTCCAACTGGTTTTGCCGCGCCAGCTCCCGCGCTTCGGACAGCAGCTTCGGAATCAATTGGCGTTCCTTGATCCGGCTTTCCACCACCGAACGCAAGGTGGATAATTCGGGATGGCCGGGAGCCTGTTGCAAGCCGTCCTCAATCTGCTTCAAGCTCGCGTCGAGATCGCCCGCCTGCCAGTAGGCGTGGGATTGCGACAAGGATCGTTCGGCTCTTTGCCGCCGTTCCTTCAGTGCGACTTGCAGGCGCTCGCGCAGCGCCGCCAGCGCCGGGTGGTCGGGAACAAGCCGCAAGCCCTCCTCCGCTTGTCCCAATCCTTGTTCGAGCGAGCCGCCGTCCGCACTCTGCCGGGCCTGTCTCAGCCAGCCGCCAGCCGCTTGCTGGCGCTCGACCCGGTCGCGCAAGGCCAGCAGCCCTCGGTCGTCAGGCGAGGCGTTGAGGCCGAGCTTGATCAATTCCAGGCTGGGACCGAATTCCTCATTTTGAAGGTGTTGGACGGCGAGCTGTTCATAATGGGCCGCGAGCTTGGCGCGATCCGCCGGCGGCGGTCCGGCCAGCGCCTCCGTATTGATCGGGGTCGGTTGCCGCATCGCCCGCAGATAAATCCCGCCCGAGCTTAGGACCAGCACCGCCAGAGCGCCCGCCAGCGCTATTTTTTTCGAAATCGGCGAGGGATTGAAGGCATGAAAGAACTGGGTCGTGGGCAGGAGCGAGTGGAACGATAGCTTGGAGGTGGGCTGGTCGAGCGCCTGAAGCAGTTGCTCGGCATTCTCGAAGCGCTCGGTCGGATTTTTGGCCAGCAGCTTCTGCAAGAGGCTCTGGTATCGGTTGACATTATCGGGCAAGCGCGGAATCGGCTGGGTGCAGTGCATCATGGCGATGCCGAAAATGTCGTCCGACCGATAGGGCGGCTCTCGAACCAGCATTTCGTAAAAAACGATGCCGAGGCTGTAAAGGTCGCTGCGGTTGTCCAGCTTCTTGCCGGTGATCTGCTCCGGACTCATGTAGGTCGGACTGCCGATCGCCAAACCGGGCGCGGTCAGCTGGGTGTCGTCGGCATCCAAGGTTTTGGCGATGCCGAAATCGCTGAGCACGGGCGCGCCGTCCTGGCGAAACAGAATATTTTGCGGCTTGATGTCGCGGTGGATGATGCCCTGGCGGTGAGCGTAGGCCAGCGCCGGGCAGATCGATCGGATGATCGCCTGCGCCCGCTCCGGGCTCAGGCCGTCGGCGATTTGCTGGGCCAGGGTGCCCTCGGGCAAAAATTCCATGGAAAAATAGGACTGTCCGTCGTGCGAGCCGAAGTCGTAGATGGTGATGATCTGCGGGTGTTGGAGCTGGGCGATGATCCGAGCTTCCTTCAAAAACCGATCGATGAAATGTTCGGCGTTGCCCCGAGTCGAGCGCATGACCTTCAGGGCCACTTGACGCCCGAGCGATTCCTGCACGGCGAGGTAGACGGTCGCCATGCCGCCCTCGCCGATCTGACGCAGAATCGTGTAGCCCGGAATGTCTATCACTAACGGATACTCCCACCCATGCCGCCGCTGTCAATCGCCCCGGTTGGCGCGCTCCCCGCCATCGCCTCATTTATTCGACCGCTCGATGCGGGGATCGTCGCTAGGCATCGCGCCGCCTCGCCAACAGCCACAGCCAGCCGATCAACTGCCCCGCCAGCGCCAGCCCGAAGGCCCATTGATAACCGGCTTCAGCATAGCCGCCGTCCGGCCCCGGCCAGCGGTTGACAATCGCGCCCATCCCCCACTGTCCCACAAACGCTAACACAAACACTAGCAAGTTCAATGCCGTGTTCACGCGCCCCGCCAGCGCCGGCGGAAACGCCTGCGATAAGATCGCGTACGTCAACACCGCGCTGGTGCCAAGGAAACCAAAAAGAACCCACAGCGCCCACAATGGCCCGATCTTCAGCAGCAACGCCAGTTGCACCAACATGAACAACGCCATGCCGGCCGCCGAAACCGCCAGCGGCCGCACCCCCAGCCGCGACAGCCGATAGCTCAATTGGCCCAGGCCGAGAAAGCCGGCCACCATGGCCGCCGCCGTCCAGAACAGCACCTCGGCGGCGGCGGATTTGTCCAGACCGGCAACGTCGCGCAGCCAAGGCCCGGCCCACAGCCCTTGAATCGCCAGGAACGACGCCTGCGAGAGCACGCTGACCGGCGCGATCCGCCAAAACACCGGACTGCGAAAAATTTCGGCCACGCCGCGCCATTGGGCGCGCAAGTCGCCCGCCGGCGCGCCGGCCTCGCGCTCCGGGACCGCCAGCAGCAACGCCAGCGCAACCAGCCCGCTCAAACCCGCCAAGCCGCCGAACAGGCCCCGCCAGCCGACCCATTGCAGCGCCGCTTCCACCGGCGCGGTGGCCGCCAGCGCGCCCAAGCCGCCGGCCGCCAGCACCCAGCCGTTAGCCACCGCCAAGCGTTCGGCCGGCAGCCACAGCACGAAGGCTTTGAAGCTGGCCATCAAACAGGCCGACACCCCCAAACCGATCAAACCCCGGCCGACGGCCAACTCCAGCGCGCTGTGGCCCACCGCGAACAAGCCCGCGCCCGCCGCCGCGAACACCAGCAGCGCCGCCTCGACCCGACGCGGGCCGAAACGGTCGAGCAACACGCCCAACGGCAGTTGAAACGCGGCGAAGGTCAGGAAATAAACGCTGGTCAACAACCCGAGATCGGCGGCGGTCAGCTGCAATTCGGCCGCCAGATACGGCGACAGCACCGCGTTGATGGTCCGGTAGAGATAGGACAGGAAATAACCGGCGGCAAACGGCAGAAAGATCCGCGCCGCGAGGGCGGCGGGGCTTAAAACCGGCGCGGCGCTCATCGGCAAGACGCCGCGCGGTGCGTCAGCCGGTAAGCTCTCTCCAACAGCCACGTCAGACCGCGCTCCCGCCAGCGCGAACCCTCCTCCAGCGCATCGCGCGTGTCGATCAATTCCACCGCGTGGTCCGGCTCGAACAGCGCCCGCACCTCCCGCTCGTCCACCGAGAAAGGCGGACCCGCCGACAGCGTCTGATCGTATTCCAGCGTCACCAGCAGCGTTTGGATCCCGGCCGGCGACACCGCCGCCAACTGGCGCGAGTAGCTCTCGCGCATCGCCGGGGGCAAGGCGATCAAGGACGCCCGGTCGTAAATGGCGGCGACATCCTTAAGATGGCGCGATTCCAGCGCGAAGAAATCGCCCAGCAACAGCCGGATTTCGTCGTGTTCCCAGACTTCGAAACTCCCGTCGCGCCATCGGCGGGGCCGCAAGCCGTTTTCCTCAAAAAAAGCCTCGACCGCGATCGGACTGATTTCGACGCCGGTGATCGGATGACCTTCACCGGCCAGCCACAACAAATCCCGGCTTTTACCGCACAGCGGCGCGAACACTCGCTGGCCCGCCGGCACCTTCAGCCGGTCCCAAAACTGTTGGAGGTGAAGGTTGATATCGTGCTGGTGAAAGCCGATTTCGGCCCGCGCCCAGCGTTCGTGCCAAAAGCTTGGGTCCATGGAATTCCCCGCTCATAAGGAGGCCGGTCGAGCCGGCCGCAAACCCGAGCGCGGAAGACGGCTAGGCCGCCCACCACGCCCGAGGCGTGAACAGCGCGCCCAAACCGCGCGCGGCGTAATACAGATCCCGGCCGACGCCGCGCTGGCGGGCGTAGAAGGCGTCGCTCATCAAGCGCTCCTCGCGCGGGGCCGACGGCGGCAACAGCAGTTGGGTCGGACCGATCAAACCGGCCGGGGCGCGGTCGCCCAACCGCTCCCACTCCTCCGAGCGCTCCGCCGCCTGTTCCGGCGTCAGCGGCTCGGTCCCGATCAGGCGCAGATCGCCGCTGGCCACCGCCAGCAAGCGGGGCAGATAGCGCAAGGCGGGAACCGATATCGCCCACTCCCAGGCGTTGAAACGCCGCCGCTGGCGCATCCCGAATTCATCGAAGTCCAGCCGGTTGCCCCGCAACTCCACCGCCCGCAACGGCTGGCGGGGATTTTCGGCCAATGCCGCCAGCAGCGCCAGCGGCCACAGCGGCAGTGACAGACCCAGCAACAACACCCCCAGCAGCCGGTTCAGCGGTTCGGCTAACACCCCGGTTAAGGTCGTTTCGCCCAAATCGGCCAGCAGGAAGGTCTCGGCGACCGACAGCACCGCGCCGATGTCGACCCTGATCAAGCGGTTGCCCTGTACGATGGCGTTGCGCACCTCCACCAATTCGCCGATGTAGCTGTCCGGCAACACCACGCTATCGCGCAGGATGGCGAGCCGGTCCACGATCGCGCGATCTCCGACCACCACCTCGCCGTGCAGCTCCGCGCTCGGCTCGATGCGGCAGCCGCCGCCGACCCAGGCGATGCCCTGGCGGAGGCTGCGCGGCGAAACCCGCGAGCGCAAGCCCGCGGTCAGCCCCAGCGCCACCTGCCGGCCCGGCGCGATCAATTCGGGAATCCGCCCGGCGGCGGCGTCCAAGTTGGCTTGGTGATAGGCGCGCAGCGAGTCCAGACGGCGGACGACGCCTTCGAGGTCCACCACCGGCCAAACCGGCGCGGCGGCCTCCGGCGCGGCGCTCCAGCGCAGCCGTTCGAGCCCGCCGCGACCGCCGGCGCGATGCAGGCAATAGCTGACCGGTTCTCCGGCGGTCCCCCCGTACACTACTGGCCCGGCGACCTCGCCGGCCGCTTGCAAAAACGCGCTCACGTTCGCGCCGTGCAGCACATCGCCCCGCAACGCCAGCACCTCGTCGGTCAGGCGCGGTTGCGCGGCGAGGATGTCGTCGGGTTCGGCCTCGCCGCGGGTCAGCACATAATCCAAGCGCATTCCCCAACGGCTGCCGTCGCCGAAGGTCGACCGCATGTTCTCGGCTTGCGGTGAAATGGCGATCGAGGCCCGCCGCAAGCCGGCGGCGACCAACCGCTCCAGCGCGTGTTCTAGCACCGGTTTGCCGACCACCGGCAACAAAGCCACGCACGAACGCTCGGCGAGCGGCTGCAATTCCCGGCCCAGCCGGTCGGCGAAAATCAAGACGCGCACGAGCTAGTAGGCCCCCCGCCCCAACAGCACCGCCGGCACTGTTTTCATCAAAATCAGAATGTCTTGCCACAGCGAGGAGGATTCGATGTAGCGCACGTCGAGTTTGACCTGTTCCGGAAACGGAATGTCGGAGCGCCCCGAGACTTGCCAGATACAGGTGATGCCCGGATACACCTCCAACCGCCGCCGGTCGGCCAAGGAGTATTTGTCCACTTCGCTCGGCAACGCCGGACGCGGGCCCACCAGCGACATATCCCCGACCAGCACATTCCAGAATTGCGGCAGTTCGTCGATGGAGGCGCGGCGGATGAACCGGCCGACCCGAGTGATGCGCGGGTCGTGTTTCATTTTGAAAATCACCCCGCCGGCCGATTCGTTGCGAGCCAGCAATTCCGCCTTGCGCGCCTCGGCGTCGACGTACATCGAACGGAATTTCCACATCGGAAACAGTTTGCCCCAACGACCGACCCGGATTTGCTTGAAAAACACCGGTCCCGGCGATTCCAGTTTGATCAGCGCCGCGACCACGAGAAACAGCGGCGCGAGCAGCATCAGCAGCTCCGCCGACACCACGATATCGAGCAAGCGCTTGAAGACATAGGCGCTACCGATCACAATTTTCCAGGTCAGCCGCTTGATTTGAAAGCGCAACTGATGCCAGAAACCGTCGGGCCGCACTTGGCCGTAACGGGTCAACAGCGCTTCCCGCAACTGGGGATCGGGTTCGAACCAGCGGTCGGATTGTTCGCTCATCCTCGACGCTCCTTGCGAGCTTGCCGCCAAACGCGGTACAGAAACAACGGATTGCCCAGCAGATAGCGCCGCCACATCCGACCCGGCTCCTGCGCCAGCCGCCAGACCCATTCAAAACCGATTTCGCGCAGCCACAGCGGCGCGCGGGGAATCCGGCCCGAATAGAAATCGAACAGCCCGCCCACGCCCATCCGCACCGGCGGGAGCAAGCGCTCGTGGTGGCGGGCCAGCCACAATTCCTGCCGGGGCACGCCGAACGCCACCAACAAAATTCGCGCGCCCGAGGCGTTGATGCGGTCGATGATCGCCGTTTCCTCCCCCGGATCGAAATACCCGTGCTGGATGCCGGCCACGACCAGCGCCGGATGGCGCTGGCGCATGTTTTCGGCCATCTGTTCGGCGATTCCCGGCCGCGCGCCCAGCAGGAACAACGGCAAATCCTCCCGCGCGGCGCGCTCGCACAACCGCGGAAACAGGTCGGTGCCGTTGACGTTGGCGGCCAACCCCACCCCGAGCATCCGGCAGCCGATCTTCACGCCGATGCCGTCCGGCAGCACCCGCGCCGCGTTTTGCAGCACGGCTCGGTAGGATTCGTGGGTATAGGCGATGTTGAGACAATCGGGATTGACGAACGCCAGCAAGGATTTCCGTCCGTCGCGTTCTCCAGCGCGCGCGGCGATCCAATCCAAGGCTTCATCCATGGTGGTGTTGATGATCGGCACGCCAAAGAAATCGAGTTCGGGCGGAATCGGCCGTTCGGCTCCACCCAACAGTCCGGCCAGCAGGGACCGCGCGATCACCCCGAGGCTGGCGCGCAGGCTCAAGCGCTCGACAAACGCCCGGTCCACCTGACTTTCCGAATCGTACGCGATCCCGGTCCGCCGCTGGAGTTGATAGGGTGAGAATACGCCCGGCCGCACCGAAAATCGCTGACCGGCGTCGGCGGGAACCGCATCGGCCTCGACGACCGTCAGCGGTCGCGGCCCCGCGAAGGCCATCTCGCCGCGCAAGATGTTAAACAGCACCGCCAAACCGCGACCGGCCCCCGGCCCCGCGAACGCCAGCCGCTCGAAGATCTGGCGTTCGCGGCCCAGCAGCGGCTCGCGCTCGAAGATCCGGCCCGACCGCCAACGCGCGGCCAGCAACCGCGTCAGCCAAAGCGGCGACAGGACGACCGCCAGCAGCAACGCCAGCGTCAGATCGAACCACCGAATTCCGAAATCCGACGGCGATGGACCCCGCACGCGACCTTCTCCCGTTCGCCGCGCTCGATCCTCGGCGGTCCGCCGCGCCTCATCCCGCATCTCACCTTCTCCCAACCGCCCTCGGCTTTAATCTCCAGCGATCACATGTCTTGCAGGCGCCGCCCCGTCCACCGCCAATCCCGGCCGATCCGCGCGAGCGCCCCGCTCCAGCCGGACTCCACCGGCAAGCTCAACACGCTCCAATCCCGTCCCTCGGCATCGCAAAGCACAATGCGTCCCTCGGAGTTTAGGCCATCGCCGAAACCCACTTCCAAGGTTCGCAAGCCGCTGGCCAACCCGCCGCCCAAGGCTTTGGCGATGGCTTCCTTACGGGTCCAACACGCAAAAAACAGTTGTCGATGCGCTTCGGGTGGTCGATTTTGAAAGTCGATCAACTCGTCCGGCGTGCAAATCCGATCAATGATCGCGTCGTGGCGAATGGTTCGCGCGTGGCACTCAAGATCCGCCCCCACCGCCCGGCGAGCGATGGCGTACAAGACGCCCTCTTCGCTATGGGAGACGTTGAAATGCACTCCGGCGTCCGACTCCGCGCCCGCCAGCGCCGGCTTGCCGTGCGCCCCTAGCTCGAACCGCAATCCCGCCGCCGCCCGGCCGAGAGAGCGGCCCAACACTTCCCGCAGCAACCCCCGACCGGCGATGAAGCGGCCCTGATGTTCGGGGAAGCGAAACCGCCCCGCCCGCTCCCTCTCATCCGCCGAGAGCGTCGCGGCCAGTTCCGCCAGCCGCTCGGGGGATTGCCGCAGGCTCGCCCGCCAGACCTGCACTTCATCGACACCCGGGAGTCCACTGGGAAGGCCCGACGGCCAGCATCCCCCTCCCTCAACTCCGAACGCTTGCCCCGACCTTACCATGTGTTACTCGGTTTCCAACGCGGCGCGCGAGCCCGTCTTTCAGCCCGGTTGACGGCCCAGGTCCACCGCGCATGTCGTTTGGAGCCGGGTCCATTACAATCAAGCGTTCTCACCATCAGCCAACCACGTTATCGCACCGCGTTGCGGCCGATCCAACGGAGCGCCCTCATGCCCCATCGCATCGAAATCAAGGTCCGCGGTTATCATCTCGATCTCTACCGCCACGTCAATAACGCCCGCTATTTGGAGTTTCTGGAGGAGGCGCGGTGGAGTTTCCTGGAAAGCCAGGGCGGGCTGAATTTCCTACAAGAACGCGGCTACACCTTCGCGCTGGTCAATATCAACATCAACTACCGTCGCGCCGCCTACATGGGCGAATGGCTCGACATCGCCAGTTCGGTCAAATCCATCGGCAACCGCAGCTGCGTCATGCGGCAACTCATCACCCTTAAGAACACCGATACGGTCGTGGCCGACGCGGATGTCACCTTCGTCATCGTCGACACCCGCACCGAAAAATCGGCGCTGCTGGAAGGCGAATTGCGCGCCGCGCTGGAGCGGATGGCGGCGTGACCCCGGCCCGCGCTAGCGCGTCTCCCAGCGCCAGGCGTGTTCGATGATCGTTCCCAATTCCGCATGGCATGGGTTCCAACCCAATTCGGCCCGCGCGCGCCGGGAATCGGCCACCAACCGCGCCGGATCGCCAAGCCGGCGCTCGCCGTAGATCACCGAAAAATCCCGGCCGCTCACTGCCCGCGCCGTTTCGATGACGTCTCGCACCGAAAAGCCGTTGCCGTTGCCCAGATTATACGCGGCGCTGCCTCCCCCTTCCCACAGCCGCCGCAACGCCAGCCAATGCGCCTCGCACAGATCGGCGACATGGATGTAATCGCGGATGCAGGTGCCGTCCGGGGTGTCGTAATCGACGCCGAACACGGTGACGTTGCCCCGCCGTCCGGAAGCCGCTTGCAGCACCAAGGGGATCAAATGGGTTTCCGGCTGGTGGCGCTCGCCCAGCTCGCCGTCGGGGTCCGCGCCGGCCGCGTTGAAATAGCGCAGCTTGACCGCTTTCAACCCGTAGGCCGCGTCGTAGTCCTCCAACATCTGCTCGACCATCCACTTACCGCGTCCGTAGGGGTTGATGGGGTTTTTCGGATGCTCCTCGTCGATGGGCGCGCGCACCGGCTCGCCGAAAATTGCCGCCGTGGATGAGAAGATGAAAGCATCGACTTGGTGCGAGACCATGGCGTCCAACAGCGCCTGGGTTTTGAACACGTTGTTGCGGTAATATTTGGCCGGTTCCCGCACCGATTCGCCCACTTGAATGTGGGATGCGAAATGCATCACCCCATCGAAGCGCTGGCCGGCAAATACCGCCTCCAAAACCTGTGAATCTCCCAGATCGCCCAAGACGAACCGCCCGCCCGTGACCGCGTCGCGATAGCCGGCCGACAGATCGTCCAACACGGTGACCTCGCAATCCCGCCGGCACAACAACTTAACCATGTGTGAGCCGATATAACCCGCGCCGCCGACTACCAGTACGTGCATGATGCTGTTCCCGCGTCCTCAATCACCAAAAACTCAAACGACCATCGACCGCCTCGACTCACCGACGGTTAAAACTCGGGAGCCGCCGCGAAGCCTCTCCCGCCGGCCCGCGCGATTCCATCGCCCTTAGCTCCTTTCGCGGGTTGGCTCGGATTGGAAAACCGGGCGGAGCGGTCAGCCAACGCCACACGCCGCCCGATGGGCGCGAGCGCCCCGGCGGCGCGGGTCATTGTTCCTCGTGCATCCTCAAGAACCGTTCCATCAACTGTTCGATTTCGGCTTCCAGCGCGCCGCGCTCCTGCTCGGCTTGACGCTCCCGCGCGTTCATCTTTTCCTCAAGATCCCGCCGCAGCTGGTGGGCCTGCTCCAGCTGCTGGAGCAAGCTTTGCTTTTCTTTCTGCCAATGCTCGGGCTGCAACAGCGGCTGTTGGGCGGTCGGTTCCGACCCTCCCCGCCGCTGCTGGGCCTGCAAGCGCTCGACCTGCTCCCGCAAGGATTTGCGTTCCGCCTCCCAAGCCGCCCGCCGCCGTTCGCCCTCGCCGTTCGCCTCAACGCGCAATTGCTCGATCAACTGCGCGGTGTCAGGCGGCAACTGTTGTTGGGCGCGCGCCTTATAAAGCGCCACGCTGTCTTCCAAGGTATTGATTTGAACTTGCAAGTCGAGCCGCTCGCCCTCCCAGGCTTCCTGTTGCTGCTCCAGACGGGCGTTCACCAACGATTTATCCCGCTGCAGGCCTTGCAGTTGGTCCTCGATGTGGTTGTTTTGCAGCAGCAAACTCTGCAGTTGGCGGTCCCATTCGACCCGTTCCTGGGCGAATTGCTTTTGCAGGGCGCTTTTTTCCTGTTCGGTGCGCGTGGTCGCATCGCGCAAGCGCGTGGCTTCCAGCAGATGGTTTTGCCGGTCCCGTTCGTAGCGGGCTTTCAAGTCGGTGCATTGCTGCTCGAAATAGACCCGCTGCTCGTCGGTCCGGGTCAGTTCTTCCTCGAGGCGCTTCTGCTGCGCCAGCAAGGTCTGACGGGATTGGTAAGCGGTCGACTGCTGGCTCAGCAGCGTATTTTGCAATTCGTTATTCTTCGCCTGCTCTTCCGCCAATTCGTTTTGAGTCCGGGCGAAGGCGCCGCGCAGGGATCCGTAGGGCAATAAAAAGATGATGACGCCGCCCGCCACCAATCCGATGATCGCTCCAACGATCAGATACATGATATCCGTCATGATTCATCATCCGCTTATTTGGCTTCTATCCTGGAGGCGGTCACGCGCGGCGGGCCGCTGTCGGTCTTTCAACGCAATCCGTAAGCCAACAACGCCGCCCCGATGCCGATGGCCGCCGCCCAAGTCGCCGCCTGATAAATGCGCTGTTGGAGTTCGCGCTTGGCCTCGGCCAAAAGCTGCTGAAAAATATGCTCCGCCACCAAATTGCTGGCGGCGTTGGCGCTTTCCGCTTCACTGACAGCTTTCAACGCCACGTCCCGCGAGGTTTGAATCACCGCCTCCTGGACGGATTCCTTGACCTTCTCGGCGGCCTCGGTCGCGCTGGCGGTCAACTTCCGGCTCAGCCGCTCGGTCAATTCAGGCGACTCGCTCTGCCAGATCCGAGCCGCCGTTTCATTGATTTGCCGCTCCACGGCGCTGCGCCCTTCCCGCTGCAGCGCCTCCACCCGCTCCTGCAGCAGCGGGGGCAATTGAGACCGCAGCGCCTCCGCCACCTGCGCTTGCAGGTCGGCGGATTCCAGCGACGGGGGCGGCTGCCATTTCGCCAGTTGGGCGGCGCATTCGCGGCTCGCGACGCGGGCGCTGGTGGTTTCCTGGCTCGCCTCCAAATCCCGGCGCACCTTGGCGATCACGTCGTTGATCAGCGGCAGCACCTGCGATTCGATGGCGTTGTAAACCACGCCCTCGGCTTTTTCGAGGGCGATCTTCTCCATCTGCTCGGTTGACATCGCTTCGCCAACCGGCGTCGGAGCCACGGCGGCCGGAGCGGCCACCGGGATATTCGCCGCCAGCGTGGCGTCGAACAACTCGTTCATTTTCTTTAAGATAATCCCCAGCGCATCGGGAGTGGCCGGCTTGACCAACACGCCGATGGCCCCCGCCGCGCGGGCCTCGTCCTGATAGGCTTGATCGTCCTTGGAGGTGTACATGGTCACCGGAATCGGCGCGGTTCCCGGCTCGCGCTTGATCTGGCGCACGGCGGCGACGCCATCCAGGCCCGGCATGGTGTGATCCATGAAAATCGCATCCGGCCGCTGGCCGCGCAAATAGTTGAGCGCTTCTTCGGCGGAATCCACGGTATCGACTGTTAATCCGAACCCCTGCAACATCTTGCGCAACATCAAACGCGCGGATTTTGAATCATCTACGATAAGTACGTGTCGGACAGGCATAAACCCTCCTGGTTTTCTTTTCAGATTAACAGTTTTTGCGCGCGGAAAAAATAAGACGCCCGACAGGAAACGCGCGCCTGAAGCGCGCGCCGGGCGTAGCCGCCCAGCCGCCGCGATGATCCAAAAAGACCCTTGACCCGCCGGCCGGCGCGGCCGAGCCGTTCAACGCCACCGCGCTAGCGCTTGCGCTTCCTCATCGAAGATCGAAAATATTTGTTGGAGGCGCGTCAGTTCGATCAGCGAACGCACGGTCGGATTCGGGCGCAGCAACACCACGTCGCCCCCCTTGAGACGGGCGGCCTTAAACACCGACACCAGCACGGAAAGCCCGCTGGAATCCATGAAGCCTACCTCGGCCAAATCCAGAACCAGCCTGCCGCCGCCCTTTTCGACCACCTCCAACAACCGCTGGCGAACTTGGGGCACGTCAGCCATCATCAACCGACCCGACAAGGCGATCAGGTCAATCCCATCCACCGTCCGATGCGTTACAACCATGGCTAGATATCCTGAAACAATAGACCCATCACAGTATTGATTCTCCGGCCGGCCGCAGCCCTCAAGCGCTGCGGGCCAACCCGATCAGTCCGGCCTCGATCCTCCCAACCGCCGGCGCATGGTCAGGGTATTCTCCCCATCGCCGACCTCATACTCGACCGAATCCATGCAGGACTTGATAATGCTCAAGCCGCGGCCGCGCAGCGCCCAGGTTTCGGGGTCGGCCCGATCCAGCTTCACCGCCTCCGCCGACGCCGTCAGCTTGTCAGGATCCATCGGATCGCCGCGATCGCGCACCAATAAGCTGAAGGCATCCGGCATCAGCCGGAATTCCACCACCACCATATGACCCGGTTCGCTGTGGTAGGCATGTTCGACCGCATTGTTCACGGCCTCGACCACGGCCAGTTCGATCCGGGCGATCTCGTCGGCCGGCAGCGCCGTCAGCCCACACAGGCCGCTGACGGCGCCGCTCAGCAATTCGATGCATTCAGCCCGGCTCTCGATAACCAGGCGGATTGTCCGGGTCATGGCCATGCTCGCGTTCCAAAACCAGTAAGGTGATGTCATCCTCAAGGTTGTCGTCGCCCTTCCATTCCAGTAACGCCTGGCCGACGCGCGCGGCCACCGCGGCGGCGGCCGAATCACAGCTGGCTTCCAGCAACTGTCTCAAGCGTAATTCGGAAAACGGTTCGCCGGCGGGATTGGGGCACTCGGTAATGCCATCTGAGTATAAAAATAGACGATCTCCTGGCGCCAGTGCAAAGTCGGTGGTGTCATATTCGACCTCGGGAAACATTCCGACCGGAAAGCCGCCGCCGCCCACCAGTTCGGCGCGGCCGCTGTCGCGGCGCAGCACGATCGGTTTGGGATGGCCGGCCTGGGCGAGGCTCACCTGCCCGGAACGCAAATCCAAGTTACCGTAAATCATGGTAAAATACTGCAAGGGGTCGATGCCGGATTGAAAGCGCCGGTTTAATTCGCCGACCAGCACTTGCGGGATCGCCGGCCCGCTCGCGCTCGATTCCTGCCGGCGCAGCCGTTTCTCCTCGGCCCCTTGCGAGAGCAACCGACTCAAGGTAAACGACAGCAGCGCGGCCGGCACGCCGTGCCCCACCACATCCAACTGATAAAAGCTCAATTGGTGCGCGTCGACCGTAAAATAATCGAAGATATCGCCGGCCACGAACGAGCAGGGGTGAAACAACCATTCCACGGTGACGCCCGGCAAGCGCAGCGGCGGCGGCAACAGCGCTTTTTGCATGCCAGCGGCGGATTCCAAGTCGTTACGGATGGTCGAGTAGGCTTCGGACAGGGTGTGATTGATCCGGTTGAGGCGGTCGTTGCGCTCGTCCAATTCCTCTTCCAGCCGCAGGATCCGCTCGCCGGCGCGAACCCGCACCCGCAGTTCCTCCGGATGGACCGGCTTGACGATAAAATCGTCGGCCCCGGCGTCCATGCCTTGCACCAGCGAGTTTCGGTCATTGCGCCCGCTCAACAAAATCAGATAGATATAATTGTCAAACTTGGCGGCGCGCCCCCGACGGCACAGATCGGGACCGCTCAAGCCGGGCATCATCCAATCGCTGATCACCAGTCGGATATTGCCTTGTTGTACAATCTCCCATGCTTCCAGGCCGTCGCGCGCCACGCGGGTTTCATAACGCCACTGCCGGAGCATGGCGGTGATGATGCGCAGCATGGCCGGATCGTCGTCCACCACGAGGATATAGTTGCTTGAGCTAGGAGCCATGCGTCTGCAGGTGAGGTTAATCCGATCAGAATCGAGCGGAGAACGAATTCGAGCCGGAGGCGGTCCGATCAGTGTAACCTCGATTGGTGCCGCGATCATCTGTATTGAGCTGCAAACCCGAGCAAGCCGGCCCCGCCGGATGCTCGCGCCCCGACCCTGATTTCGTGGAGAACTCGCGCTCATGTCCGCCGCGCCGCCCGCCAAGCCCCTGCGTTTCGCCATCAGCGGCATGAGCTGCGCCGGCTGCGTCGCCGCCGTGGAAACCGCCCTGCGCGAGGTTCCCGGCGTGACTGACGCCAGCGTCAATCTGGCCGAACGCACCGCGCAGGTGTCCGGAACCCTCCAGCCCGCCGCCCTGATCGCAGCCGTGCGCGAAGCCGGTTACGACGCCGCCGAACTGCGCGAGGCGGGCGACGAACAGGAACGGGATCGGAGCGAGCGGGCGCGCTACCGGCGGCTGTTTCGCAACGCGCTCGCCGCCGGGACCTTCGCCGCCGCGCTGATGTTGGGCGAAATGCTCGGCGCCTGGCCGGGTCTGGACACCCCGAGCGGGCGGGTCTTCTGGATCGGGATCGGCCTTGCGACCTTGGCCGTCTTGCGCTACGCCGGCGGTCATTTTTTCAGCGGCGCTCGGCGGCAGTTTCGCCATCACAACGCCAACATGGACACCTTGATCGCGCTGGGCACCGGTTCGGCGTGGTTTTATTCGATGTTGGTCGCGCTGTTCCCCGACAGCGTGCCCAGCCTGGCCCGGCACGCCTATTTCGAGGCGGCGGTCACCATTATCGCCCTGATCAATCTCGGTTCCGCGCTGGAAAGCCGGGCGCGCGGCAAAGCCTCGGCCGCCATCCAACGCCTGCTGGGCTTGCGCCCTAAAACCGCTCGGCTGGTGGAGGGCGATCAAGAGCGGGACGTCCCCATCGAAACGCTCGCCCGAGGCGCGCTGGTCCGGGTGCGGCCGGGCGAGAAAATCCCCGTGGACGGCACGGTGGTCGGCGGTCAGTCCACCGTGAACGAGGCCATGCTGACCGGCGAGCCCTTGTCGGTGGTCAAGCGACAGGGCGATCCGGTGACCGGCGGCACCTTGAATGAAGCCGGAACCTTCGTATTCCAGGCGAATCGGGTCGGCGAGGAAACGGTGCTGGCGCAGATCATCGCCAGCGTCCGGCAGGCGCAAAACAGCAAACCGCCGTTGGGCCGGCTCGCCGACCGAGTGGCCGCCGTGTTCGTGCCGTCGGTGTTGATCGTCGCCGTCCTCACCGCGCTGGCGTGGTTCAACTTCGGCCCCGAACCCCGGCTCGGCTTCATGTTGGTCACGACCTTGACGGTGCTGATCATCGCCTGCCCCTGCGCCCTGGGCTTGGCGACGCCGATCTCGATCATGGTCGGGGTCGGCAAGGCCGCCGAACACGGCATTCTGATCCGCGACGGCGAAGCGCTGCAACGGGCGGGACAATTGACCGCCGTCATCTTGGACAAGACCGGCACCGTCACCACCGGCCGGCCGACGGTTACCGCGCTGAAGGCCCTCGACGGCTTTGACGAAAACGAACTGCTGCGGCTGGCCGCCGGCTTGGAAGCCGGCTCCGAACATCCGCTGGCGCGGGCGATCCTAAACGCGGCCGCAGAACGCGGGCTGACCGCGCGCGCGCCGGAACAGTTCGCGGCCATCGCCGGTCAAGGCGCCGGCGGTCGGGTCGAGGGCCGCGCGCTGGCGGTCGGCAACCGGCGCTTGCTGGACGCCAACGGCATCGACGGCGCGCCGCTCGCGGCTGAGGCCGAGCGGTTGGCCGCCGCCGGTCAAACGCCGATCCTGGTGGCGGTCGACGCGCGGGCCGCCGGCCTGATCGGCATTTCCGACCCGCTCAAGCCGGACTCGCTCATCGCGATCCGTCGGTTGCGGGATTTGGGCCTGCGGGTGGCGTTATTGACCGGCGATCATGCCGCCACCGCGCGCGCCGTCGCCGCCGAGGCCGGCATCGACACCGTATTCGCCGAGGTTGCGCCCACCGCCAAGGCCGAGGTGATCGCCGAATTTCAGGCGCGCGGCGAGCGCGTGGGGATGGCTGGCGACGGCATCAACGACGCGCCGGCCCTGGCGCGGGCCGACGTCGGTTTCGCCATGGGGGCGGGAACCGATGTCGCCATCGAAAGCGCCGGCATTACCTTGGTGGGCGGCTCCCTCCACGGCATCGCCGACGCCATCGCCATCTCGCGCGCCACGGTGGCCAACATCCGCCAGAACTTGTTCGGCGCTTTCCTCTACAATACCTTAGGCATTCCGCTGGCGGCGGGCGCGCTGTATCCGGCGACCGGCATGTTGCTGGACCCGATGCTGGCCGGCGCGGCCATGGCGCTGTCGTCGTTCACCGTGGTCAGCAACGCCAACCGCCTGCGCGGTTTTCGTCCGAAAGGCGCGCCGACATGACCGCTTATCTCGTCAATCTAGCCGGACTCGGGCTGATCGCCTTGATCGTCTGGTGGTTTTGGATCGCCCGCCCATGAAATCGCCGCCGTTATCCGCACCCGCTTGGCTTTATCGGAAACCGTCCTGGCTCCAGCGCTTGGCGCTCGGTTTGGTCTCGATCCTGGCTCTCGTGGCGACCTTCGCCGTCGCTTCGGTGGTGTTCGCCGCGCTGCTCGTGATCGGCCTGGCGGCGGGCGGCTGGTTGTGGTGGCAATACCGCAAGCTGGCGCGGCGGGCGCGCGATGCGCGGCCCGCCGTTTTGGAAGGCGAATACGAAATCGAGCCCGGCCCTCCCGCCTTGGAGGATCGCACGGTTTCCAGCCGACCCACGGTCGATAGCGCGCCTCCCCACCCGCGCGTCCCATGAACGCCCCCGCGCCCGCCGGTCTTGGCGACGATTTCATCTCCCGCCGCATCGACGCCCAACGAGTTCAGCTGTTATACGACCAAGCGCCGTTGGGCATCGTCGCCAACTTGATGATCGCGCCGGTTTTAACCTTCCTGCTCTGGGACGAGGCGCCGCGCTCCGCCTTGCTGATCTGGCTGGCGCTGTTGGAAACCACTTTGGTCATCCGCCTGATTTTAGTGATCATCCACCAGCGCCGCGCGGCGGAGGCCGAGAAGGTGGAACGGTGGGTCGAACGCTACATCTGGGCGTGCGCCGCGACGGGAACGTGCTGGGGAGGTTGCGTGTTTTTGCTGGCGCTGACCCCCTCGCTGGTCCATCAAATGTTCATTTGCTTGATTCTGGGCGGCGTGCTGATGGGCGGCATCCTCACCATGACGTCGGTGATGACCGCCTGCGTGGCCTACGCCCTGCCCTTGGTTCTGCCGCCGGCGCTGTGGCTGTTACTGCAAGACGATCTGATGCGCGCCGTCATGGGCTTTACCGGCGTCTTGTATCTGCTGCTGGCCTTGGGCACCGCCCACCGCTACCACCGAGTCCTGAGTCAGGCGTTGCGCTTGGCCCTGGAAAATCTCGAGCTGGCGCGATCCTACGCCAGGGTTCAAGAACAAACCGAGCGCGCCAACCGCCATCTGGCCGAGCAGCAAGCGGCGTTGCAAGATAGTGTGGAGGCGCTGCGGGAATTCTATCGCAGCATTTCCGCGCCCCGCCGCCACGCCGGCGATCAAATCCAAACCTTGCTGGCGATGGGCTGCCAGCGCTTCGGCGCCGGCACCGGAATTTTGGCGCGGATCGACGGCGACCGTTACGAAATCGTGCAAATGATCTCGTCCCGACACGACCTCGCGCAAGGTGAAAGTTTTTCGCTGGTCGAAAGCTGCTGCCAGCATACGCTGCGCGCGCGGCAACCGGTGGCTTTCGACCGCGGATCGGCGTGGCCGGCCCGCCAGCCGAGCCGCCATCTCCGACTGACCGTCGAAACCTACCTCGGCGCGGCGGTTCAGGTCGGCGGCCAACCGTTCGGCACCTTGAATTTTTCCGATGCCCGTCCCCGGCCGAGCCCGTTCGCCGCCGTGGATCTCGAATTGATCCAACTGATGGCGCAATGGGTGGGCGCCATCATCGACCAGGACCGCGCCGCCGCCGCCGCGCAGCGCCAGCACGCGCTGCTGGCGCACGCCTCGCGCCTCAACACGCTAGGCGAGATGGCTTCCGGGCTGGCCCACGAAATCAACCAACCGATCACCGCCATCGCGCTTTACACCGAAACCTGTCTCGCCCGGCTGCACGCCGGCCAAGCCCAGCCGAAAGAGGTGCGCGAGACTCTGGAGAAAATCGCCGCGCAAAGCGTGCGGACCAACACCATCATCCAACAGATCCGCCATTTCGCCCGCCAGAGCAAACCGCAGTACCTGACGGTCAGGATCAAGGATTTGTTCGAGGATATCGCCGATTTCCTGCGCTTGGAGATGCGCCGCAACCGCCTCCAGTTCCACCAGCGCATCAATCCCAACCTACCGCCGGTGCTGGCCGACCCGCTTCAATTCCAGCAAGTGGTGCTCAATCTGATCCGCAACGCCGCGGACGCCATGAGCGCGAGCGAAGAGCCGAGGATCATCACCGTTTTCGCCCGCCATGTGGGCGATACGGTGGAAATCGGGGTCAAGGACACCGGCCCCGGCGTCGCTCCCGACATCCTCAATCAAGTGCTCAATCCCTTTTTCACCACCAAACCGGACGGCCTCGGCCTGGGCCTGTCGATCAGCCAATCCATCGTCGAGGCGCACGGCGGCCGGTTGTGGGCCACCCCGAACCCTGGTCCCGGCATCACCTTTCACTTTAGCTTGCCGGTCGCCAGCCGCGTCACGACGCCCGAACGGCTTTCCGGGGATTTGTCCCTGGAAGCGAACTGAGCGGGAGCCCCGGCGATGGCGGGCATTCAAAACTCGAATCCGCAACCGGACGAGCGCGCTCCCGCCTTCGAATCGCGCCGCTGGTACCCCAGCCAGCTTCACCCGGCCGCCCTCAGCGCGTTATTCATGCTGGCGGGGCTGTTGTGGATTTTATGGGTCAATCCCCTCGTGACCCTCTGGTTCCAACCGGCCGCCGGCGCAAAATCGCTGGAGCCGTGGCCCGACGCGCTGGCGATCCTCCTGAGCGGAGGCCTGCTGTATTGGCTGCTGCAAGCCCGCGCCAAGACCGTCCACCGCGCCCGGCGGGCGCAAGAGCTCCGCCTGGCGGAATTCATCGAACAGATCACCGACGTCGCTTTCATTAAAGACCGGCGAGGCCATTACCTCGCGCTCAATTCGGCGGGCGCGCGTCTGGCTTGCCGTCCGTTGACCGATTGCCTCAACCGCAGTGACCTCGATCTATTCCCCGCCGAAATGGCTCGCACGATGATCGAGGAAGACCGGCGGGTGCTCGCCGGCGGCATGTTGCTCAGTTGCGAGAATACCTTCACCCTGCAAGGGGACACCCGAACTTTTCTTTCCACCAAATGGCCCTGTCGCGACGCGGCCGGTCACACCATCGGCATCCTCGGCATCGCGCGGGATATCACCGCTCGCAAACACGCCGAACAACGCTCGGAACGCGCCCGCGCCGACCTGGAATCGCGCGTGCGGGAACGCACCGCTCAGCTTTCCGCGATCAATGAGAATTTGGAACGCCAGATCGCCGCCCGGATTCAAGCGGAAATCGCCCTGCGCGAGAGCGAGGAACGCTTCCGGCAACTGGCCGAACACATCCATGAGGTGTTTTGGGTCCACGGCATCGACGAAGAACGGACGCTTTATATCAGTCCGGCCTACGAGGAGATTTGGGGACGGCCGGTCCACGGCCTGCACGAGCGCCCCTTGGATTGGCTTGAGGCGATCCATCCGGACGACCGCGCCCGCATCCAAGCCGCTCACATCGCCAAGCAAGGCTCGGGACATTTCGACGAGGAATATCGGATCGTGCGACCCGACGGCGCGATCCGCTGGATTTGGGATCGCGGTTTTCCAATCCACGACGCCGCCGGCCACGTCTATCGGATCGCGGGCTTGGCCGAGGACATCACCCGCCGCAAGCTGGCCGAGGATCAGCTGCGGCGGCAGCAGGTGGAACTGGCGCGGATGGCGCGGCTCAGCCTGGCGGTCGAATTGGCCTCCAGCCTGGCTCACGAGCTCAACCAGCCGCTGGCGGCCATCGTCGCCTACACCCAGGCTTGTCTGACCTTGCTGCGCCAAGACACCACCGATCCCCGCGTCTTGACCGGACCGCTCGATGAGGTGGTCAATCAGGGGATGCGCGCCGGAGAAATCATCCGCCACCTGCGCGAGCTGGTGCAGAAACATCCCGCCGCGCAGGCCGCGCTCGATCTAAACGCCCTCATCCGCTCCGTCGTCCATTACGCGCAGCTGGAATTGCGTCAAGCTGGCGTCACGGTGAACCTGGAACTGGACGAGGCCTTGCCGACAGTGATCGCCGACGACATTCAAATCCAACTGGCGGTGCTGTATCTGCTGCGCAACGCCATCGAAGCGATCAACGAGAAGCGCGGCGAACCGCGCGAACTGACGTTGCGCACCGCCATGCTCGACGCCGACCACGTGCTGGCCACCGTCCGCGATACCGGTCAGGGTTTCAGTCAAGAAGTGGAAAATCACTTGTTCCAACCCTTTTTCACCACCAAACCGGGCGGGATGGGCCTGGGGCTATCGGTCAGCCGCTCGATCATCGAATCGCAAAACGGACAGCTCTGGGCGAGCGCCAACCCCGAAGGCGGCGCGTCGTTTCACTTCAGCCTGCCCATCCACTCGTGTTGTTGACGCCGAGCCGCCCGCCCATGTCCGAAGTCCCGACGGTTTTTCTCATCGACGACGATCAAGCCGTTCGCGACGCCATCGGACTGCTGCTGCAAGCGAGCGGGCTCGCCGTGGAAACTTTCGCCAACGCCGCCGATTTCCTGGAAGCCGGCGTCATCCAGCGGCCCGGCTGTCTGCTGCTGGACGTGCGGATGCCGGGACTGAGCGGCTTGGACCTGCAAAAACAGCTCCGGGCGCAAGGGCATCGCGTTCCGATCATCTTCATGACCGGACACGGCGATGTCCCCATGGCGATTCGCGCCATGAAAGCCGGCGCGTTCGATTTCATCGAAAAGCCCTTTCAAGGCCAGACCTTGTTAGCCCGAATCCGCGAAGCCTTGACCTTGGACCAGCGGGAACGCCGCCGGCAGGCGTGTCGGGACGACGCGGCGGCCCGGATGGCGCTGCTGTCGCCGCGCGAGCGGGAAGTGCTGGAGCGGGTGGCGGAAGGTCAGTACAACAAGGTGATCGCCGCCGAATTGGGCATCAGTCTGTCCACCGTGGAAATCCACCGCAAGCGGGTCATGGAGAAATTAAAGGCCGACTCGCTGTCGGATCTGATCCGCTTGCTGGCGCTGTTGAACGAGGGCGACTAGCGCCGAGCCGCCGACCAAAACCCCTCGCGACTACGAACCTGCGGTCCGCTGGCCCGCGAACGCCTCCAACGCGGCCCGCGCCCGCGGCGATTGCAACAGCTCGACGAAATGACGGGCTTCCCGCGCGATGGCTTCGCTCACCCGCGCGGCCTCGGGCTCTTTCAGCAGCGCCTTGGTCAGCCGCGCCGCCGCCGCCGGCTGAGCGGCCAGCCGCCGCGCCGCCGCCAGCGCTAAATCCAGCGTCGTTTCCGCATCGACCCCGACGCCGTTGATCAGCCCCCATGCCAGAGCCTGCTCGGGGCTGAAAGGCTCGCCGAGCAGCAACAATTCCGCCGCGCGCGGGTAGCCGATCCGCTGGGGCAACAGCACGCTGGAGCCGGCTTCGGGACACAGTCCGAGATTGGCGAACGGCAACTGCAACCGCGCGCCCGCTCGGACGTAGACCATATCGCAATGCAGCAACAAAGTCACGCCGATCCCGACCGCCAGTCCGTTCACGGCGGCGACCAGCGGCTTTTCAAAGCGGTGCAATCCCGTCAGAAATTGAAAGACCGGGCTATTTTCGCCGGCGGGTGGCGCCGTCAAAAAATCGACGATATCGTTGCCGCTGGTAAAACTGTCACCGCTGCCGGTCAGCACCAGCACCCGAATTTCGGGATCGGCCTCGGCGTGCTTCAACACCGCCGCCAGCGCGGTGTACATCGCCACCGTCAGGGCATTTTTCTTTTCGGGTCGCCGGATGCGCGCCACCGCAACGCCATCCCGCGCCTCCGTTACAATTTCTTGCGTATCGAGCATCGGGATAAGCCCTCTGGCAAACGGTTAAGACACCCTAGTCTGGGATAACGGCTCTGTCATCGGTCGGCGGTTGCCGCCGGCCGGACCCGGTGATGCATTTTGGTCCCTCATCCAAGTAGACGCCATGTCCATGGAAACCAGCGCGTTGCTGACCGATCTCTACCAGCTCACCATGCTGCAAACCTACCACGCCCGGGGCATGGAAGAGCTCGCTGTGTTCGAACTGTTCGCGCGCCGGCTGCCGCCCCAACGCGGTTTTCTGATCGCCGCCGGCGTGGAACAGGCGCTCGACTATCTGGAAAACCTTCGTTTTACCCCGGATGAGTTGGCTTGGCTAGCCGGGTGCGGCCGGTTCAATCAACGCTTCGTGGATTTTCTAGCCGAGTTTCGATTCACCGGCACGGTTCATGCTTTGCCCGAAGGCACGGCCTGTTTTGCCGACGAACCAATCCTGCGAGTCACCGCCCCGCTGCCGCAAGCGCAACTGGTGGAAAGCCGATTGCTCAACATCATTCACTTTCAAACCCTGATTGCGTCCAAGGCCGCCCGTTGCGTGTTGGCCGCGCCCGGAAAGCTGTTGGTGGATTTCGGAATGCGGCGCGCCCACGGAGCCGAGGCGGGGTTGCTCGCCGCTCGGGCCGCTTACCTGGCCGGTTTCAGCGGCACCGCCACCGTGCTGGCGGGGCTGCGCTTCGGCATTCCGCTGTTTGGCACCATGGCCCATTCGCTGATTCAGGCTCACGACCGCGAGGAAGACGCTTTCGAACATTTCGCCGCCGCCCAACCCGACAACGTAGTGGTGTTGCTCGATACCTATGACACCGAAGCCGCCGCGCGCAAGCTGATCCCGCTCGCGCACCGCTTGCGGGCGCGCGGCATCGCGATTAAGGGCGTGCGGATCGACAGCGGCGATCTGAGCGAGGCCGCCCGCCGCGTCCGGCGCACTCTCGATGAAGGCGGGCTGGATCAGGCCACTATTTTCGCCAGCGGCGATCTCGACGAAACCCGGCTCCGGCAGCTGTTGGCCGACGGCGCGCCCATCGACGGCTTCGGCGTCGGCACCCGTTTGGCCGCCTCGACCGACGCGCCCATCCTGGAATTAGTGTACAAACTTCAAGAGTATGCCGGCAAACCCCGGCGCAAGCGCTCTCAAGGCAAGGCGACTTGGCCGGGGCGCAAACAAGTGTATCGGACGTTTGATGCGGACGGCGCTTTCGCGGGAGATTACCTCAGTCTGGAAGACCACCCCCAGCCGGGCGAACCTCTGTTGCGGCCGGTCATGAAAGGCGGCCGTCGCCTGTCTGCTCGCGAATCGCTAAACACGGCGCGGGATCGGATTCGGGCACAACTGGCGGCCCTGCCGCCCGCCCTGAGCGCCAACCAAATCGCGCTGGCTTATCCGGTCCATATCGCGCCCGAACTGCGTTGGTTGGCCGAACAACTGGATCGAGAACTTCATTGACCCTTCACACTGATCGCCATTGGATTGATTGCATTACGACCATGTTCCACAGCCATCGCCTTAAAACCCCCATTTTGTTAACGCTACTCGCGCTCGCTTTTTCGAAGACAGCAGCGGCCACGGACTGGTTCGTCGCCGTCAACGGCAGCGATCAGGCGACGACCAGCGGATCAATCAACAATCCATTTGCCAGCATCAATCGCGCTTTTTTGCCAGGCTACGCCGGACCCGGCGACACGGTTTACGTTCGCGGCGGAACTCACGCGCTCGTCCAAGAGCAACAGATCAACAGGGGTGGCACGGCGCAAGCTCCGGTAACCGTGCGTCCCTATCTGAATGAAACGGTTATCTTGGATGGCTCCGGACTTCCGCCATCCGAGCCGGCGGCGCTGACTGTACTGGCGAGCCATGTCATCGTTGAAGGCTTTAATGTCAGAAACTCGACTGGCATCGGCATTCAGATTTGGCCTAATTTCACGCCTGTCGAAAATATCGTTATCCGAAACAACACTATTCGCGATTGCCAAAAATCGGGCCTTTTTATCGGCCAAAAACTCGATCAAACGACGGCTGGGGTAAGCAATATCCAGATTCTTAACAATACGCTTTATCACAACGTGCGGGAAAATCAGGCGCGCACTTGGGACAGTAATTGGCATCCCACCTTAGGCGTTCTCTACAGCCAAGACATCATAGTTCAAGGTAATCAGGTTTATGAGAATTACGGCGAAGGCATCAGCATCATGCAGTCGCGCCGGGTCGATGTCTCACGCAACGTGGTCCACGATAATTATTCGGTCAATCTTTATATCGACGGCGGCATCCAAACCCGCCATGAAGGCAACCTGGTTTATTCGACAGGCCAGCAAGAGTATTTCCGAGATTTCTACCACACTCCCGGCAGGACGTTATTACCTGCTTCTGGTATTCAGATCGCCAATGAAAGCTGGTCGGATTGGAGCAATCCTTTAACTTCATCGGATAACACCATTGTCAATAATATCTTTATCGCCAATCGAGCGGCCTTAATTTATGGCAACTATCAAAGCGGCGGTGGATTAAATAATGTGCTATTTGCATTTAATACGATCTACAACCAAGCTGAAACCGCTCTACAAGTCGATCCTGATGCGCATAGCAATAATGAGATTGCCAATAATATTTGGGTCCAGATCAGCGGCGCGCCACAAACGTGGTTGAGCGGCGACGCCAGCGGCTTTCGCTTCCATCACAATCTTTGGTTTGGGAGCGTTCCCGAATCAATAGCTCAAAGTTCGACCGATGTTTACGCCGATCCAGCCTTTGTTCGGGCAGGCAGTTATGTAGCGGCTGATTACGTTTTGCAGTCCGCGTCGCCAGCGATTGCCGCCGGTCAAGCATCGACGACTATAACTCGGGACTACGCCGGAAAACCTCGTCCAAACCCACCAACATTAGGCGCTTTTGAATCGCAAAATAACGTTATTTTGGCCGGCCTCACCAGCGCCGGCGGCATCTATTACTCTAACAACCTGACGAGCTGGATCAATATCCCCGGCGTGCTTGCCCAGCTGGTCACCGGCGATTTCAACGGCGATGGCCAAACCGATTTGGCCGGCCTCACCAGCGCCGGCAACATTTACTACACCACCAATTTGACCAGCTGGACTTACCTTCCCGGTATCTTGAACAAACTGGTCACCGGCGATTTCAACGGCGACGGTAAAACCGATCTGGCCGGTCTCACCAGCGCCGGCGGCATCTATTATTCTAATAACCTGACCAGTTGGATCAATATCCCCGGCGCGCTCGCCCAGCTGGTCGCCGGAGATTTCAACGGCGACGGTGAAACCGACCTAGCCGGCCTCACCAGCGCCGGTCAAATTTTTTATTCCACCAATCTCGCCAATTGGACTTACCTCCCCGGTATCTTGAATAAACTGGTCACCGGCGATTTCAACGGCGACGGTAAAACCGACCTGGCCGGTCTCACCAGCGCCGGTCAAATTTTTTATTCCACCAATCTCGCCAATTGGACTTACCTCCCCGGTATCTTGAATAAACTGGTCACCGGCGATTTCAACGGTGACGGCAAAACTGATTTAGCCGGCCTCACCAGCGCCGGCAATATCTATTACACCACCAACTTGACTAGTTGGACTTACCTTCCCGGCATCTTGAACAAACTGGTCACCGGCGATTTCAACGGCGATGGCAAAACCGATCTGGCCGGCCTCACCAGCGCCGGTCAAATTTTTTATTCCACCAATCTACTCCATTGGGCTTCGATCATCGGGCAATTGAACAAACTTGCTGGAGGGACTGATTAAAGCGTCATGCTCATCACTGCTTTAGCGCGTCAAGCCATTTGCTCTTGGCGCTCCGATCAATATAGGGCGATAGCTGATGAATGCCTTAAATTTTTTACAAATTACGCAAATAATAGCTAATGATAGAGTAATAATAAGCTTTTTTTATACGATATTTTAAGTTTTTATGTATCTTTTTACGTCCTAATGGATGTATTGTATATTGCATCGCAACATCGCAAACTTACAAGGCAACGGCCATGACCACCGCCATTCTCGTCGTACCCACCGAACAACGGGTCGGGTTGACCACCGTCGCTTTAGGCCTCGTTCACGCGCTCGACCGCGAAGGCATTCCGGTTGGTTTTTGCAAACCCATCAGCCAGCCGCACGCCAGCGATACCGGCCCGGAACGCTCGACTCGTTTGGCCAGGATGGTGACCAGCCTGAATCCACCGGAGCCGATTCCGGTATCGGAAGCAGAAAAACTGCTCGGACACGATCAGGAAAACGTGCTGTTGGAAGAGGTCATCGCCCGTTACGAACAAGCCGCGCACCAAGCCAGCGTCGTGATCGTCGAGGGCTTGGTGGACACCGAGGAACAACCTTACGGCACCCGGCTCAACGCCAAGATGGCGCAAAGCCTGGACGCCAAAATCATCATCGTCACCGCGCCAGGTCGCGATACGCCGCGCCAGGTCGCCGACACCGTGGAGGTCATCGCCCGCGCTTACGGCGGCATCCGCCACGATCGAATGCTCGGGGCCATCATCAACCTATTGGACGCACCGGTCGATCAAACCGGCCATATTCGTTTCGATTTCAGCCGCGCCGAGAACGGCCGCCATCCCGGCCATCAGGCCGAATACCGAGTCGAATGCGCCCGACACTGGCCCGAAAGCTTCAAACTACTGGGTTGTATCCCTTGGGAGCGCGAGCTGAGCGCTCCGCGGGTGCGCGACATCATGCAATTGATCGGCGCGCAGGCCCTGAACGAAGGCCAGTTGAATCGACGGGTGACCCATGTGGTCTTGGGTGCTTCCACTTTGGTCAATAGCTGTCAGGAGCTGCGGCCCGGCGCCATGGCGATCATTCCCGGCGACCGCGACGATCTGCTGCTGGCCATCTGCATGGCGACCATGGGCGGCGCCCATGTCGCCGGCGTACTGTTGGCCGGCGGGCTCAAACCCGACTTGCGGGTTTGGAAGTTGTGCGGTCCGGCGCTCGATGTCGGCCTACCGGTGCTGACCATGCCGTACAGCACGTTGCAATCGGTGCTTTACCTGCCTCATCTCAATCTGGAAGTCCCGCTCGATGATCGGGATCGGATGCAGCAAGCGGTCGAAGCGGTCGCCTCGCACGTGACCTTGGATTGGAAAGAACCGCTGCTGACCCGCATCGAGGAACGTCGGCTCAGCCCGCCCGCCTTCCAACATACCTTGGTGGAACGGGCGCGCAAGGCCAATAAGCGCATTATCCTGCCCGAGGGCAACGAACCGCGCACGATCGAAGCGGCGATCATCTGCCACCAGCGCGGCCTCGCCCGCTGCGTGTTGATGGGCGACGGCGGGCGGATGCACCGGCTGGCGGCGCGTCGCGGCATGAGCATTCCGCCGGATATCGAAATCATCGATCCGACCCAGATCGATCACCGCTATATCGACGCCATGGTCGAACTGCGCCAGCACAAAGGGCTGACGCCGGGTCTGGCCGAAGAAGAGTTGCACGATTCCGTGGTGTTGGGGACTCTCATGTTGCAATTGGGCGAGGTGGACGGCTTGGTATCCGGCGCCGTCCACACCACCGCCAACACCATCCGCCCCGCCCTGCAACTGATCAAGACCGCGCCCGCCGTCCGGCTGGTCTCCTCCATCTTCTTTATGTGCTTGCCGGAGCAGGTGCTGGTCTACGGCGACTGCGCCATCAACATCAACCCGAACGCCGAGGATTTGGCCGATATCGCCATTCAAAGCGCCGAATCCGCCAAGGCGTTCGGCATCCCGCCGCGCGTGGCCATGCTCAGTTATAGCACCGGCACTTCAGGCGCCGGCAGCGACGTGGAAAAGGTCAAGGAGGCTACCCGCCTCGCCCGCCAGCGGCGGCCGGATTTGCTGATCGACGGACCGTTGCAATACGACGCGGCCACGATCAAGACCGTGGCGCAGAGCAAAGCGCCCGACAGCCAAGTTGCGGGGCGGGCGACGGTGTTCATTTTCCCGGATCTCAATACCGGAAACACCACCTACAAGGCGGTGCAGCGCAGCGCCGACGTCATCAGCATCGGCCCGATGCTGCAGGGGCTCAACAAGCCCGTCAACGACCTATCGCGCGGCGCGCTGGTGGAAGATATCGTCTTCACTATCGCGCTGACCGCGATTCAGGCCCAACAAGCGGCCGAACAGCAGCGCGAACGGCGTTGACTAGCTCTTGCGCTCGAAGACTTCCACCCGAGCCGGCGGCAGGTTGCTCCAGATGATCTTGCTGGAAAGCTGACGGAAGCGCGGCAGCAAGCCGGCGCGGGTGCCGCGCAGGTCATAAGTGAACTGAACCAGCAAACCGCCCCAGTCGAGCAGGGTTTCGAATTGATGGTTGATGGCGCGGGTGGTGGCGGGATGCAGCGAGCGCAACGGCAGGCTAGACACGATGCTGCCGATGCTTTTCATTTTTTCGTGGTTCAGCAATTGCCCCAGCTGGGCGGCGTCGCCTTGAATGACCCGCAGCTGGGGAAACCGCTGGCGCAAGTGATGGGCCAGCGTCGGCGACCGTTCGACCACCACCAGCTTCCAAGGCGGCAGCCCGCGTTTGAGCAAGGCAGCGGTCACCGCGCCGGTGCCGCCGCCCAATTCCAACACCAGCCCCTCGCGATCCCAAGGCACTTGGGACGCCATGTAACTGGCCAGCGCGGGCGCGCTCGGGCAGGCCGCGCCCATGGCTCGGGGGTTGGCGAGCAGCTCGCGCGCGAACAAAGCCAGCGAGGCCGCGCCCGGATTTTGCAGCAGAACCTTTACGAAATGTTTCATACCCAACTTGACGTATGGGTCGGACAGGCGATCAGAACGGAGTTTCGTTCTCATCATCGATCACCGCTCAACCCGCGCTCGCGAACGCGAGGCAGCGGACGCCGCTTGGGAAGATCGTTGATCGCCGGACGACCGTGGGAAAAGGACACACTGATTTCCATCGAAGTAACGACCGAGGCGAAAGGACGACCAGCGGGCGCTGAGAAGATCGGACCATGGTTAGACGCGCAACAGCACGAGGGACGCCGCTGGAGCCAGCCGCGAGTTTAGGCCGGCGGCGCGGCATCAGGATGGATCGCGCAACCGTTCCTGCTCGGCCTCAAATAGCGTTGAGGCTAAATGGTGCACCCCTTCCTGCTCGGCCAATTCCGAAATTTCTTCCCAAGACGCGCCGCGGTCGATGGCGGCCGCCGTCTTGCTGTCGTTGGGCAACGTCTCGCGGATGTTTCGAATGAAGTCATTGGTCGCGGTGGCGGGATTGTCTTTCAAAGCGGACTCCCTCCGGAGCGCTTCTTGTTCGGCCTCGAACAATACCGTCGCGAGCTTGTGCAACCCTTCTTCCTCGGCAAGCTCGGAAATCTCCTCCAAGCTGGCGCCGCGATCGATGGCGGCCGCCGTCTTGCTGGCGCGCGGAAGATCGTTTCGGACTGATTGCAGGATTTGGTCGAGGTTTTTCATTTCCACGGCATACCGCTCCGCTCTAGCTTTTAGATTTATGCGACGAATGCGCAAGTCTAAAGCGGTCTTTTCAAATTGCCAACTTCCAGTCTCGTTAAAGGAAATCCAGTTCAGGTTGAATTCAGCTCATTGGCCTAGAGTGAGGCCCCTCGGTCACGGGTGCGACCAGCGAACGACGCAAATTCGCCGATCCGTTCGACTTTTCTTGCATTCAATGGAGGGTTATCTCGATGAAATTACGCGCTGTGTTACCCACCGCCGCGCTATTGACAATCGTTAGCTTTTCCGGCGGCGTGGCCGCTGCAGAAAGCCAGAGCGCCGCGCCGGCGGCTCAGCCGGCCCCAGCGGCCGCCGCTCAGGACATAACCAAGGAACAGGCGATTGAGATGGCGCTCAAGGCCCATCCCGGCAAAGTCACCAAGGCTTATGAAGATACCAAGAAAGGTAAAAAAACCTGGGAAGTGAAAATCGACGGGGCCGACGGTAAGAAATGGGAAGTCTATTACGAGATCAAAACCGGTCAACTTATCGCTGAGGAAGGTAAATAAGCTATCCCCCCGCCGACGCGCCGACGCGCCCGGCGGGCGGAGGCCCTTGCTGAAGGATTCCAACCATGACTCCCGCGCCTGATTCTGAAGTGATTGTCTGGGATCCGCTGGTCCGCCTGTTTCACTGGATCTTGGTCGCCGCCTTCTGCGCCGCTTACTTCACCCAAGGCGAACCGTTTGAAGCCATTCAAGATCGCTTGGATGGCGAGTGGTTGCAGATCGTGCACGTTTGGGCGGGTTACACCATCGCGGGCTTACTGGCATTCCGGCTGCTTTGGGGTTTTGTGGGGCCGCGCCACGCTCGATTCAGCGATTTTGCGCGCGGACCGGGCGTTACCTTGCGCTATGTAAAGGATGTCTTACTGCTGCGCGCCCCGCGCCATCTGGGACACAATCCCGCCGGCGGCGCGATGATCGTCATTTTGCTGTTGAGCCTGACCGTCACGGTCGCCGCCGGTCTCGGACTTTACGGGGCCGATAAGGGTTTGGGGCCTCTCGCGGGCTTGCTGGCGGATAGCGGCGATTCCTTCATTGATGTCTTGGAGGAGACGCATGAATTTTTCGCTAACTTCACGCTGATTCTAGTGGCCGGTCATCTGGTGGGCGTGGCGTGGGAAAGCCTGCTGCATCGCGAAAATCTGGCGCTCGCCATGTTCACCGGCCGAAAACGGGCCTAATATCCACTTCATCAAGCCAACTTTCTCCTACTCATCTGTCAGCGAGGCGCGTGCGTTGCGAGCACCCTCATGCCGGCTCACCGTTATGTTATTTGCATGGTGCTGATGGGCGTTCTGCTCGGCGCGAAGCCCACAGCGGCCCGTTTCGATACCGAAGAGATCCACCGCTTGCACCGTGCTGGAAAAATCCTATCGCTCGGCGCCATTATCGCCAACCACCATCGCCGCTACCGGGGTGGCCAGTTGCTGGAAGCGGAGCTCGAATTCGAAAGGGGTCGCTACGTCTACGATCTGAAAATTCTGGACGATGACGGCGCGGTGCACGAATTCGAATACGATGCCGCCACCGGCGAGCTGTGGCACTTGGAACCTGAAGACTAACGATGCGTTTGCTGTTGGTCGAAGACGATCCGTCTCTGGTCGCGCGGCTGCGAATCGAACTGGAGCACGCGGGATTCGCCGTCGATGAGGTCGGCGACGGGGTTGAGGCCGAGTTCATGGGGGCTTCCGAACCTTACGATGTCGTGGTGTTGGATCTCGGCCTGCCCCGACGCTCCGGGCTTGAGGTGCTGGGACGCTGGCGCGCGGACGGCAATTTGGTGCCGGTGCTGATTCTGACCGCCCGGAACGCCTGGCATGAAAAAGTGGACGGCTTCAAGGCCGGCGCTGACGATTATTTGAGCAAACCCTTCCATACCGCCGAATTGATCGCCCGGCTCCATGCGCTGCTGCGGCGCAGTCATGCCCGACCGCAGGGTCCGCTGCGCGTGGCCGGCTTCGAATTGAACGAGGAAACCCAGACCGTGATCGTCCTCGCCACCGCTGAAGCCTTCGACTTGACCGGCACCGAATTCCGCCTGCTGCGCTACTTCATGTTGCATCCGGGCCGGATTCTCTCCAAAACCCGCCTCTCCGAACACGTTTACGATTTTACAACCGAACGCGACAGCAACGTGCTGGAGGTCTACATCAACCGGCTGCGCCGCAAGCTCGGCCATGAGTCGATCGTCACCCGGCGCGGCCAGGGCTACGTGTTTGGAATTGAGATCGCATGACCTCATTGCAAACCCGATTGTCCGTCGGCTTGGTCGTGGGGCTCGCTGCCTTGACCGCCTTAGCAGTCGCCGGCGGCTACTATTCCCTGCGGCGGATCACCGAGAATTTCGTCGCCGCCCGGCTGGCGCACGACATGGAAACGCTCCTGACCGCCTTGGAGTTCGACGCCGACGGCCGGCCACTGCTCGCTCCCGAGCGGGTCGGCGCGCCGTTTCGGCAACCGTATTCAGGACACTACTACAAGATCGAAACGCCCGGCGGCGAACTGCGTTCGCGTTCGCTGTGGGATGCCGAACTGCCGCCGGCCATCTTCCAGCATCAGCCGATCCAAACCTTTACGGTGGGACCACAGAACCAGCAACTGCTGATGGTCAGCCGGAGTTTTCAGCTTCGAGACCGGCCGGTTTCCATTGTCGTGACCGAGGACTTCACCCCGATCGACGCCGGCTTACAGCGCTGGCTCGCGCGGTTCGGCCTGATCGCCTTGACCCTGTTCGGCGCTTTGTTGCTGCTGCAACGGTGGCTGGTGCGCAACGGTCTGGCGCCCTTGGAGCAGGTCCGCCGCGAGTTGCCCCGCTTGGCGCGCGGCGAAATTTCGCAGTTATCGGTAAACGCTCCCGACGAAGTCCGACCGTTGGTTGAAGAATTGAATCGCCTGCTGGAATTGATGGGCCAGCGCCAGCGCCGCACCCGCCACGCGCTCGGCAACCTGGCTCACGCCTTAAAAACCCCGCTGACCGCGCTCACTCAATTGAGCGATCAGCCCCCGCCCGCCGGAGACGTCAAGCTTTGGTGGCTGGATCTGCGCCAGCAGATCCAGCGCATCCGCCAGCTGACCGAACGAGAATTAAAACGGGCGCGGATCGCCGGCGGCGGCACGCCCGGACAACGGGTGGTGCTGGCCCGGGAAATTACCGACTTGGCGGAAACGCTGCGCCGCATCCATCAGGACTGCGCGCTGCATTTTGAATTACGGGTGCCGCCGCACAGCGTATTTCCCGGCGACCGCGACGATTTGTTGGAGTTGCTCGGCAACCTGCTCGACAACGCCTGTCAGTGGGCCAGACGGGTGGTGCTACTGACCGCGAACACCGACGTCGGCGGGCTGTGGTTGCAAGTTGAGGACGACGGACCCGGCTGCCCGCCGGAGCAGCTGGAACTGTTGCGGCAACGGGGAACCCGGATCGACGAATCGCGCGCCGGCCACGGCCTGGGGCTTGCGATCATCAGCGACATCGTCGCCCAATACGGCGGAACCTTGCGCTTGGGCCGTTCCGAAGCCCTCGGCGGCCTGCTGGCCGAGATCGCGTTGCCGCATCCGCCCGGAGCCGCGCCCGAGGGTCGGCTCAATAAGCTTCAAAGCTGAATTGCGCCGATCCGACCGTCAGCACGTCGCCCGTTTCCAGCGCCAGCACCTCGTTGGTCGCCAACCCGTGATGGCCGACCCGCACCGCGCCGGGCTCGGCCAGATTCTGAATCCAGTACATCCCTTCCCGAAACAAAATCTCGGCATGGTGCGGTTTCACATCCCCGGCCTCAATGCGCAGGCCCGCCTGAGACGAATTGCCAAGCGAAACCCATTTCGGGACATAGAAATGCACCACTTGCCGGCGGGCGGCGTCCTCGCGTTCGAATCGAGCATACAGCAAGGAACCCGGATTGCCGACGCCGTTCAGCTTGGAGACCCGATCCTGCACGCGCAATAAATTCAAATAGCGCTGGCGCAACGTCTTGCGCAATTCATCGGCGCTGCCTTGCCGGTCGCGCTGGCGCAGCACCTCGACCAGATCGAGGAGGTAGCGGCCGAACTTTTCGCGCGGCTGGCGCGGATCCCAGTTGCTCGGCGCGCGCTCCCATTTTCGATCCCAAGCCAATACCAGATTCAAGCGATAGAGATCGCAAATATCCACGTTGTCGTCGGACTCCAGCAGCTCCCAGCTTCCGCGCGGCAGCCGCTGGCCGTTGCGGCCGGTGTAGGTATGCCCGACATCGCTGGCGGGCATGAGCGCCAGCTGATCGCCCAAGGCGCAAATCACGCAATGCAGTCGAGAAATTCGGGTGTATTTCGGCACGAAACCGAGCGTGAAGTCGCCGAAGCCGGTGCCGGCGGTCGAACTGTGCCGGCCGAAGATCATGAAGGGTCGCGACACCAGTTCGATGCGGCTCGGCGCTTGCGAGGGATCGGCCGACAGCAGCAAGGCCCGGGTCAGCGGGGTGCCCCGGCTGAGCGCGTGCTCGATCGCGGTGCGCAAACTGCTGGTGCGCGCTTGCTCCGCCCGCAATTCGAGCGGGTAGGTGCACACGAGATTGTCGCCCTCCTCCTTGGCGCGGCCGCCAGCGCTCTCGGTCGCCGCCAGATCCCCCCACAACCAGGAACCGACCAGCGGCTCGGCGGTCAAGGGTTCGGGCCAAAAACGGTCGTTAGCGCCGGGCGCGGTCTCCCATTGCGCGGGCCGCGAACGGCCGGGAAAATCGAGCCGCACTTGTTGCCGGCTGTCGTAGGCGGTCCATTTTCCACGATGGTCGCACAGGTCGAGTTCCAACCAGAGCGTGGTTTGCGCGGAATCGACCAGCGGATAGCGATAGTTCTGATAGACCACCTGGGCATCTCGCCCGTCCAGCAACCGCAACGGCGGAATCTGGCCGTCGTTGGCGAACACCAGATCGGTGCTGCGCAACCGCAATCGAACTTCCCGATACAACCACCAGGTGGGATTGAGCAACAGCACGCACAGCACGCCGTCTTGCCCCGACGCCGGGTTGACGGCGGTCGCCAGCGCCACATAGATCGGCTGCTGCGTTTCGCGGAGCCGGTCGATGCGCTGGGCGAACTCCTGCGCCCGAGCGGGTTCGCCGCCTTCCACCAGCCGCAGATAACGGTTTCGAAAATAACTCAGCGCGTGCTGATCGCGCGGATCTTTACCCTCCAGTTTTTCGGCCAGTTCGCTCAATAATTGCGCAAACTCGGTCAACTGCGTCGCGGCCGGCTCGGCCGCCAACGCCGTGGTTGGCGCGGCGGGCGTTACCGCCGGCTTGGCGGTGGCGAGCGCCCCGGCCGGTTCTGCCTCACCCTTGGCGGCGGGGGCGGGTTTGGCTGCGAACCTTGAAACCGGCTCGACCGAGGCCAGGGAGCCGGCCGGAGCCGGGTCGGCCTTTGCGTCCGGCTCCGCAGCCGCCAGCCCTTTGGACTTCATCGCCTGTTCGTTGTAATCGAACGAAAAATCGAATTCGGCCAAATCCAAGTCGAAGTTGAGGCCCGACGACGGGGCCGACAGCGGCTCCATCAGCGGTTTTTCATTCGCCTCTGGGGCGTCCACCGGCTTGATCTGTTCGCTCAAAAAGCAATTTTGCGCGGCCTCATCGATCAGTTCCGGCGTGATCTCGCGCTCCGACTGCAAGCTGGCCAGCAACAGCACCGTATCGCACAAAATAGCGATGGCGCGGGTGACTCCCTTGCAATGAAAGCCGATCCGCTCGATGGCGGCCGGAGACAATAAAGCGCCGTCCTTCTGGCCCGCGACTTCGAATTGATGGGCGATGAACAATGCCGTTTCCAGATCGCTCAGTCGCTCGAGGCGGCATCGGACCCGAATGCTGTTTTGCAACGGGCCCAAGGCTGGTTGCTCCAACCGACTTTCCATTTCCGGCAACCCGACCAAGACCACTTGCAACCGCTGGTTGGGCAGAGCCGGCGTTTCCACGAACTCTCGCAAGCGCAGCAGCACATCGTCGGGCAGATGTTGGGAATCGTCGAGCAGCAAGGCGATGGCCCGATTCCGCCGCGCTCGGGCGGCTAGAGCGTCCAGCAGCAACTGCGGGCGCTGCTCGGGATCCAAACCGTCGGTATCCAACTCCAGGTTGGACGCCAAATAATTCAGAATATCGGGAAAATCGAGGTTGGCGTTGCCGAGCAGGACGAAATGGACGTCGTCCGCTTCCTGCATGCAACGCCGTAACACCAGGGTCTTCCCGACGCCGGCATCGCCGGTCAACAAGATAAAACCTCGCCGCTCCCGGATCCCGTCCAGGATATCGGCGCAAGCCCCATCGAAATTGGTGTTGCGGTAGTAGTCTTTCGGGTCCTTCGGTTTGAAGGGTTTGCTATTAAAACCGAAGTAGGCGGTATACATGCCCCTCTCCTCGCCCCAACGGCCAGCGCGCCTTCGCGCCACCTCGAAGCACTCCCAATAAATTCCCTGACAGGGTCAACCGCGTCGCGCTCGTCACCACGCCCTCGCCCAGCACGACGGACAATCCATCTTTATCGACTGACTCTATCCCATCCATTCGCTGTATTGTCCTCGGCTCAATGTAAAAGCCGCAATTCCGCGCCAAGGACCGCGCTTGGCAAATGCAGTCAGGCGGGGTGACACTCCGGGTCATGACCCCTGCCCCGTTGAGAATACGGCAACGCCGGACGGTCTAAGCCGCGCCCCTGAGCCGACAAGTCTGGATGCAACGCGCTCGCGGTCGCATCCTCTCAAAAAATTGAGCAACTTTGATGCCAGTGACCGATCCGAACCGCGCTCGCTTAAAACGCGCCCATCCCCAGGGTCGCGGTGATTCGCTTCACGCGAGCGACTTGCTTCGATCAACGAACGTTGGCTTCTTTGATCGTAAAGTTTTGCAGGTTTTCCTGCCAGGTTACGACCACGCTATCCCCGTCCTTGGGAAAATCCGCCAGCCGGTAAGTGCCGCTCAGCCCGCGCAGATAGTCACCGCCCAGCGTGGTGACGGTAAAGTCGGCGCGGCCCAACTCCACGCCGTCCACCAGCGCGCGCGCCTGATGCGCGCCGTCTCGCAAGATGTTGGTATTGAACAATACCCCCCAGCCGTTATCGGCATCGCCGCAGATGGAATTGGTATCCAACCGCTCCGTTCCATAACTGGCTTGCGTCGGCGAAGCGTCGATTTCCACCGTCACTTGCTTGATGGCCGCAGGCTGGCAGGCCCAGCCCGAAAGCACGGTGATGCCGCTGAGATACGATGCGGGCTGCGGATTTTCCAGATAACCCCGAAGGCCCGCCGGCGTCGCGGCCAGCGCGACAGCATCGCTCCTCAATGGCGCTGCCACGGGAACGGCGCCTACCTTCAAGGGAGTCGGAATCCGTTGGCTCTGGGTAGCGGCCGCAACGTTGCGGCCGCTGATTACAAAATTCTGCAGGTTTTCCTGCCAGCGGATCACCACGTTTTGCCCGGCCGCCGGGAAATCGGAAAGCCGATAAACGCCGCTGGCGCCGCGCAGGTAGTCGGCGCCGAGCGTGGTCACCGTGAAACTGGCCCGGCCGATTTCCTGACCGTCGGCCAACGCCCGCACCGAATGCGGGCCAGGACCGAAGCGGTTCATATTGACCAGCACGCCGAAGCCGTTATTCACATCGCCGCAAGCATCGCGGGTATCTTCGCGCTGCGTGCCGTAACCGGCGCGCAGCTGGGTATTGCCATCGATTTCAATCATCACTTGCCCGATTTCGGGCGTCGCTCGGTTGATGCCGGGAATGCAGGTCCAGCCTGAAATGACGGTGATCCCGCTTTGATAAGACGACGGCTGCGGATTCTCCAAAAATCCTATTTTATTGTTTTCCAGCCATTTATTGAGGCCGCTGTCGTAACCCACCTTAAAGCGGCCGTACATTCCATAAGCGTTGTTGCAAACGCCGCTGCCCGCTGTCAGCGTGCCCACCAGATAAGCGTTATTCTTGAAAATTCCGGAACCGCTGCTGCCTTGTTCGGTGAAACCCCGATCGAACAGCATCCTGAAATAACTTCCGCCCGCATCGGGAAAACAGATCACCTGAGCGCCCGAACCCGCATCGCAACGGTAGTCGCTTTGCGCGGCGCCGAAGCTGATCTTTTTCCAATCGCCTTCCGGATGGTGGATCGCGGTATAGCTTTCGCCTTCCGCGTTCCAGTTCCAACCGGCGTAAATCACGCCGGCGGGCGGCTGTTCGTTGAGGCGCAACAGGGTCATGTCGTTCTTGGCATAGCTCTCCAGCAAACTTGCGCCGCCGGATCGAAACTGGATGTTGGTTGAGGGCGCGCGGCTGTTGCACTCCGAAGATTCATAAAACCAGGCGGTTTCAAGCGAGGCTGCCTCGGCGGCGGTCGAGACGCAATGACGGGCGGTCAAAAAAAAAGGGGTTTTGGACTGGTTGCGATCCGCCAGCAAGGTGCCGCTGCAAAGCCCCGTCCCGTCGCTGGTGGTAAACACCATTCGAGCGACCGAGGTGGAAATATCTTCGCCGCTTTGGTTGAGCGTGGGATAACAATTGACATCCAGATTGCAGCTCGCCGCCGCCTGGGGCGCTAGATTGCTCGACTGTTTGGGATCGAGCAGCAGATGGGAAACCGCATGAATTTCCAAATCGACCTGAGAGAGGTCGGCCTGGGAGGGCAACCGAATTTCCACGATCGCCCGCTCGCCTTCCAGCGTCGGCGACCAATAGACATCCGAATTTTCGCCCGCTTGTTCCCCGGCGAGGCGACTGGCGTTGAGAACCTGTTGCAGATTCTTGAACTCGATGCGGTACGCGCGACTTTGAACGACTTGCCCGGAGAAAAAGCGCAGTTCGCCCGCCGCAGGGACGCGCTTGACCCGAACGCCCACGCGCAGCGCCGCCGCGCCGGGGGACGTCACCTGCAGGCGCGTGACCTGTTCGCCGCCCGCCAGCGCCTTCCACTGCCAAGACCGAGACACGGTCTGCGAAGGCTCCAAAAAATCGGCCATGCGGCGGTTGAAGCCAATTTTCCGAGGGCCGCCCTGCGCTTGCTTCGAAGCCATCTGCTCAGCCACCGACGCCGGCGGCGGCAGATCCAGGCGACGCACCGGAATCTCGTCCTCGCTTGCGCCGGCGGCGCGGCCCTGCAACGCGGCTTCAGGAATTTCCTCGACGATTCGCGGCGGTTCGCGCTCGGGTTGGTAGCGTTGCGGCGGCACCGGACGGACGGGAACCGCTTGGCCGTTCGCCTGGGATTCCTGATCCGAGAAGGCCAAATCGGCCGCCAGGGCCGGAGCGGACGAAAGGACCGCCCCAACGGCCGCAAGGAAAACCGCCAGCCGGGCGATGGGAGCCAAGGCCACGAGCGCGCGGGCGATACCTGAGGTCATTTCCCGATTCTCTTTAGTCAATTGGAACAGGCCACCATCCTACTACGACTTTCAGAAAAACACAGGCGCGCGGCCCGACTCCGGCGACGCAAAAGGCCAAAATCGAGCAAACGCGCTCGGGTCGAAAGAGCGACCCAACGCCGGCCGGCCCACCGCGCGCCCGATTCTGGACGCGGCCGAGCGCATCGTGTCTAATCGCGATCGGGAACGCCAATCGTCCAAACCACCGATCCACGGCCGCCCGAGCGCTCCGGCCCCGAGCGCACCGGGCAAATCCTAGCCCAACGAAGGCGATAATGTCTCATATCGTTATCCACCGCTCTCATCAACTCGCTCGAGAGCAAGTCCGTCAAGCGGCGGAACAACTCATCGAACGACTCGCCCAACGTTACGAGATCAGTTATCACTGGCAAGACGATTCCTTGTATTTCGAGCGGACTGGGATCGGCGGTCAAATCGATCTAGAACCGGACGCGGTTCGCATCAACGCCCGACTGGGATTTCTCCTGGCCCCGCTGAAATCAATATTGGAACAGGAAATCCACCAACAGCTGGACCAGCTTTTCGGCGCTCCGCCCGAACCGGTTTGAACGGCTCCGCCAGCCGGCCCCACAGCGCCAGCGGAGCTTTACTCCGAGCGGCCCGAGACGCCGTTTTACCATCACCGCCATCCCATCTTCCCAACCCGGTCCGATCAGCGCAGTTCGCGGCGCAAGATTTTGCCGGCGCTCGATTTGGGCAAACTGTCGCGAAACTCGATATGCCGGGGGATCTTATAGGCCGCCAACTGATGGCGGCAGCGCGCCAGAATGGCGTCGACCGACAGCGCGACGCCCGGTCTGCGCACCACGCAGATTTTGACCGCCTCGCCGGTCTTTTCATCCGGGATGCCGACGCAGGCCACCTCCAGAACCCCTTCACAGCCGCTCACCACCTGTTCGATTTCGTTGGGAAATACATTGAAACCCGAAACTTGGATCATATCCTTGCGACGGTCCACGATCCGGACGAAACCCCGTTCGTCCAGGGTGGCGATATCGCCGGTCATCAACCATCCATCGCGCAGGCTGCGGGCGGTCTGTTCGGGCTGACGCCAGTAACCGCGCATCACTTGCGGACCGCGCACCCATAGCTCGCCCTGCCCGCCGGGCGCGACCTCGCCGCCGGCGCTGTCGCGCAGTTGAATCTCGGTGGAGGGCAGCGGCAGGCCGACGCTGCCGTTGAATTCCTCAAGGTCGACAGGATTGAGGCAGACCAGCGGAGAGGCTTCGGTCAGGCCGTAGCCTTCCAGGATCGGCGAGCCCGTTACGGCCCGCCACCGTTCCGCTACCGCCTGCTGGATCGGCGCGCCGCCGCCGACGGCCAGCTTGAGCGTTCCAAAATTTAACCTTCTGAATTTTTCGTTGTTCACCAATGCGCTGTACAGGCTGTTGACGCCGATCATCGCGGTGAATTTCCAGCGGCGCAGTTCGGCCACCAACGAGGGCACGTCGCGCGGGTTGGCAATTAACACGTTCAATCCGCCGTAGCGGACCCAGCACAAGCAATTGACCGTCAGCGAAAACAAGTGATACAGCGGCAGCGCGCTGATGGCGATTTCCTCACCGCCCCGAACCCGAGGTCCGAGGTAGGCGGCGCACTGCTCCATGTTCGCCACTACGTTGCGGTGGGTCAGCATCGCGCCCTTGGGCAATCCGGTAATGCCGCCCGTATACTGAAGCAACGCCAAATCCTGACCGCCGATCTTGACCGGCCGCAGCGCGTGGCCCGTCGCCGCGGCCAGAGCCTCCTTGAAGGCGACCGCCTTCGGCAAGTGGTAAGCCGGGGCTTTCTGCTTGCTGTGCTTGATCGCCAAATTGACGACTTTGGCCTTCCAATACGACAGCAGATCGCCAATTTCGGTAACGATGGCTGTCCCAATCGGGGTGTTATCGACCACTTTGGTCAGCAGGTGGGCGAAACCGGACAGAATGACGATGGCCTTGGCGCCGGAATCCCGCAACTGATGCTCCAGCTCGCGCGGGGTGCACAGCGGATTGAGGTTGACCACCGCCAGACCGGCGCGCAATACCCCAAACAGCGCCACCGGATATTGCAGCAGATTCGGCAGCATGATCGCCACCCGCTCGCCTTTTTCCAAACCCAATCCTTGTTGCAAATAGATGGCGAACGCCCGGCTTTTCTGCTCCAGCTCGTTGTAGCTCATGCTGTAGCCCATGCTGTGGAAAGCCTGACGGCGGCCGAACTGACAGCAGCTGCGCTCGAATACCTCCACCAGCGAGCGGTATTGATCGGGATTGATCTCCGCCGGCACGCCGGACGGATAGTGCGTCAACCACACCTTTTCCACACAAGAACTCCAACCGAAAGATCGTTTGCTTTATTGGTTATTTTCGACCGACGACTGAACCCTTAGACCTCGCTCAAGACCCTTCAGCGGCCGGACTCCACAAAGTCTTGAGGGCTAGCAATTGTCGCGCCACGAGGCGAATTCAGGCAAGCCGGCCGCGTCGGGGCGGATGCCGCCACTGCCCGATAGCGGTCATGCGGTCCGAAACATCACCAAATGGTCGATTTCCAGCCGGATGCCGATCCGCTCGCCCGGCGCGTGATCGTGATGGCTGGGCGCGAGGCACAGCAGCCGCGCGCCGCTGGCCAACTTGAGAGTGTAGAGAAAATCCGCGCCGCGAAAAGCCCGCTCCACCACTTCCGCCGTGAGCGGGCTAGCGTCGTCGTGAGCCACGTCGTCCGGCCGCACCAGCACTTCCACCGGATCGCCCGGCGCGCAGTCGGCCAACGACATTCCGTCGATATCGCCCAGCTCGGTGCAGACCCGGCTCCCTTCCCCCATCCGACCGGACAGCAACACGCCCTGACCGATGAAACCGGCGACGAACCGGTCGGCGGGCCGGTGGTAAAGATTGTAGGCGCTGTCCCACTGCAACAGCCGCCCGTGTCGCAACACGCCAATTTCATCGGCGAAGGCGAAGGCTTCAAATTGATCGTGGCTGACCAACAACCCGCCGATGCCCTCGCGCAGCAGAATGGCGCGAATCTCGCGCGCCAGCCCTTCGCGCAGGGTTACGTCCAGACTGGAAAACGGCTCGTCCAACAACAGCAGGCGCGGTCGCGGCGCCAAGGCGCGGGCCAGCGCCACCCGTTGCTGCTGGCCGCCAGAAATCTGATGCGGGTAGCGCTTGGCGTCATCGTCCAATCCGATCAACCGCAACAAATCGCCTACCCGGCTCTGGCGTTCCTTGGCTTTCCAGGCGCGCAGGCCGAAGGCGATGTTATCGGCCAGGGTCAGATGCGGGAACAAAGCCAAATCCTGAAACATCATGCCGATCCGCCGCCGCTCCGGCGGCAAGGTCCAGCCGGGCCGGCTCAGTTCGCGCCCTTCCAACTGAATCGCGCCGTGCTGGAGCGGTTCGAAACCGGCGATGGCGCGCAATAGGGTGGTCTTGCCGCAGCCGCTCGGGCCGAGCAGACAGCCGATGCCGGCCTCCGCCATCTCCAGCGACACGTCTTGAATCACCCGGCGCGGCGGATAGGCAATATCGATTTGGTTCAACTCAAGGAACGGCGTCATGATCCGATTTCGCGCGGCTGATGGCGCGGCTGAGCAGGATGACCGGTCCGATTCCGGCCAGGACGATGGCCAACGCGAAACTGGCTGAATCCGCCAGCCGTTCGTCCGAGGCCAGTTCGTAGGTCCGCACCGCCAGCGTATTGAAGTTGAAGGGCCGCAGGATCAAGGTGGCCGGCAATTCCTTGAGCACATCGACAAACACCAGCAGCAAGGCGACCCACAAGCTGCCGCGCAGCATCGGAAGGTGCACCCGGCCCAACACGCCTTTCGGCGACGAACCCAGCGCGCGGGCGGCATCGTCCATGCTGGGCCGGATCCGGCTGAGGCCCGCCTCGACGCTCTGGAGCGCCACCGGCAGGAACCGAGCGCAATACGCGAACAACAACGCAACCACGGTGCCGCTCAGCAGCAAGCCGGTCGAAATCCCCAACCATCCCCGCGCCCACTCATCCACGCGGCGGTCGATGGCCGCAAACGGCAACAGCACTCCTATGGCGACTACCGTTCCGGGCACCGCATAACCCAGGCCGGCGGCGCGCACCGCCAGACGCACCAGCGGGTGCGGCCGCAACCGCAGGCCGTAGCCCAACAGCAGCGCCAGCGCCAGAATCAGCAACGCCGCGCCCGAAGCCAGTAACAGACTGTGCGCCAACAGCGGCCAAAACCGCCCGTCTATCATCTGGGGCGCGGTCCGCAGCGCCCAAACCGCCAGCTGCGCCGCCGGAATCACAAAACCGAGCAGCAGCGGAATCAAGCAGGCGACGCCGGCCAGCGCCCCCGCGCGACCCGACAGCGGTTGCCGGCGGGCTCGATAGTGACGGTTGCCGGCGTGATGGAAGCGCGCCCGCCGCCGAGAGGCGCGCTCGAACACCAGCAACGCGAAGACGAACAGCAGTAACTGCGCGGCCAACTGCGCGGCGGCGGCGGCATCGTTCATGCCGTACCACACCCGGAAAATGCCGGTGGTGAAGGTGCCGACCCCAAAATACTGCACCGTGCCGTAATCGGCCAAGGCTTCCATCTGCACCAGCGATACGCCGGCGATCAGCGCGGGTCGCGCCATCGGCAGAGAAACAGCGACGAAGCGCCGCCACGGCCCCGCGCCGAGGGTGCGGCTCACTTCCGATACCGCGACCGACTGATCGAGAAACGCCGCGCGGGCCAGCAGATAAACATAGGGGTACAGCACCAGCGCCAGCATGATGATCGCGCCGGGCAGCGACCGGACTTCAGGGAACCAATAACCCTGGCGGCTCCAGTGAAACTGCTCCCGCAGCAGGCTTTGCAGGGGACCGGCATAATCTAATAGCCCGGTATAGGTATAGGCGATGATATAGGCCGGCACCGCCATCGGCAGCAGCAGCGCCCACTCAAACCAGCGCCGGCCGGGAAATTCGTGCAGGCTGACCAACCAGGCGGCGGGCACTCCGACCAACAGCGCCCCCGCGCCGACCCCAAGCATCAGCAACAGGGAGTTGATCAGATAATCCGCCAGCACGGTCTCGGCCAGATGCCGCCAGACCGGACCGGCGGGCTGCAAGGCGGTCAGCACGACGGTCAACACCGGCAAGGCCAAGCAAAAAGCGGCCCCCACCACGAGCAGGGACCCGAGGTCGAGGCCGAGCCATCGCCCTTGCCGCCGGCGCGCTCGGCGTCCGGCGGCGGGCATGGGAACCGGGCGCTCGGAAGCGAGCGCCGCCCGGCCGGGGGAATCGGTCACGTTCGCCGCGGACGTCAGTTCGGCTCCTCCATCTCCTTGGCCGTCAGCAGGTGGTCGCACAGACGGCGGCGGTCAAGCGGCGGCGGCCTATTTCCATCCCGCCCGATCCATCAACCGCACGGCGGCGGGGTTCAGCTCGCCCAATTTGGCGACGTTGAGGGTATCGGCCTTGAACTCGCCCCACGCCTTGAGGGTGGCGCTGGGCGCGATGGCCGGATTGACGGGATATTCGTTGTTGGTTTCGGCATACCAGCGCTGCGCCGCGTCAGCGGCCATGAATTCCAACAATTTGATGGCGTTGTCGCGGTTGCGCGCGTTGGCGGTGACCCCGGCCCCGCTGATGTTGACGTGGACGCCGGCAGTCTTGGCGTCAGGCCAGAACACCGCCACCTTGGCGGCGGCTTGCTTTTCGGCCTCGTCGCTGGAATTGACCATCCCGCCCAGATAGTAGGTATTGGCCAATGTCACGTCGCACTCGCCGGCGGCGACCGCCTTGATTTGATCGCGGTCGCCGCCCTTGGGCGGACGGGCGAAGTTGGCGACCAAGCCCTTGGCCCAGGCTTCGGTCTTGGCTTCGCCGTGATGGCTGATCATCCCGGCGACCAGCGATTGATTGTAGACGCTGTCGGAGGAGCGCACGCAGACCTTGCCCTTCCATTTCGGGTCGGCCAAATCGTCGTAGGTGGAAAGCTCGGCGGGCTTGACCCGCTCCCTGGCGTAGATGATCGGCCGGGCGCGCACCGACAGCCCGTACCAGTAACCGTCGGGATCGCGATAGGCGGCGGGTATCCGCGCGGCCAGCGTTTCGGATTTGACTGCTTGCAGCACGCCGACTTCGCGCGCGGCGGCCAAGCGCCCGGCGTCGGTGGTCAGCATCAGATCGGCGGGGGTATTAACCCCCTCGCTTTGCAGCCGTTGCAACAGGGCTTCCTCTTTTCCGGTCACCAAATTGACCGTGACGCCGGCTTGCTTGGAAAAATCATCCAGCAGCGGCTTGATGAGATCTTCCTTGCGGGCGGAGTAGATGTTGACCTCGCCTTCCGCCAGCGCGGGCGTGGCCAACAAAACCGAGGTCAGAGTTAAAACCGAGCAAAGAATCAGAGGTTTGAAGGAATCGGGCATGAACGGCTCCAGATTGTTGAGATTTCAATTCAAATGATATTCATTCTCATTTGATCTGTAAAGGCCCGTTCTGAAAAACAATTTAGTTGAGTAGAACCGTCGTTATTTAAAATTAACGTGATAGGTTCAAAGAGCTTAACAAGCTGATCTGCCCCAAGGCGCAGGCTTTTTCAAAATAACGCGAGTCGGCCGTCACCAATATGCTCTCGGGCGTATGAAGGGCTACGGCGTGATAGAGGGTATCGAACAGGTGATGATTCAAACGGATGGCGAGATCGCAGGCGGTGGCGTAGACCGTTGTTTCGTTGACGCGGGTGAAGATCAGCGACCGGATTGCGACGATCTTGGCGACGGCGGTCGCTGGGCTAAGCCGCGTTAGCACTCCGGCGATTTCCGCTTCCCAATGCGCCGGCTGGTAAAGCGCGATGCGCTCATCTTTTAAAGCGTTCAATAACGCGAGCGCCTGTGGAACATCTTGTTCCTCGGGACTTTCGGGAATTAGCCATTTGATCGCCACGCTGGCGTCGATCACATAAGGAATCACCGTCGACCTAGCTCACGGGCCGCGCGGAGATCTTCAGCGCTGACGGGCTCGGTTTGAGAGCGCAAAGCTAAAATATGATCGATGGCTTCATTTCGCCGTTGTCGTTGCCGGGCGCGCTCCACCGCCTCGCGCATCAAATCGGCGATGATGGCGCTTTTATTCTGGCCGTTGAAAGTGTCGTTGAACGCTTGCTTGACGTCTTCGGGAACGCTGAAATTGACAGTGGCCATCAGCGGCGCTCCTATCTTGTTGAAGATTTCAACACTACATTAAGCGCCAGCCTAGGAGATATCAATCTGCTCGGTCAACAAGCGGTCAGGTCGCGTGCTTCAAACCAAATTTTTCCTCGGATCGAAGGCGTCCCGCACCGCTTCGCCGACGAACACCAGCAAGCTCAACATCAGCGCCACCACCACGAAACCGGCGATCCCCAACCAAGGCGCTTGTAAATTGTCCTTGCCCTGGCGCAATAAATCGCCCAGCGAGGCCGAACCCGGCGGCAGGCCCAACCCCAGAAAATCGAGCGCGGTCAAAGCGACGATGGAGCCGGACAGGATAAACGGCATGAAGGTCAAGGTCGCCACCATCGCGTTGGGCAGCACATGCTTGATCATGATCCGCCCGTCGGTCATCCCCAAGGCGCGGGCGGCGCGGACGTAATCGAAATTGCGGGCGCGCAGGAACTCGGCCCGCACCACCCCGACCAGGGATGTCCAACTGAACAGCATCAGCACTAAAAGCAGCGTCCAGAAGCCCGGCGTGACCACGCTGGAGACGATGATGAGGATAAACAGTTGCGGCAGCCCGCCCCAGATTTCCAGAAAGCGCTGGAATAACAGATCGACCCGCCCGCCGAAATAACCCTGCACCGCCCCGGCCGCCACCCCGATCACCGAGGAGGTCAGGGTCAGCAGCAACCCGAACAGCACCGAAATGCGCAGGCCGTAGATCAAGCGCGCCAGCACGTCGCGGCCCTGATCGTCGGTGCCGAGCCAGTTTTCGGCGGACGGCGGCGCGGGCGCGGGCACCGGCAGATTGTAATTGACCGTGTTGTGGCTAAAGCGCGCCGGCGGCCACAACATCCAGCCGTTTTGCTCGATCAAACCGGCCAGAAACGGATCGCGATAGTTCGCCGCGCTGGGAAACACGCCGCCGAAATCGGTTTCGGCGTACTCCTTGAACACCGGAAAATAAAACGATCCTTGATACTTCACCAGCAAGGGCCGGTCGTTGGCGATCAACTCCGCGCCCAAGCTCAGCCCGAACAGCAGCAAAAACAGCCACAGCGACCACCAGCCGCGCCGGTTGGCGCGAAACTGGGCGAAGCGCCGTCGGGTCAGCGGGGTGAGATGGATGCCCAAACGCTCCAGCATCGCTCAGCCCTCCCGCGCGGCGAAGTCGATGCGCGGATCGACCCAGCGATAGGTCAGATCGCTGACCAGATTCAGCAACAGACCGATCAGGCTGAACACATACAGCGTGCCGAACATCACCGGATAGTCGCGCTTGATCACCGCCTCGAAGCCCAGCAGGCCGAGGCCGTCGAGCGAGAATATCACTTCGATCAACAGCGAGCCGGTGAACAGCATCCCGACCAGCGTGGCCGGAAAGCCGGCGATCACCAGCAACATGGCGTTGCGGAATACATGGCCGTAGAGCACCTGCTGTTCGTTCAAACCCTTGGCGCGAGCGGTCATCACGTAGTGCTTGTTGATCTCATCCAGGAAGGAATTTTTGGTCAGCATTGTAGAACGACACATGA
>DJIW01000031.1:0-627 GCA_002433805.1 Competibacteraceae bacterium UBA6584 | reverse complement strand
AAGGAATTTTTGGTCAGCATGGTGAGCGAGGCGAAGCCGCCGATCACCATCGCCGTCACCGGCAAGGTCAGATGCCAGAAGTAATCGACAATCCGCGCCGGCCAGCTTAAATCCGCCCAATTGTCCGACACCAGGCCCCGCAGCGGGAACCAGTCCAAATAGCGTCCGCCGGCGAACACGATCACCAGCAGAATGGCGAACAGAAACGCCGGGATGGCGTAGCCGACGATCACCGCCGCGCTGCTCAGCACGTCGAAACGCGAGCCGTCGCGCACCGCCTTGGCGATCCCGAGGGGAATCGAAATCAGATAGATCAGCAGCGTGCTCCAGACACCGAGCGAGATCGAGACCGGCAGTTTGTCCAGCACCAAATCCAACACGTCCCGATCCCGAAAATAGCTGCGGCCGAGATCGAAGCTCAGGTAGTCGCGAATCATCCGGCCAAACCGTACATAGGCCGGCTGGTCGAAGCCGAATTGGCGGTTCAGTTCGGCGATAAAGGCGGGATCGAGACCCTGCGCGCCGCGATAAGCGCCATTGCCGCCCGCGCCTGGTTGCGCGGTGCTACCCCGGCCAGCGTCCGGTCCTTCCCCGCCGCGCAGCCGGGTCGGGGCGGCGGGGGCGGTG
>DJIW01000003.1 GCA_002433805.1 Competibacteraceae bacterium UBA6584 | reverse complement strand
GGATAGGGACTGTCCGGCTACTGGAATAAATGACAGGTATTGAAGCTGATGTTCCCGTCCCTGCGTTCCGGCTTTTTCCTGAGCCTTAAATGGAAAGCGTTGCTGTTGAGCAGTATTGCCCTCATTGCGGTCACCGGCACGCTAGTGAGCCTGAACTACGTGGAGTTACGGAAACAGTTCGAACAGCGTCGCGCCGACCTGCAAAACCAATACTTACATCAAGTTCAGGGACTGCTGGATCAATCCGACTGGCGCTTGCGGCAGTGGAGCACGGCGGTCGCATCGCTTTTGAGCCTGCAAGCCGCCAAGCGAGAAATTGGCCAGGGGATGATTACCGAGTTCGTGCGGCTGGCGGCGATCTTGGAGTTGGACATGGGCGTGGAAAACATCGCGCTCATCGACGCCGGCGGCGAGCGCTTGGCCGCGCACGGCTTGGATGCCGACTTCGAACACCGAGTCGCCTTGACGGAAGCAACCCGCCGGGTTTTAGCCACGGAAAACCCCACCAGCCTGATCGATTGTTTCAACACCTGTCTGCAATACGCCATCGCCCCGGTGCTCGGCGCTGGCGACGCCTTGGTCATGGGCGTTTCGCTGGCGGATGTCGTGCTCGATTTTCAGCGTGTTTCCGGAACCGATCTGGGCTTGATCGTGGCGCGGGGCGGAGCGAGCGCTCACGATAGCGGGAACGAACGCATCCTCCAGCCCTGGAGCGTCAAAGTCGCGGCCTTGAGCGATGCGGTGGCCAACATGGCGATCTTGCAGGCGGCTGCCCGAACCAAAGCGCTAGCGGACGGGCTTCGGGAATCGATTTACGTCAACCTCAACGAGCGCGAGTACGACGTTCGACTGTTTCCCCTGACGGGTTTCGACGAGCGGGAAAAAGCCTATCTGGTGGTGGTCGCGGACATTGGCGAGGCGATGTCGAACATCCGCACCGCGCTCCGCCGCGGCCTGGTTTTGGGCGTGATCGGATTGGTGCTGTCGGAGCTATTGCTGCTGACGATTCTTTGGGCTCCCATGTCGCGCTTGCGGCGGGCGGCGGCTAACTTGCCTTGGCTGGCCGAGGGCGCGTTCGGCAAGATCCGCGCGGCGGTGTCGCAGTCGCGGCTGACGCATTTATTTCGGGACGAGGTGGATGTTTTAAACGAGACCGCCGTTGCGGTCTCGCACCAGCTGGAAGCCTTGAATACCGAAGTGGCCAAACAGACTCGGGATCTGTCGGAACGCATGAGCGAGATCATCCAGCAGCGCAACTTCGTCACTCACATCTTGGACACCGCGCAAGCCATCATTCTGACCCAGAATCGAAAAAACGAAATTTTGATGATCAATCCGTACGGGCAGGCGATCACGGGCTATAACTTGCAAGAGTTGAAAGGACAGGCCTTCGTCACACTGTTGCTGTCCGGGGAAAGCGCCGATAAGGCGGGGATGCGTTTGGCGGAGCTGGTGGCGGGCAGCTTGGCGCATCTTGAGGAAGAGTGCGAGATCCGCTGCAAGGACCAAAGCGCGCTCAAGGTGGTCTGGCAGCATTCCCGCCTCAAGGGCCAAGGCGACGACGCCGCGTTGATCCTGTCGGTGGGCATGGATATCACCGCCCGAAAAAAGGCCGAACTGCGGCTGGCGTGGCTGGCGGATCACGATCCGCTCACCGGGCTTTACAACCGGCGTCGGTTTACCCAGGAGCTGAATGACGCGGTGGCGGCGGCCCGGCGCTACCGCCGCGCCGGCGCGCTGCTGTTCCTCGATCTGGATCAATTCAAATACATCAACGACACCAGCGGCCACCATGCCGGAGATCGGTTGTTGCAACGGCTCGGTGAGCTGTTGCCTTCCATTTTGCGTGAAGTCGATGTCATCGGGCGCTTGGGCGGGGACGAGTTCGCGGTGATCCTCAATCAAGCCACCGCCGATGAAGCGGTGCAAGTCGCCAAGAAGATTCTGGCCCACATTTGCGAAATCGAATTCCCGGTCGAGGAGCGGGTCCATAAACTATCGGCCAGCATCGGCATCGCCCTGTTTCCCGAACACGGCATCAATATCGAAGAACTGCTGACGCGGGCCGATCTCGCCATGTATCAGGTCAAGGATAGCGGCCGGGGCAACTGGTACTTGCTGTCAAGTGAAGATCAGAGCCAGCGGCTGATGCGCGAGCGGGTGTTTTGGAAGCAGCAGATCGAACACGCCCTGAAGGACAAGCGCTTTTTGTTGTTCGCGCAGCCGATTTTTCATATCGAAAGCCGGACGGTGTCCCATTATGAAGTTTTGCTCAGGATGCGGGGCAGCGATGGCGAATTGATCGGTCCCACCCAATTTATCGAGGTGGCGGAACGCACCGGATTGATTCATTCCATCGACCGCATGGTCATGACCGAGGCCATCCGCTATCAAGCGCTGGCCATGGCGCAAGGTTCGCGCATTACCCTGACGGTGAATTTGTCCGCCCATGCCTTCAACAATCCCAATCTGTTGGGCGAACTCAAACAGCTGTTGATGGAAACCGGCCTCGATCCGAAGCAGCTCATTTTTGAAATGACCGAAACCGCCGCGCTCGCCGACATGGTGGCCGCCCACCAACTGATGGAGGCGATCAATGCCATTGGTTGTCAGTTCGCGCTCGATGATTTCGGAACCGGCTTTTCTTCGTTTTATTATTTGAAGAAACTGCCGTTCGAATTCGTTAAGATCGACGGATCGTTCATCAACAAGCTCTCCGAGCGGATCGACGATCAGGTGCTGGTCAAGGCCATGGGAGAGATCGCCAAGGCCTTCGGCAAAAAAACCGTCGCCGAGCAGGTGGAAGACGAGCAAACCTTGACCTTGCTGGCGCGCTATGGCATCGATTACGCTCAGGGCTATCATGTCGGACGGCCGATCCCGATCATGGAGATGCTGGCCTCGAGAGCCGTTCAGGTCTCTGAACCCGCGCCGGCTTCATAACGGCGGCGGGGCGTGAGGGCGCGCTTCCGGGAGGGAGGGCGCAAGCTCTGGTTTTCCAGGGCGTAGCGGCTATCCTTAGTCAACGCCGGTAAGAGGTGGGAACGGCCGACGCTCATCCGTTTGTTTGATCGCTGATCATTGCCGCTGCTTGCCCGCCACGCCTTCAACCCTTCGAGATTTCAAGTGATGACTACTCCAGCAATTGTTGCCCGTCCGGCGTCGCGCCCCCAGCCGCCGATCCAAGCCGAGCCGGCTTGGACTGTCGACGCCGTACTGGCGCTGTTTGAATTGCCGTTTGCCGATTTGGTGTTCCGCGCTCAAGAAGCCTTACGCACTCATTTTGACCCCAACGCGGTGCAGCGCTCGACGTTGTTGTCGATCAAGACCGGAAATTGCTCGGAAGATTGCGGCTATTGCTCGCAGTCCAAGCGTTACCAGACCGGTCTGGAGACCCAGCGGCTGCTGTCGACCGAAGAGGTGCTGGCGGCGGCCAAAGCCGCCAAGGCGCAAGGAGCCGGCCGGTTTTGCATGGGCGCGGCCTGGCGCGGACCCAAGGAAAAGGATATGGCCGCCGTCGCCGAAATGGTGCGCGAGGTGAAAGCGCTGGGTTTGGAAACCTGCGTCACCCTGGGTATTCTCAAGGACGGTCAAGCCGAGGCGCTACAGGCGGCGGGGCTGGATTATTACAATCACAATCTCGACACCGCGCCGGAGTACTACGGCGATGTCGTGACCACTCACAGCTATCAAGATCGGCTGGACACCTTGCAAAGCGTGCGCGCGGCCGGGCTTAAGGTGTGCAGCGGCGGCATCGTCGGCATGGGCGAGACCCGCCAGCACCGCGCGGGCCTGATCGCCAAGCTGGCCAGCCTCGATCCGCCGCCGGAGTCGGTGCCGATCAACAATTTGGTGCCGATTCCAGGCACGCCGCTGGCGGGGAGCGAGCCGGTGGATATTTTTGAATTCGTCCGCACCATCGCCGCCGCCCGCATCACCATGCCGCGCAGTTACGTGCGGCTGTCGGCCGGGCGCGAGCAGATGAACGAGGCCGAACAGACGCTGTGCTTCCTGGCGGGGGCCAACTCGATTTTCTATGGCGATCAGTTGCTGACCACCTCTAATCCTCGCGCCGACGGTGATAACGCCCTATTCGAGAAGTTGGGCCTGCGCGGCGTCTGAGCGGCTGCGGTCCATGGGCAACCTCGACTGGTTGGCGCGCAGCCGCGCCGCGATCTGGCATCCCTGCACCCAGATGAAGCACCACGACACCGGCGCGTTGCCGCTGGTGCCGGTGGCGCGCGGCGAGGGCGCGTGGCTGTACGATTTCGACGGCCGCCGCTATCTGGACGCGATCAGTTCGTGGTGGGTCAACCTATTCGGCCATGCCAACCCGCGCATCAACGCCGCCCTCAAGGACCAATTGGATCGCTTGGAGCACGTGATTCTGGCCGGCTTCACCCACGCGCCCGGCGTCGAACTGGCGGAGCGCTTGGCGGCGCTGACCCGATCCGAACTCGGCCATTGCTTTTTCGCCTCGGACGGCTCGTCGGCGGTGGAAATCGCCCTCAAGATGTCGTTTCACTATTGGAGCAACAGCGGGCGGGCCGAAAAAAACCGCTTTCTGTGTCTGTCGGGCAGCTATCACGGAGAAACTTTAGGGACCTTGGGGGTGGCCGACGTCGGACTCTACAAGGACGCCTACGCGCCGCTGCTGCGCCAGGCCGACACCGTGCCCTCGCCGGATCTCCGCGCCGCCGGGCCGGGCGAGCGAAGCACCGACGTGGCGGCGCGCGCGGCGGCGGCGTTGGACGCCTATCTGGCCGCACACCATGAAACCTTGGCCGCGTTCATCGTCGAACCGCTGGTGCAAGGGGCCGGCGGGATGATCATGTACGATTCGCATTATTTGCGCTTGGCCCGCGAAGCGTGCGACCGCCACGGCGTCCATCTGATCTGCGACGAGATCATGGTCGGCTTCGGTCGCACCGGCACCTTCTTCGCGCACGAGCAGGCCGGCATCCGACCCGATTTTCTGTGTTTGTCCAAGGGCTTGACCGGCGGCTATCTGCCGCTGTCCGCGGTGATGACCACCGACGCGATCTACGCCGCGTTTTACGACGACGCGCTGGCGCGCGGCTTTCTCCATTCGCACTCCTACACCGGCAACACTTTGGCCTGTCGCGCGGCGCTGGCGACTTTGGACATTTTCGCCGAGGACGACGTGCTGGCGCGCAACCGGCGGTTCGCCAAGCGCTTTACCGCTTTGCTCGCACCCTTGGCCAAGCATCCGCTGGCGCGGCATTTCCGGGTTTGCGGCATGATCTGGGCGGTCGATATCGACACCCAAGACCCCGATTTTCGGCTGCGGTTTTACCGCGAAGCCTTGCGCCGCGAGGTGCTGCTGCGCCCCTTGGGAACCACGGTTTATTTCATGCCGCCCTACATCCTCGACGATGAGGAAGCCGCCTTGTTGGCCGAGCGCGCGATGGCGGCGCTGGATGCTGCCTCGACATGATCTGGGGGGAATTGGAAACCGGTCTCGCCGGGTTGGCGGCCGATGGCGTGCTGCGCCGCCGCCGCGTTCTGGATGGGCCCTGCGGTCCGGACGCCGTGATCGACGGCCGGCGGGTTCTGGCGTTTTGCAGCAACGATTATTTAGGCTTGGCCAACCATCCCACCCTCGTCGCGGCCGCGCGCGACGCCGCCGAGCGCTGGGGGGTGGGCAGCGGCGCGTCCCATGCGGTCAGCGGCCATCTGCGGCCGCATGAGGAGATCGAACAACGGTTGGCGGCGTTCGTCGGGCGCGAGCGGGCGCTGTATTTCACCACCGGCTACATGGCGAATCTGGCGATCGCGCCCGCGCTGGTGGACCGGCGCGACGCCATATTCGCCGACCGCTTGAACCACGCCTCCTTGATCGACGCCGCCTTGCTCTCGCGCGCCGAACACATCCGCTTCCCGCACGGCGATATGGAGGCGCTGGCCCGGCGGCTGGAACAAAGCGGCGCCCGGCGCAAGCTGATCCTGACCGATGCGGTGTTCAGCATGGACGGCGATCTCGCGCCATTGCCAGCGCTGTTCGAATTGGCCGAACGTTTCGACGCGTGGCTGGTGGTCGATGACGCCCACGGTTTCGGCGTGCTCGGTCCCGGCGGGCGCGGCAGCGCGGCTCATTTCGAACTGCCGCCCTCGCCGCGCCTGATCCTGATGGGCACGCTGGGCAAGGCGGCCGGGGTGTCCGGAGCCTTCGTCGCCGGCGATCAGCGCGTGATCGAATGGTTGCTGCAACGGGCGCGGTCCTATATGTTCACCACCGCCTCCAGCCCGCTGCTCGCCGCCGCTTTGTTGGTTAGCCTCGATCTGATCGAGCGGGGCGAGGAGCGGCGGGCGCGCTTGCGCCAGCTCATCGGCCGCTTGCGCGAGGGCCTCGACGGCTTGCCCTGGCGGTTGTCACCATCGCCCACCGCGATTCAGCCGCTGATGGTAGGCAGCAACGAGGCGGCGGTGCGCTTGTCCGAGCGCCTGTTCGCGCGGGGCGTGTGGGTTCCCGCCATCCGGCCGCCCACGGTGCCGGCCGGGACCGCCCGCTTGCGCATTTCCCTGTCGGCGGCGCACGCCGACGCCCACATCGACACGCTGGTCGCCGCACTCCATGACTGCGCCCGCCGCGACTGAGTTCGAGCCCGCCGTCGGCTTGGCGATCAAGCAGCGGGTCCGCCGAGCCTTCGATCAAGCCGCGTCGAGCTACGACGCCGCCGCCGACGTGCAGCGGGAGGTGTGCGACCGATTGGCCGGTTTGTTGGCGCGGGACCATCCGACGCTCCAACCCGCCACCGTTTTGGACGCCGGTTGCGGCACCGGCTACGGCGCGAGTGGCTTGGCCGCGCGCTGGCCGCAAGCCCGGTTGGTGCTGGCCGACTTTGCGCCCGGCATGTTGCGGGCCGCCCGAACCCGGATTTCCGACGCGGCGCTGGCGTGCGCCGATATCGAAGCGTTGCCGTTTCCGGAACGATGTTTCGATCTGTACTGGTCCAGTCTCGCCTGGCAATGGAACGATCCGCAACGGTGCCTGGAACAAGCCCGGCGGGTGCTGCGACCGGGCGGTGTGTTGGCGGTGGCGACCTTGGGCGCGGATAATTTCCCCGAATTGCGCCACGCTTTTTCGGAAATCGACGATTACACGCACGTGTTGTCGATTCCTTCACCGGAGCGCCTGCTGGCGCATTGTCGGAACGGCGGCTGGCGGGTGCGAATTTGGGAACGGCAGCCGGTGCGCCGCCATTATCCCGATCTGCGAACCCTATTGCGCAGCGTCAAGGATGTGGGGGCGCGCGAAGTCGAGCAGCGCCGTCCCGTTCCCTTGAGCCGGTCCGCTTGGCGGCAGATCGCCGCGCGCTACGAGCGCTGGCGGGAGCCGGCGGGACTGACCCTAACCTACGATGCGATCTGGCTGATCGCGGCGGACTAGCCCATCGAGGAGCCATGCGACAGGCGTTTTTCGTCACCGGCACCGACACCGGCGCGGGTAAAACCCACGCGACGTGCGCCTTGTTGCACGCCGCCCGCCGCGCCGGATTGACGGCGCTCGGCATGAAACCCGTGGCGGCGGGCGTTGAAGCCGACGGCCGCAACGAGGATGTCAGCCGACTCATGGCCGCCAGTTCCTTCGAACCGCCGCTGGCCTGGGTCAATCCGTTTCTTTACGCGCCGGCCATCGCCCCGCACATCGCCGCCCGCGAAGCGGGTCGACCCATCGAAATCGCCGCGATCCTTCAAGCGTTCGAGCGGTTGCAAGCTCTGGCGGATGTGGTCTGGGTGGAGGGGGTCGGCGGGTTTCGCGTGCCGCTCGACGAGCGATGGGATACGGCGGATCTGGCTCAAAAACTGGCCCTGCCCCTGGTGCTGGTGGTGGGGATGCGTCTGGGCTGCCTCAATCACGCGCTGCTGACGGCCGAGGCCATCGCGGCGAGAGAGTTGCCGCTCGCCGGTTGGATCGCCAATCGAATCGATCCCGTGATGGACCGTTTTGACGCCAATCTTGAAACCCTCCAGCGGCGCTTGCGCGCTCCGTTGATCGGGGTGCTTCCCGCCGGTATCGCGCCCGATCAAGCATCAGGCGCGCTCGATTTAACGATTTTGCCGCACTTCGGCCATTTGGCCCCGCCCCAATCATGAAGCTTGGTAAGCGAACGGTTCAAGGCCGCATGCCGCGGCGCGCCATCGAACGATTCGATATCTTGGCGCGCAGCCCAGGCTTGCCACTCCGCTTGTCCTAATCGAGGCTTTGCCGACCGCCCTACCGGGTTTTTCCTTTTCGCAAGGTGTAGGTGGTGTCGGTGTGGCTGTCGCCGTAGGGATCAATGAAAGTGTCGTTTTCTACCGTGGTGCTGTGAGGTTTGCCGTCAGCGCCGATCCAGCGGGTGTGCTCGCGGCGCACCTGATGGTTCGGACCATCGCTCCAGTAGTCGACCGTGGTCCTCGGGCGGGTGATGGCGCGATTTCGTCCTGGTGAATAATAACTGGCGCGCCGGTCTTCCAGGATGTCCTCGCTGTGGTACGTGCCATCCGGGGCATAACCCCCGTCGCGGTAATGGTCACGTCTTACGCTCGGGTTGTAGTCCCAGTCGTCATCGGGCGGAGGAGCGCCGTCATCGTCATACGGCGGGGGGTCGTACTCCGGATAGTAGCCATACCCTTGCGCCCGCGACAGCGGCGAAAACCCCAGCAGCAGGTTTGAGAGCACGAGGATGCTTGAAATGACGGTGGATCGTTTCATGGTTAATCGCGGCTGAAGCCGCCCTCATCGTCATGAAAGTGGATGCGAATCGAGAGCAATGCCGTCGGTCGAGAGGTTGGAACGCACCGGGCCAGCCGCTCGCCGCCGGACGGAACAGCGATGGATGCTAGGCGGCTCGAACTTAACTCGAACTGAATCACCGCGGATTCCGTGGGCCCATCGGACCCTGGCCCGGCGATGTGTGAGCGGGCGCCGCTCAGGAGGATTGAGGATGATCGTCAGCGAATGTCTTTCAATCGCGGCCGGCCAAGGGGAGATGCTTGCGAAGCTCGCGCAGGGACTGAAACAGGCGGCCACAAAAAAAGCCCGTAATAACGGGCTTTTCGGAGCAAGGCCTAATGAAACTCAGCTTTGATCCAGAGGACGGATGTTGGTTGCTTGCTTGCCTTTGGGGCCGGTCGTAACCTCAAAGGAGACTTTTTGGTTTTCCTTCAGCGTCTTGAAACCGCGCGCCTGAATGGCTGAGAAATGCGCGAACAAGTCTTCGCCGCCGTTGTCGGGCGTGATGAAGCCGAAGCCTTTTGATTCGTTAAACCACTTAACGGTACCAGTGACCATATTTTTCGGTGTTTCCTAAAAACAAATTGAAGTAATACTGGGCCTGAGCCCAAGGAAGCCGCAGCACAATCAAGTCAGGGAAAGTGACGGACTCAGGTACCGACTGGAAAGAGGGTGTTGCAGAGAAGCCACCAATTCGCTGTCTTGAAAATCATACGCCTGGGCACTATATGCCAAGTAAATCAGCCGAGCAAGCCTAATCACGCAATCGACTGTTTCGGCGAAGCGGCGGCTTCCGCCAGCTCCTTGGCGAGCACCAGCGCGTCTTCCCGTCCCTTGGCCGCCGGATAATAACCGCGCCGCAGGCCGACCTCACAAAAGCCGGCGTTGGCGTACAGCCGCAAGGCGCGCTGGTTGGACGGGCGAACTTCCAGAAAAACGGTCTGGGCGCATGAAGACGCGGCCAGCGCCAGCAAGTCGTCCAACAGGCGGCGCGACAGTCCGCGACCCTGCAATTCCGGCCGCACGCAGAGGTTGAGGATGTGCGCTTCGCCGGCCGCCGCCGACATGACGCCATATCCCTGAATGAAGCCGTGCGGGGTCTCCAGCACCCGGCATTGATAACCGACGCGAAGGCAATCGCGGAAAATGCCCTCGGTCCAGGCGAACTCGTAAGCGCGCTTTTCAATCGCCAGCACGTCCTTGAGATCGACATGCAGCATGGACCGGAAGCGGCCGCCGAAATCCCGCAAGGCGCTCATCGGAGCCGGCCTCAACGCGCCCGGGGCGGCGCGAGCGCCAGGGCGCGGCGCGCCGAGCGCAGATCGTCCCACGCCTTGCTTTTCTCGCGCGGCGAGCGCAACAGGTAGGCGGGATGATAGGTCACGACCAGCGGGATGCCTTGCGCTCCGAACCGGTGGACGCGCCCGCGCAGCTTGCCGATGGGGGTGTCGGTATTCAGCAGATTTTGAGCGGCGATCCGCCCCACCGCCAGAATGATGCGCGGCTGGATCAAGGCGATCTGGCGCTCCAGGAACGGGCGGCAGCTCGCCGCTTCCAGCGGCGCGGGGTCGCGGTTTTCCGGCGGGCGGCACTTGAGGATATTGGCGATAAAAACCTGCTCGCGCTTTAAGCCGATGGCCTGCAACATCGGGTTGAGCAACTTGCCGGCGCGGCCGACGAACGGCTCGCCCACGCGATCCTCATCGGCGCCGGGCGCTTCGCCGACCACCAGCCAGTCGGCTTGACGGTCGCCGACGCCGAATACGGTCTGAGTGCGGGACGCGCAGAGGGCGCAAGCGGCGCAGGGTCGGACCGCCTGTTCCAGTTCGCCCCAATCCATGCGGGCGATGCGCGCCGCCCGGTCCTCGGTGGGCGAGGCGGCCGGCGGCTCGCCGTCGATTTCAGCCGGCAGTTCGCGATCATCGTCCATCGCGGTCGTCCAGGTGGTGTTTGAATCGGCGTTCTCGAATGCTTCCGCCATCCGGGCGGTCTCAGCCTCGTCGTCCCAATCCAGCGCCGCGCCGTGCGCGTCCTCGGCGGTGTCAGCCTGTAAAGCGGAGGGTTGACCCGAGGCTGGCGGGCGTGGCAACCACCGTGAAACGCCCAGAGCGTCCAGGTAGCGGCGGCGCAGCGCTTCGTCCATTTCGGGTCACAACAGTTGCGGGTGGGCGCGTTCGACCGGTTGCAGCATTTTGTTCAGCGCGTTGACGTAAGCTTTGGCCGAGGCGATCACGATGTCGGTGTCGGCGCCCTGACCGTTGACGATCCGACCGCCCTTGGTGACCCGCACCGTGACCTCGCCCTGCGAATCGGTGCCGCTGGTGATGTTGTTGACCGAGTACAACAGTAAGTCGGTGCCGGTGTTCAAAATGCTCTCGATCGCTTTGAAAGCGGCGTCCACCGGCCCGCTGCCCTCGGCGGTCGCGCTGTGTTCCGCGCCGTCCAGAGTCAAGGTGACGTGAGCGCTCGGAGTTTCGCCGGTTTCCGAACACACGCGCAAGTAGCGAAGCTGCGCCCGCTCGTTCTCCGCGACCAGATTGGCGTCGGTGACCAACGCCTGCAAATCCTCGTCGTAAATTTCGTGCTTTTTGTCGGCCAGTTCCTTGAAGCGGGCGAAGGCGGCGTTCAGCTCTTCCTCGGAGCCAAAACTCGCGCCCAATTCCTCCAGCCGGGTGCGGAAGGCGTTGCGGCCGGAATGCTTGCCGAGCACCATGCGGTTGGTGGACCAGCCGACATCCTCGGCGCGCATGATCTCGTAGGTCTCGCGATGCTTGAGCACGCCGTCTTGATGGATGCCGGATTCGTGGGCGAAGGCGTTCGCGCCGACGATGGCCTTGTTGGGCTGAACCGGAAAACCGGTGATGTTGGACACCAGCCGCGAGGCCGGCACGATTTGAGTAGTGTCGAGGCCGATGTCGAGCTGGAAAATGTCGCGGCGGGTGCGCACCGCCATCACGATTTCTTCCAGGGAGGCGTTGCCGGCGCGTTCGCCCAAGCCGTTGATGGTGCATTCCACCTGCCGCGCGCCGGCCAGCACCGCCGCCAGCGAATTGGCGACCGCCAGACCGAGATCGTTGTGGCAATGGACCGAGAACACGGCCTTGTCGGCGTTCGGCACTCGTTCGATCAAGTTGCGGATGGTGTGGCCGAACTGGTCGGGCACGTTGTAGCCGACCGTGTCGGGAATGTTGATGGTCCGCGCGCCGGCGTCGATGGCGGCCTCGACGATCCGGCATAGAAAATCCAGTTCGGAGCGGCCGGCGTCCTCGGCGGAAAATTCCACGTCGTCGGTCCAGCGCCGGGCGCGGCGCACCGCGTCAATCGCCCGTTCCACCACCTGATCCGGTTCCATCCGCAACTTCATCTTCATATGGACCGGCGAGGTGGCGATGAAGGTGTGAATCCGGCAGGCCGCCGCGTCCTTCAACGCCTCGCCGGCCCGGTCGATGTCGGCGTCGGCGGCGCGGGCCAGCCCGCAGACCACGCTGTCCTTGACCGAGCGCGCCACCGCCCGCACCGCCTCGAAGTCGCCGGGGCTGGCGATGGGAAAGCCGGCCTCGATCACGTTGACCCGCATCCGCTCCAGCATCTTGGCGATGCGGACTTTTTCTTCCTTGGTCATCGACGCGCCGGGACTTTGTTCGCCATCGCGCAGGGTAGTGTCGAAAATAATCAGCTGGTTCATGCAACGCTCTCCAGGTGGGCTCGCCCGCCTGTCGGATGGAGGAGTGGGTGACGGCGCTCAACAGTGGCGATTATGGCAATTTTGCACCGTTTGTCAGCCGAATGGGAATGGAGTCGCCGAGCCTTCGTCGCTGGCCTGAAGGCTCGTTTGAAGGCCGTGGCGTGGGAAGGCGGCGAAATGGGTTTCGATAAGCCTTTATAAATGTTATAATTTTAAAATATTGAACGTTAAATTGTTAAAAAACTTCAGCTTTCAAGATGGGTTCCGACTCGGTTGACCGTTCCCCGCCCCGGTCAAAAACCGGTTTCGATCCGCCGTATCGGACAGCGCGCGCGGCAGGGGGAACTGCCGCGATCAGTTTTGTAACGCTTGCAACGACCGCATGAAATTCTGCGTTTCACTCGATTTTCTGCAACACCCGCTAAGGCAAACTGAGCGCGACTCGCGCGGTTTTGCTTTTTAGATCATCGCCGCGATCCGGCGGCGGCTCGACCGCGCCAGCGCCGAATCGGGTTTTTCGAACTCTCGACGACCGGCTTCGGTCGCGTTTGAAACCAGGGGTGCGATGCAGTCGGCCAGCCTCAATCGCGGGCCGACTCCACTCCATCCGAGAAAGAAGGCAGCCAATTCATGGACACGCTCGCGCTGGGCGCTCGCTATCTGGGCGATGGGCAATGCGCTTTTACGTTTTGGGCTCCGCTGCTCAAGGAAGCGGCGGTGCGCGTGGTCGCGCCCGACGATCGGCTGATTCCCATGACCCAAGACGCGCGGGGCTACTGGCGGGCCACAGTAACCGGCATCGAGCCCGGCGCGCTGTATTTTTATCGGTGGAACGACGAACTCGACCGGCCCGACCCGGCGTCGTATCACCAGCCCGACGGCGTGCACGGGCCATCGGCGGTGGTCGATCAATCTTTCGCCTGGACCGACGCGGGCTGGCGGCCGCCCCCGTTGGAGCAGTGGGTGCTGTACGAGCTGCACGTCGGAACCTTTACGCCCGAAGGCAGCTTTGACGCCATCATTCCCCGGCTGCCGGAGCTGCGCGCGCTGGGCGTCACCGCGCTGTCGTTGATGCCGGTGACGCAATTCCCCGGCGAGCGCAATTGGGGTTACGACGGAGTTTATCCCTACGCCGTGCAAAGTTCCTACGGCGGCGTCGAGGGCCTGAAGCGGCTGGTGGACGCCTGCCATCGCGAGGGCTTGGCGGTGATCGCGGACGTGGTCTACAACCATCTCGGGCCGGAGGGCAATTATCTGTGGGGCTTGGAGACCTATTTCACCGATCAGTATCGGACGCCGTGGGGCGATGCGGTGAATTACGACGGCCCTTACAGCCCCGGCGTCCGCCACTACGTGACGGATAACCTGCGGTATTGGTTCGAGACTTGCCATTGCGACGCCTTGCGGCTGGATGCGGTCCACGCCATTTACGATTTCGGCGCCCGCCACATCCTGGCGGAACTGGCCGCCGCCGCCGCCGATTGCGGCCGGCGTCTGGGCCGGCCATGCTTCCTGATCGCCGAAAGCGATCTCAACGATCCCCGTTTGCTCCGTCCGTCGAGCGCGGGCGGTTACGGTCTCGACGCGCAATGGAGCGATGATTTCCATCACGCCCTGCACGCGCTGCTGACCGGCGAGCGGCACGGCTATTACCAAGATTTCGGCGCGCTCGACCAGTTGGCGCGGGCCTATCGCCGGCCCTTCGTTTATGCGTGGAACTACTCGCCGCACCGCCGGCGCTTTCACGGTGACGATCCCGGCGATTGCCCGGCCTGGCGGTTCCTCGCGTTCGGGCAAAATCACGATCAAGTCGGCAACCGGCCGTTGGGCGAGCGGTTTTCGACGTTGCTGTCGTTTCCCGCCTTGAAGCTGGCGGCGGCGGCGGTGCTGCTGTCGCCCTATTTGCCGCTGCTGTTCATGGGCGAGGAATACGGCGAACCCCGGCCGTTTCTATATTTTATCAGCCACGGCGATCCGGCCTTGATCGAAGGCGTGCGCCAGGGGCGGCGCGAGGATTTTCTGGAACTGGGCGAACAGGGCGAAGCGCCCGACCCGCAGGCTCCGAGCAGTTTCACCGGCTCCAAACTGCAATGGGAGCTGGCGCAGACCGGCCGCCACGGACAGTTGCGGGCTTTTTATGCCGAATTATTGCGGCTGCGGCGGGAGTTGCCGGCGCTGGCCTGGCTGGACAACGCCAGCTTGACCGCCGTCGCCATCGCGCCGACCGTGTTGGAGTTGCGGCGCTGGCGCGACGAGAACCGGATGGTCGCTTGGTTCAATTTCTCCGACCGCGAGATCGCCGTGACCGCCCGCTTGGGGTCGGGACCGTGGCGCAAGCAGCTCGACGCCGCCGATCCCGCGTGGGGCGGCTCGGGGAGCCGCTTGCCGGCGACGCTTGAAGCCGGCGAGGCCGCGCTCGCGCTGCCGCCTTATGCCGTGGCGGTTTACGCCGCCGGTCTTTCCATTTGATCGCGCCAGCGCTGAGGGCTCTCCCATGATGCGTGTTCCCGTCGCGACTTATCGCTTGCAATTTACCCCCGAATTCGATTTTGACGCCGCCGCCGCCATTGCCCCCTACCTGGCTGAATTGGGCGTTTCGGACCTCTACGCTTCGCCGATCCTGACGCCCCGACGCGGCAGCCAGCACGGTTACGATGTGGTGGACCCCCGCTCGATCAATCCCGAACTGGGCGGACTGGAGCGGTTCGAGCATCTCGGTCAGACCCTCAAGCCACTGAACATCGGCTGGCTGCAGGACATCGTGCCCAATCACATGGCCTTCGACAGCCAGAATCCGGTGTTGGTGGACGTGCTGGAGAACGGCCCGGATTCGCGCTATCACGAATTCTTCGACATCAACTGGAACCATCTCTACGAGGGCATCCGGGGGCGGGTATTGGCCCCGTTTCTCGGCAAGTTCTACGGCGACTGCCTCGAAAGCGGCGAATTGCGCTTGGGTTATACCGAGCAGGGATTGGCGGTTTATTACTACGACTTCCGTTTTCCGATCCGGATCGAATCGTATTATCGGGTGCTGACCTACGATCTGGCGCGGCTGCGCGCCCGGCTCGAACGCAGCCACCCGCACTTCGTCAAGTTTCTGGGGGTGCTCTATCTGCTGAAGTACATCCCGTCCGGAGAGGAAGGGCGGGAGCGTTACGACCAGATTTCGTTCATCAAGCAGATGCTGTGGGAGCTGTGGGACGCCAGTCCCGAGGTGCGGGAATTTATCGAGGAAAACATCCAAATTTTTAACGGTGAAGTGGGGAAGCCGGAAAGCTTCGACTTGCTGGAAAGCCTGCTCGACGAGCAATTTTTTCGGCTCTCCTATTGGAAGCTGGGCAACGAAGAACTCAATTACCGGCGCTTCTTCACCATCAACGATCTGATCTCCCTGCGCGTCGAAGATCCCAAGGTCTTCGATTCCACCCACGAGCTGATCCTCAAGCTGGTGGCCGAGGATAAGATCACCGGCCTGCGGATCGACCACATCGACGGCCTCTACGATCCGGCGGAGTACCTCGGCCGGTTGCGCGAGCGCGCGCCCTACGTCTATCTGGTGGTGGAAAAGATCCTCGAACACGGCGAGGAACTGCCGGTCAGTTGGCCGTGTCAGGGCACTAGCGGTTACGACTTTTTGGGCGTCATCAACGGCCTGTTTTGCGATCCGGCGGCCGAGGCGGCGTTCACCGCGCTGTATCACGCCTTCACCGGCGACGCCACTTCTTGCGAAACGCTGATCGACCGCAACAAACGGATGATCGTGGCCCGCCATCTGGCCGGCGACATCGACAGCTTGGCGCACGTGCTCAAGCGCATTTCCGAGCGGTACCGCTACGCCAGCGATTTCACCCTTTACGGGCTGAAGTCGGCGCTGGTCGAGATTCTGGTGCTGTTTCCGGTCTATCGCACCTATATCGACCGGGCCGGCGCCAGCCGGGCCGATCAAGACTGCATGCGGCGGGTGATCGCCCAGGCCCGGTTGAACCTTCCCAATTTCCGCAACGAATTGGAGTTCGTCGAGCGGTTTTTACGGTTGGAATTCGACGAGAACATGGCGGCCGAGGGCAAGGATCAATGGCTGCATTTCATCATGCGCTTGCAGCAGTTCACCGGACCCTTGATGGCCAAGGGCGTCGAGGACACGGTGTTTTATGTCTACAACCGCTTGCTGTCGCTGAACGAAGTCGGGGCGGGGTCGCTCCAGTTCGGTCTCGATTTGGAAGCGTTTCACGCCTTCAACCAGCATCGGGTCGCCTGCTGGCCCCACGCCATGAACGCCAGCGCGACGCACGACACCAAGCGGGGCGAGGATGCCCGCGCCCGCTTGAACGTGCTGTCGGAACTGCCGGCGGAATGGGAACAGCAGCTGCGCGCTTGGAACAACATCAACGCGGCGCACAAGGTGCGGATCGGCGAGCGCCCGGCGCCGGCCAACGACGACGAATACCTGTTCTATCAAACGCTGTTGGGCGCTTACCCTTTCGATCTGGCCGACTATCCGGCCTTCATCGATCGGATGAAAGCGTATCTGATCAAGGCGGTTCGCGAGGCCAAGGTCCACACCAATTGGTTGGAGCCGGACAGTCCTTACGAACAGGCGCTGCTCGCGTTCGCCGAGCGGGTGTTGCAACCCGGTCCGGACAACCCTTTCTTGCAAGCCTTTTTACCGTTCCAGCGCAAGATCCAGCATCACGGCATTCTCAACTCGCTCGCCCAGACCTTGCTCAAATTGACTACGCCGGGCTTGCCGGATTTCTATCAAGGCACGGAGCTGTGGGATTTGAGCTTGGTGGACCCCGACAACCGGCGGCCGGTCGATTTCGAGCGCCGCGCGGCGCTGCTCGAAGACTTGCAACGCCGCGCCAGCGACGGGATTCATAGACTGATCAAGGAACTGTTGGCCGCGCCCGAGGACGGCCGGCTCAAGCTGTTTTTAATTTATCGGGCGCTTCAGGCGCGCCAGGTGGAGCGGGAATTATTCCAGCACGGCGCTTATCAGAAGCTCACCGTGATCGGCAGCCTAAAGGGCCACGTCATCGCCTTCGCTCGCGAATTGGGCGAGCGGCGCGCGCTGGTGGTCGCGCCGCGTTTTTCGACCGGTTTGGTCAAGGACGGCGAGTATCCGCTGGGCGAAGCGGTCTGGCACGAAACGAGGATTCTGCCGCCGGCGGGTTCTCGCCTGCGCTGGCGCGATGTTTTAAGCGGCCAGTTGGTCCAGGGCGAGGAAGCGCTGTGGCTGCGGGAAGTGCTGGCGCAATTTCCGGTGGCCTTGCTGCTGAACGAACCCGGACCCGGTCGGACGGCGGAGTAATCGGGAGAGCCCGCTTATTTGGGCTCGACAGCTTCGTTCGGCGCTTTGGCGCGGCGGCGGGCGCGCTGGCGCAGCCGGACCAAGAACAGGACCGGACCTGACAGGACATAGACCAGAAAGCCGCTGAATAGCACCTTGGGCGGGTCGATCGAAATCACGACCAGGGTGAGGACCACCAGCAAGGCGGAGGCGAACGGCACCCGCTTGTGCAGATCGACTTGTTTGAAGCTGAAATAAAGAATCTTGCTGAACATCAGCGCGCCGGCGCTGACCGTAATCACCATGGCCGGCCACAGTAGTTGGGTGCCACTGAAACCTAAATCAGTTCCAAACCAGACCGTGCCGCTGACGATGGCGGCCGCCGACGGGCTGGGCAAGCCGATGAAATAGCGCTTGTCGGTGCTGCCGTGCTGGACGTTGAACCGGGCCAGACGCATGGCCGCCATCACCGTGTAGAAAAACGCCGCCAGCCAGCCGAGCTTGGACAGGAACGGACCCATGCTGACCGTTGCGCCCAGCGACCATTCGTACATGATCAAAGCGGGCGCGAGGCCGAAGGACACTAAATCCGCCATGCTGTCGTATTCGGCGCCGAACTCGCTTTCGGTATGGGTCAGTCGGGCCACTCGCCCGTCCAGGCCGTCCAGCACCATGGCCACGAACACCGCGATGGCGGCTGGTTCGAATCGACCTTGCAAGGCGGCGATGATGGCGTAGAAGCCGCAGAACAGCGCCGCCGTGGTGAACAGGTTGGGAAGCAGATAAACCCCGCGCGGGCGGCGGTGTTGGGTCGTTGGCTCGGTCGTCATCGGATGCGGTGGCCCATCGGTTTAGGGTGGCGGCTTGCTGCGTTTGTCTCGAATATAAATCGTGCCTTGCGAGCGTCGGTCAATTTCAAACAGATTGAGAGCCGCCACCAGTTCGACCAATTTAGTGTAACCGTAATTTCGGGAATCGAATTCGGCGGCTTGTTTGGCAATGTGTTGGCCGACCGCGCTAAGGTGCGCCCAGCCGCTGTCGTCCGACACGGCTTCGGCAGCGCCCCGCATCAGGTTCACCAGTTTGGTGTTTGCCTTCAGTTGCTGGGTTTCTTGTCTTTTGTTGGCCGAGTTTGCTGCTTCTTGAGGGAGAAGAACAGTAGTGAAGATGAACTTATCACAGGCATGGACAAAAGCTTTAGGCGTTTTCTCCTCTCCAAAGCCGTAAACCAGCAGACCTTCCTCGCGGATGCGGGAGGCGAGTCGGGTAAAATCACTGTCGCTGGAAACCAGACAAAATCCTTCGAAGCGGCGGGTATAGAGCAAATCCATCGCATCGATGATCATGGCGCTATCGGTCGCATTTTTACCGACCGTGTAGCGAAATTGCTGGATGGGTAGGATCGAGTGATCGAGCAAGACCGATTTCCACCCCGCCAGATGCGGCGTGGTCCAGTCTCCATAAATGCGTTTGACGCTGGCGATGCCGTACTTGACGATTTCTCTCGCTAGCCCCTCGATAATGCTGGGCTGCGCGTTATCCGCATCAATTAAAACCGCGAGCCGGCGCTGGACGGGTGGATCGCTATTCAGCATGAGGTAGCCGCCTTCCGAGTCGGCCGGATGGAAGGGGCGCGCATCGAAGGTAACGATTCCGCGCCCCGTTTGGATTTAACCCGTTTCAGTTCTTACTGGTATCCACCAGCCGGTTGGCCTTGATCCAGGGCATCATGCCGCGCAGTTTCTCGCCGACCTGCTCGATGGGATGCTCGCGGCTGATCCGGCGGTTGGCGCGCAGCACCGGCGCGCCGGCCTGATTCTCGGCGATAAATTCGCGGGCGAACTGACCGGTTTGAATTTCCTTGAGAATCTTGCGCATCTCGGCTTTGGTCTGCTCGGTGACGATGCGCGGGCCGCGGCTGAAATCGCCGTATTCGGCGGTGTTGGAAATCGAGTAGCGCATGTTGGCGATGCCGCCCTCGTAGATCAGGTCCACGATCAGCTTGACCTCGTGCAGGCACTCGAAATACGCCATTTCCGGCGCGTAGCCGGCTTCGACCAGCGTTTCAAAACCCGCTTGAATCAAAGCGGTCAACCCGCCGCACAACACCACTTGCTCGCCGAACAAATCGGTTTCGCATTCCTCGCGGAAATTGGTCTCGATCACCCCGGCCCGGCCGCCGCCGTTGGCGGAAGCATAGGACAGCGCCAGTTCCTTGGCTTGGCCGGAAGCATCTTGCGCCACCGCGATCAGGCAGGGCACGCCGCCGCCTTGGGTGTAAGTCGAGCGCACCAGATGGCCCGGACCCTTGGGGGCGATCATGATCACGTCCAGGTCCGCGCGCGGAACCACGCCGCCGAAGTGAATATTGAAGCCGTGAGCGAAGGCCAGCGCCGCGCCTTTTTTCAGCTTCGGTTCGATCTCTTTGTAAATCTGGCTCTGGTGCTCGTCGGGCGCGAGGATCATGACGACATCGGCGGCGGCGGCCGCGTCGGTGACCGGTTTCACGGTCAAGCCGGCGTTTTCGGCCTTGATCGCCGAGGCGGAGCCGGGCCGCAGCCCGACGATGACGTTGACGCCGGAGTCGCGCAAATTCAGCGCGTGAGCGTGGCCTTGCGAGCCATAGCCGATGATGGCGACGGTTTTGGCTTTGATCAGCGAAAGATCGGCGTCTTTGTCGTAATAAATATTCATGGGGGATGTCCTAAAAACAAGGGATAGAAACCGCCTCCGCCGCGGAACTCGGCGGAGGCGGTTCGCTTTACGGCAGAGACGTCAGGCGTGCAGCGCCTTCTGACCGAGCGCGATGCCGGTGGCCCCGGAGCGGACCACTTCGAGGATGGCGTCTTTCTCGATGGCGCGCAGGAAGTTATCCAGCTTTTTGCCGGCCCCGGTGAGTTCGATGGTATAGGTCGCATCGGTCACATCGAGGACGTGGCCGCCGAAGATGTCGGCCAGCCGCTTCATCTCGGCCCGCTGCTCGCCGGTGGCCTTGGTCTTGACCAGCATCAACTCGCGCTCGATGGCCTCGGTTTCAGTCAGGTCGATCAGCTTGACCACATCGACCAACTTGTTGAGCTGCTTGACGATTTGCTCGATGATTTGTTCGCTGCCGTAGGTGACCAGAGTCAACCGCGACAAGGTTTCGTCGTCGGTGGGAGCCACCGATAAACTTTCGATGTTATAGCCGCGCGCCGAGAACAAATTGGCCACTCGCGACAGCGCCCCGGCCTCGTTCTCCAGCAGGATGGAAATCATGTGACGGTTGTTATTGTTCACAGCAGCACCATGCCTTCGTCGTGGGTCGAAATCATCTCGTCGCGCTCGGCCAGCAGCATTTCGTTTTGGCTGCCGCCCGAGGGGATCATCGGGAACACGTTTTCGCTCTGATCGGTCAGGAAGTCGAGGAACACGGTGCGATCCTTCATCGCGAAGGCTTCGCGCAACGCCCCTTCGACATCGCCCGGTTTCTCGATTTGCATTCCGGTGTGGCCGTAAGCCTCGGCCAGCTTGACAAAGTCCGGCAGCGCCTCGAAATAGGTCATGCAGTAGCGCTTTTGATAGAAAAATTCCTGCCACTGCCGGACCATGCCGAGATAGCCATTGTTCAAATTGACGATTTTGACCGGGGTTTGATACTGCTTCATGGTGGAGAGCTCTTGGAGCATCATCTGGATGCTGCCGTCGCCGGTGATGCACGCCACATCCCGGTCGGGAAAGGCCAACTTGGCCCCCATCGCCGCCGGCAGGCCGAAGCCCATGGTGCCCAGACCGCCGGAATTGATCCACTGGCGCGGCTGGTCGAAATGGTAGTACTGCGCCGCCCACATCTGATGCTGGCCGACATCGGAGGTGATGATGGCTTTGCCCCCGGTCACCTCATACAGTTTTTGAACGACGAATTGCGGCTTGATCACCGTGTCGCTGGCGCGGTAGCTCAAGGATTTGACCGCCCGCCACTCGTCGATTTGCCGCCACCAGCGCGCCAGCGCCTCGGCGTCGGGTTTGAGCTTCTCATCGCGGATCACGTTGATCATGGTCCGCAGCACGTTCGGCACCGAGCCGACGATGGGAATGTCGACCCGGACGTTCTTGGAAATCGAGGAGGGATCGATGTCGACATGGACGATGCGCGCTTCCGGACAGAACTTTTCAAGTTTGCCGGTGACGCGGTCGTCGAAGCGGGCGCCGATGGCGATCAGCACGTCGCAATGATGCATCGCCAGGTTGGATTCGTAAGTGCCGTGCATTCCCAGCATCCCGACAAACTGCTTGTCGGTGGCCGGATAAGCCCCGAGCCCCATCAGGGTATTGGTGATCGGGTAGCCGAGCAGTTGGGTCAGTTCGACCAGCTCCGGCGAACCGTCGCTCAAAATCACGCCGCCGCCGGTGTAGATGATCGGGCGCTTGGCCGACAAAATGAGATCGACGGCCTTGCGGATCTGGCCGGCGTGGCCCTTGACGGTCGGATTGTAGGAGCGCAGCTTGACCTTTTTCGGATAATGGAATTCGGCCTTGGCGATGGTCACGTCCTTGGGCACGTCGATCAACACCGGGCCGGGCCGGCCGGTGGTGGCGATATAGAACGCCTGCTTGATGGTTTCGGCCAGCTTGTTGATGTCCTTGACCAGGAAATTGTGTTTGACGCAAGGCCGGGTGATGCCGACCGCATCCACTTCTTGAAAAGCATCGTTGCCGATCAGGGCGGTGGGCACTTGACCGGAGATGATCACCATCGGCACGGAGTCCATGTAAGCCGTGGCGATGCCGGTGACCGCGTTGGTGACTCCAGGACCGGAGGTGACCAGCACCACGCCGGGTTTGCCGCTGGCGCGGGCGTAACCGTCGGCGGCGTGGGCCGCGCCCTGCTCGTGGCGGACCAACACGTGCTTGACGTCGTTCTGAACGTAAATCGCATCGTAAATGTGCAGCACGGCGCCGCCCGGATAGCCGAACAGATATTCGACGCCTTCCTCCTTCAAGCAGCGGATCAAAATTTCAGCGCCGGTAATGAGTTCCATGGTCATGATGTCCTCGTAATGGAATTGAAAGGTCAAACTGGCAAGACGGAATCGGCGCGAGCGATCGACGCATCACCGACGGGATGGGTGGGTGGCCTGGCCGGGGCCGCGGTCGGACGGGGTGGCCGCCGCGCGACGGGGGTGGTTCCCGGTGGGCGCAACTCATCGTGAAAGCTGCCGAGACGTGCTGGGCGCGGGTCTTGCGGGCTGGTTATACTACACGACATTTATTTCGAGCAAAATCCTGTTGCGATAGCGGGGGAGCGCGGCTGCGTGGCATCATTCCCCCACGACCGAAGGCTAAGGAGGACGAGCATGTTGAAACGAACGTTGAGCGGTTTGTTGATTGCAGGTTGTTGCGTGTTCGCGGCAACGCTTCAGGCTCAGCAATTCATCTACAAGTGGACCGATGACAAGGGCATGATTCAATACTCCGAACTCCCGCCGCCGGCTGGCGTGAAGTATGAGATGGTCACCAAGACCTCGGGCGCGGAGCAAAAAAACTCCGAGGAAGCCGGTCGCAATCTGAATAAGGAGCAGGAGGATTTGGCCAAGCAGGTGGCCGAACAGGAGAAGAAACAGCAGGAAGAAGCTGAGAAAAAGCAGAAGGAGGCCGAAGACACGCGAACCAAGAATTGCGAGGCCGCCAAGAAAAATCTCAAGATCCTGCAAGGGGAAGGGCCGGTGCTCAAAACCGACTCCAAGGGTATCAAGATCGCTCTCGATCCCCAGCAGCGCGCGGAGGAATTACAGAAAGCGCAAAAGGATCAAGACTATTATTGCAGCCCCTAACCCAGCGCCAACGCTTGAGGCCGATTCATGCGCGTATCCCGTTTTCCGCTATTGACCGTCAAGGAAACCCCGGCCGACGCCGAAGTGGTCAGCCACCAGCTCATGCTGCGGGCGGGGCTGATCCGCAAGCTGGCCGCCGGTATTTATACCTGGCTCCCCTTGGGCTTGCGCGTGCTGCGCAAGGTCGAGGCGGTGGTGCGCGAGGAAATGAATCGGGCCGGGGCGTTGGAGCTGTCGATGCCCGCCGTGCAGCCGGCCGAACTGTGGCAGGAATCGGGACGGTGGCAACATTATGGGCCGGAACTGTTGCGGATCGCGGACCGGCACCAGCGCGACTTTTGCTTCGGCCCGACTCACGAAGAAGTGATCACCGAGCTGTTCCGGCGCGAGATTAAAAGCTACAAGCAGCTGCCGGTGAATTTCTACCAGATCCAAACCAAGTTCCGCGATGAGATCCGGCCCCGCTTCGGGGTGATGCGAGCGCGGGAATTTTTAATGAAGGACGCCTATTCCTTCGATCTCGACCAGGCGTCGTTGCAGGCCAGCTATCAGGCCATGTTCGATGCCTATGCCCGCATTTTCACCCGGCTGGGATTGCGATTTCGGGCGGTGATGGCGGATTCCGGCAGTATCGGCGGCAACCGCTCGCAGGAGTTCCACGTGCTGGCGGATTCTGGCGAGGACGCTATCGCGTTCTCGACCGAGAGCGATTACGCCGCCAACGTCGAATTGGCCGAAGCGCTGGCCCCCGCCGGCGGGCGTCCGGCCGCCAAGGAAACGCTGGCGAAGATTCATACCCCCGGCGTTAAGACGATCGCCGAACTATGCGCGTTTTTGAAGTTGCCCGCCGAGCGGACGGTCAAGGCGATCGTGGTCGAGGGCGCGAACGGCTTGCCGGTGCTGCTGCTGCTGCGGGGCGATCACGAATTGAATGCGATCAAGGCTGGGAAGCTGCCGCAAGTTAAAGCGCCGCTGGCGTTCGCCAACCCGGACGCCATCCGCGCCGCGTTCGGCGCGGGGCCGGGATCGCTGGGTCCGGTTGGCTTCGACGGGCCGACCGTCGCCGACCGCGCGGTGGCGCAAATGGCCGATATGGCGGTCGGAGCCAATATCGATGATTGGCATTTGACCGGCGTCAACTTCGGGCGCGATTGTCCGGAGCCTGAAATAGCCGATCTGCGCAATGTGATCGAAGGCGATCCCAGCCCTGATGGACGCGGCCTGTTGGCGATCACGCGCGGCATCGAGGTGGGCCACGTGTTTCAGCTCGGTCAAAAATACAGCGCCGCTATGAACGCCGTGGTGTTGGGCGAGGACGGTCAGCCGACCACCGTGACCATGGGTTGCTACGGCATCGGCGTGTCGCGGGTGGTCGCCGCCGCCATCGAGCAAAATCACGATGAGCGCGGCATCCTGTGGCCGGCCGCGATGGCGCCTTTTCAAGTGGCGCTCCTGCCGCTGGGCGCCAGCCGCTCCGCCGCCGTGCGCGAGACCGCCGAGGCGCTGTATCGCGATTTGCTGGCGGCGGGCGTCGAGGTGCTGCTGGATGATCGGGACGCGCGTCCCGGCGTCATGTTCGCCGATAGTGAATTGATCGGCATCCCGCAACGGGTGGTGATCAGCGAGCGGAATTTGGCCGCCGGCCAATTGGAGTGCCGCCGCCGGCGCGAATCAGAAAATATCCTGATTGCCCGAGAGCGTTTGCTGGAGTGGTTGTCGGCCTAAACGAGGCTGGAATCAAAGGTTCGAATCCGACTCGATACCGGTATTCGCGCGTCTCTGACCTGTGGATAACTTTGTGGATAACTTTGCCCTTCAACGTCTAAGCCGCTGGCGACGTTGCGAGAATGCAGGGGCGCCGTTTTTTTCGCTAAATAAATTTAATTATATAAATCAAAAATTTATTGGTAAATATTGGAATTCTCCCCAGTTTTTGGACCCAATCGCAAATTTAAGTATCAAAATTTGGACAATTCACGAGCCTGTGGATAATTCAAGGGGACTCGGAAAATTTTTGTTATTCGCGGCTTATTCAATTCTAAAATCGCGAAAATTTTGCGCGGGCAAGAGATTGCAGCTGACATCGGAAACCCGCGCCAGGGACGGGCCTTGCCGTAACCAGTCGCGCAGGGCGTTAACAAGCCGTTCTTCACCGCACGCGACCACCTCCACGCGGCGGTCAGGCAGATTGCGGACGTAGCCGGTCACACCCAGGCCCGAGGCTTTTTCGGCCGTGGCGTAACGGAAGCCGACCCCCTGAACCCGGCCTGAAACGTAACAATGCAGACAGATGGTTTTCACGGATTCTCCTCGGAATGCGGATGGCCGGCGGTCGCGCTAAGAATCGTTTCGTCGGCTCAGCGGGCGGTCGCGCCCGCCTTTTCCTGGGACGCCAGGCGTTCGATGAGCATCTCGGCGCTGACAGACCCCAAATGCGTGTCGACCAGCTTGCCGGCGGGCGAAATCAGAAAGGTGGTCGGCAAGCCCTTCAGTTCGAAACCGGGGACGGGTTTAGCCGCGCTCAACGCGATCGGAAAGGTGACGGCGAGCTGATCGGTGAAAACGCGAACCTCATCAGCGGGACGGTCTTCGAAGTTGACGCCGATCACCGTGGCGCGCTCGCGGTGCGCTTCGTAAAAAGCTTGCAGTTCGGGCATTTCCAACAGACAAGGCGAGCACCAGGACGCCCAAAAGTTGACGATCACCCACCGACCTCGATAATCAGCCAATTTGACCGATTGCTGGTTCAAGCCCGGCAAGGAAAAATCCAGCGGTTGAGCCCGAAGCTCCGCCATCGTCGACAGGAGCGCCAGCAGTAGCGGCAACCAATGGTGCCGGCGGACGGAAGAGAGGATGGCGGGGGGCATCACACGCTCTAAGGATTGATGGATCAGGCGGAGACGCGCTAAGGAGGCGCCAAGCCGACCGGATTGGGTTGCAAGGCTTTTTCCCGGGCTTTAATGGCCTGATCGCGCGCTTCTAAAGCCAGTCGCTTGGCCGTATCGTAAGCCCCCGAGCGCAATTGCCGTTGGGCTTCGAACAACAGCCGGCGCGAGGCCATAAAATTGTTCGGGGAACGTTCCGCCGCTCCAACCGCCTCGGCGGAGCGGATGGCCTGTCGCGCGTCGCTCATCTCTTGGACTGGAGCGCTCGCGCAGGCCCCCAGCCACAAAGTGGCGATGACAAGTACCGTGAGTTTGGTGGTCAAGGCTTTGGGAAGCGAGAAAACTGCCGTATCCGGCAACTGATCGGTCTTTTGAAGCGCCAAGCTAGCACCGGCGTTTATAACCGTCAAGACGGCGGAGAACGCGACGCTACGGGCAGTCCATCAGGCAAGGGCTCCTTTGCCGAGCGACACAATTTGCGCTGGGAGAAAACGATAGCGATGGCGGAAATATTGGTTTCGTATTACAGCCGTACCGGGGGAACCGCCGAGATGGCTGTAGAACGACACATG
>DJIW01000124.1 GCA_002433805.1 Competibacteraceae bacterium UBA6584 | reverse complement strand
CCTATTAATAGGAATTGGTATTAAGTACTCGATAGCAACAGAAGTTAACTCGCGTTTTTTGCCCAAGACAGAAGCAGTGAGATCAGTGACCAACGCTGCGACCTTCGTAGAGGTTGCCGGTGATGCCGGAGCGGCGATCTTGATGTTTAAGTAAGGCATAAAAACCTCCTTGGTTGGATGTGGAGTAGCCCAACAAGTAATTCTACAGTTCCGCCTAACTTCACTACGGTAAAGGCGTACCGCATCAGGCGATTGATACAAAAACCCATTCACCCCGCTGCTCTGGCTGTCACCATCCCCTGCTGCGCCGCCCACAGCGCGATGTCTTCTCGCTTGATCGCCGCCGCCATTAAGGCCGGAAACTGATCCGGCGTACAGGCGAAGGAGGGCACGCCGAGCGCCGCCAGTTTCGCCGCCAGTTGCCGATCATAGGACGGCGCACCTTCATCACTCAGCGCCAACAGGGCGATGAACTGCACGCCCGATTGCACCAGTTCGCTGGCTCGCTGCAACAGATTTTTCTCGACCCCGCCTTCGTATAAATCGGAAATCAGCACCAGAATCGTGTTGCGCGGTTCGCGCACCAGACCCTGGCAATAACCCACCGCCCGATTGATGTCGGTGCCGCCACCCAGTTGCACGCCGAACAGCACTTCGACCGGATCATCCAGTTGCTCGGTGAGATCGACCACGGCGGTATCGAACACCACCAGATGGGTTTTTACGGCAGGCAATGAGGCCATCACCGCGCCGAAGATGCTGGAATACACTACCGAGGAGGCCATCGAACCGCTCTGGTCGATGCACAAAATCACCTCACGCTGGGTGCGGCGGGCCTTGCGACCATAACCGACCAAGGTTTCGGGAATGATGCTCTGCTGTTCCTGCTGCCAGTGGCGCAGATTGGCGCGGATAGTGCGACCCCAGTCGATTTCGGCGTGACGGGGACGGCGGTTGCGTTCGGCCCGATTCAACGCGCCCGTGACCGCGCTGCGCATTGGCTCCTCCAGCTTCTTCATCAAGGCATCGACCACCTTGCGCACCACCAGCCGGGCGGTATCCCGCGTCTTGGCCGGGATGATGCCGCGCAGGGACATCAGGGTCGCTACCAGATGCACATCCGGCTGCACCGCCTGCAACATTTCCGGCTGGAACAACATGCTTTTTAAGTCCAGCCGCTCGAAGGCGTCCTTCTGCATCACCTGCACCAGAGATGCCGGAAAATAGCGGCGGATGTCGTCTAGCCAACGGGCGACACGCGGTGAAGACGCACCGCTGCCGCCGCGCAAGCCACCGGGGCCATCGGCGTCATATAGCGCGGTCAACGCCCGGTCGATACTCAAGTGTTCAGCGCTCAACAGCGCGCCACAAGCGTCCTGGGCCGGTTCGCCCAACACCAGCCGCCAGCGGTGCAGACGGGTTTCGTTCGCGGGCGGTGCGGGATTCATCAGCCGACTCCCAACAGTTGGCGGAACAACGGCAGTACCCGCTCGGCGCGCTCGGAGTCCCAATCCGGCAAAGCGCCGACGGCGGTTGTCGCGGTATCCGGTCGGGCGGCGCGCTCGCCAAGCTGGCGGCGTTCGGGGGCGCTAAACCCGGAAAAGGCACGGCGCAACAGCGGTAGAATCTGGTGGAAACGGTCTTCGCTCAGCGCGCTCAACCAGCCATCCACCAGACTCCACAGTGCGTCATCGTGCAGCAGCACCAGCCCGCTTTGATTCAAAAAACCTTCCAGCCAGGCCGCCGCCAGCGCCGGTTCATTACCCGGTGATAACGCCTGACTCATCTGCCGCGCAGTCTCTTCAATCGAGGCGGCCTGCTCGTCAAAGAGCAGCCGCGCCGCCAGCCCGCAGACCAACCCATGCGCGTTGGGCAGTCGCGCCACCCGCTCCAGCGCCCGCAACCATGTTTCCCGCAGGCCATCGTCCGCCAGCAGCCGCACCGCCTGATGGGTGGCAGCTATCGCGTTGCGCAGGATTTGCGCCGCATCGTCATCCAGCGCCGTACACGCGCCGGGCAGGCCAATCGCTGCCCGCGGAATCAGTCCTTTCAGCACCTGCTCGACCATGCCGACATCGGTTTGCCGGACGTTGCCGTATCGCGCCACGTTGACCAGCGGCGGAATCGCGCCCAGCAACTGCACCAGATCGCTGGCGAGCGCCGCTAAATCTTCCAGAGCCTGTGTCACCGGGCCGATGGCAGCCTGCAAATCGGCCAGTAGCACCTGATTGACCAGTTCAGCCAGCGGCGGCAAGGCGGTCAGCGCGCGGGCCTGATCGACCGCTTTGGCGGTGGCGGCTTCCTCAACCGTGTTGCCCCAGCGGCTGGCTTCGATGACCGCAATGGCCAGCGCCGGTTGCCATTGCAACGTCCAGATTTCGTGAAAACTGCCTTTCGCGCTGCGTCCGGCGCGCTGGGGGTTGCCCCAGGGAATCGCCAGCAGCGTCAGGCGGTGTAGCAAATGACTGCGCGCCAGATCGTTAGCTTCACGCAGATCGAGATCCAGCGTTCGATCCACCGCTTCGACTTTCAGCCGCAGGCGTTTTTGCTGCTGGTTGAGATCGTGTTGCAGCGGCACCACCGGCGCGCTGGCGGGGATGCGGCCCAGACGATCCCCGACGATCAGGGCGCGTTCGATCAATCGCATCGGCGCGGCATCGCCCAGGCAGACCACCGTCTGCAACGCCTCGTTAAGTTCGTCCAACCCCGCTTGCGGCCGCTCGCGCAAAGCGGCCAGCGTTTCAGCCAGTCGCACCGCTTCGATGATGTGGGCTGAGGAGCAATCCAGCCCTTCCTCGCGGAATAAACGAGCCGCCCGCGCCATCCAGCCGACCGCCCGCTGTTCGGGCGATGCTTGCCAGAGATATTCGTACCAGCCGGGCGAGTGCACGCCCGCGCCGTAACCGCTGGCGCTGCTGAGATTGCGATACGACCACGGCGCCCAAGTCGCGGCAACCTTGACGCGGGGTAGACCTTTGAGCAGGTCGTTATCCGCTTTGGCGGCGGGCATATCGGCCAGCGCCGGAACATGCCATGCACCGCAAACCACGGCGATGCGGGTAAAGCCTTCTTTCTGCGCCTGGCGCAGGCATTTGCGCATGTGGGCTTCGCGTAGCATTTCCCGTTGTCGCGCTGCCGCCGAGCGTTCTGGGCCGGGGGTTTCAGCGCGTACTGTGGTCATCGCCTCGCGGATCGCCGCGAACAATTCCAGACTGTCGCCGCGCTCCTCGACCAGATGATTCCACCAGCTTTCGCCATCGCCATAACCGGCGGCGCGGCCCAGCCAGTCCAGCGGGTCGAGCCGGGGATCGGTTTCCGCCGCGTCGCCGCCGCCGGCTTCCGCTTCGTTCACCGCCGACGCTTCGCCGTGATCCGGCTCGATTTTATCCGTTGTAATGGGTTCAGATTCCGGCGGCGTCAGCGCAAACTGATGGCCCATCGGCAAGTCGATGAAGCGGGTCGGGATGCCGCGTTGCAGGCCGTAATGCAGCGCGTTCCACTCCGGCGAGAACACAGCGAAAGGATAGAACGCGGCCTGCTGGGAATCGTCCGGGTTGTATACCAGTAGCGCGACCGGTGGTTCCAGATCGGCATCGGCCAGCAGCGGCAACACCGCCTCGCCTTCCGGCGGGCCTTCGACCAGCAGGCAATCGGGTTGTAAGGCTTCTAAGGCTCGTAACAGACTGCGAGCGCAACCCGGCCCGTGGTGGCGGATGCCGAAGAGATGGAAGGGGGTGTCAGTCATAAAGATTAAATCGCGTCTCTACCAAGGTCTGCTCGGAACGACTCAAGGCGCAAATCATACGCCAGGCACCTGGACCGGCGGTTTGGCGTTCAAACGGGCAGCGCGGCGTGCGAAACGCCGTTTATCGAAGCTGAGAAACGTTGCGCAATGTTCGCTGGATCGCAAATGCAGCGCATCGGCAAAATCCAGTCCGGCGCGATGCAAGGCAACTGCGTCGCTCACGCGCGGCCAGTCTTCCACAGTCACATGAGCAAGACCCAATAAGTGCTCAACGACACGGGCAAAATCCTCGGTCCCGAAGCCGTAAAAGGCCCGCAGCACCCATTCGAGTTCCAAAACGACGGTCAGGGGCACGAACAATGGGGTTGAATCGGCCATGATCCGCCGCGCTATGGGCCGTTGCTTAGCGGCTTGCGAATCTTTCGGATCATCGACATAAAAGCGCGCCAGAATATGGGTATCAAGCACTATCATTCGCGTTTTCTCGCATCGCCCGAGCGACGTCAAAATCGTCTAAACACCGCTTGCCGGGCTTGTTGCAGACTAACAAGCCGTAACCTTCTTCAGCCTGAGCGGGCTTAACGGGCCGTTTCACGATGACCTGGATGGTATCGCCTTCCAGCGTGAAATCGAGCTGGCATCCGGGAATTATCCCCAGACGCCGACGGATTGAGGCGGGGATAACGACTTGCCCTTTTTCCGATACGGTAACTGTGGTCATAGCGATCTCTCTTACTTGGTAAGAGAGAGCTTATAACGGCAAGATGATGCAAAAACAGGGTGGTATCGATTCACTCCTGCTCCCGGCACGCCCGATACAAATCCTTCCAATCGCCGCGCTCCTTCATCACGGTTTCCTGATACTCCCGCCAGACCACGACATCCTGAACCGGGTCTTTGACGATGGCCCCGACCAGACTGGCGGCAATATCCCGCGCTCGCAATACGCCGTCGCCGAAATGACCGGCCAGCGCCATGCCGCTATTAATCACCGAAATCGCTTCCGCCGTGCTCAGAGTGCCGCTGGAGGCTTTTAATTTGGTCTTGCCGTCCTCGGTCTGGCCGTTGCGCAATTCGCGGAAGATTTGCACCACGCGACGGACTTCTTTTAGGGCGGGCGGTTCGGCGGGTAATTGCAGGGCGCGGCCCATTTCGCCAACCCGCTTGGTCACGATGGCGACTTCTTCCTCCTCAGTCGCCGGTGTCGGCAGCACCACGGTATTGAACCGACGCTTGAGGGCACTGGAGAGTTCGTTGATACCCTTGTCCCGATTGTTGGCGGTGGCGATGACGTTAAAGCCGCGCACTGCCTGCACTTCCAAGCCTAACTCAGGGATCGGCAGGGATTTTTCGGACAGAATGGTAATCAGCGTATCCTGCACATCGGCGGGAATCCGGGTCATTTCTTCCACCCGCGCGGTCTTGCCAAGCTCCATCGCCCGCATCAGTGGGCTGGGCACCAGCGCATCTTTCGACGGGCCTTTCGACAGCAGTTGCGCGTAGTTCCAGCCGTAGCGCAACTGCTCCTCGCTGGTGCCCGCCGTGCCCTGAATCAGCATCGTCGAATCGCCGCTGATCGCCGCCGCCAGATGTTCGGACACCCAGGACTTCGCCGTGCCGGGCACCCCGAACAGCAGCAGAGCGCGGTCGGTCGCCAGGGTAGACACCGCCGTTTCCATCAGCCGCCGGTTGCCGATGTATTTGGCGCTGACGGTAAATCCATTGTCGAGCGCGCCGCCCATCAAGTAGGTGACAACCGCCCACGGCGATAGCACCCAGTTGGCGGGCCGTTCGCGGTTATCAGCCTTTTGCAGCGCCTGCAATTCTTCGGCAAATTGGCGTTCAGCGTGTTCGCGCAGCAGTTGGCTCATGACGGATTCCGAGAAGTGGGGGGACGATAAAGGGTTTTACGCCGCTCGGCGATGGCGATCAGGCGGGCCAGCGTTTCGCTGAAATACTGAGCTTCTGGTTCGACGGGCCAGTGTTGCAGGGTCTCGTCCAGCAGCGCCACCGGCATCAGACAGATGAAATCCGGCAGCGCCTGGCGCAAGGAGTAATCCCACTTGCCGGCGTCGCTGGCGACCGTGGCGCGGACGTGTTGCAACACCTGACGGGCGAACTCGGCGGAACAGGGCGTTCCGCTTTGCGAGATGCGGCCCAGCCATTCGCCCACGCCGCTTCGGCGCGCGGATTTATTGAGCAGCCGCAGCCAGTAGCTTTCCCGCTCGGCGGGCGGCAAATGATCAATCAGCGCAAAGGGATCGACGGTCAGGCCCGGCAGCTTGGTTTCTCCCAGAAAGGCGGCCGCCCAGACGGGATTCCGCTCCCGTGTTAGCGCGTCATGCCAGGCGCGCAACAGCGCTTCGCTCCAGTCGCTTTTTTTCGCCCAGCCGATCAGCTCGGCGGGCGACAGCGCCAGTCGCTCCGACCACCACGCCAGCGGCAGCGCGCGGGCAATTTGGTAAAGCCACCAGGCCCGCTCGCCCAATGATTCGCTTTTGGCGCGGGTTTCTTCGATGGCGTCGGCTTTCCAGTCCGCGCCGAAGGCGCTCGGCGGCTCGATGACCCAGTGTTGTCGCAACAGCTTCCGTTCTTGCCGCAAACAAGGGGCCAGTCGGGCGATCATGCGAGCCACATGGCGGCTGTCCGGCAAGCGGGCGAGCAGGTTGGCGACCAGCCCCCGAACCTCCTTGCCGCGGTCGGTCAGACGGTTTTCCAGGAAATCCTCATCGCTGGCATCCAGATTGACGCTCAGTTGTTCCAGCAAAGTCAGCCGCTCGCGGGCGTCGAGTTCGGTTAACGCGGTTTCCAGCGTCGTTCGGGCGGCGGCGGGATCGCGGCGGCGCAGTTGCCGCAAAAAGGCTTTGCGCGCCTCCAGGGTACCGCGTTCCCACAACGAGAAATCAAGCTCCGCATCATCGCCGCTCAGCGCATAGGCCCAGTCGGGATTAAAACGAGCCAGCCAGCGGCCGCGCTGGCCGAGCACCGGTCGCAAGAGGGCTTGTAGAGCTGGGGTTTTGCTGGCGGCGGTCAGCGCCAGCGGCAGGATTTTAGGCGGCAGAACCGCGCCGTACTCGGCCAGTTGCCGCAACGCTTCCCGCTGGAGCAGATCGGGGCCGTCCTGGAAAATCTCGACCAGCGCCGCGCGCCATTGTGGGTCGGTGGCCGCTAAAAGCGATTCCGCTTCGCAAAGCGGGGGCGGCTCCGCGCCGCCGGCGGCGGGAACATAACCGGCATCAGCGCAGGCGGCTAATACGCCGGCACGGCGCAGCACCCTGATTTCCAACGCGGTTTCGGACGGGCTGGCGGCGTCCAGCAAATCGTCAACCGCGCCCGGCAACGGCGTCAACACCGGCGGGCGGCGTTCGCTGCCGAGCAATGCCTGAGTCGCTAAATCGTGCAAGGGATTCATGCCGGCTGAGCTTCTTCAGTCCAGATTAGATCGTCAGTCCAGGCGCTCAGCGGGCGGAGCGTTTCGCCGTCCCATTCGCCGAATACGGTAAGGGGTCCGCCGCCGCTTTCCGCCAGCAGCACCCAGCCGCTGTCATCGCTTGCGGTTAATGGCAATAACTGACGGCTGGCGGTTTCCAGCGCCCAGTTTTTTCCATTGCGATAGGGAATTGCTCCGCTGTACAGCAACGGCTGCGGCCATTGCCAGGGATTCATCGCTAATGTGCTCGCCAGAGTATCCAAGGCCCGATCCAACGGCGGCGCGTTCGCGGGCGGCGTTCGCTCCCGCGCGCGACTTTCATTGATTGGGATAGCCCGAAGCGGCGCGTTGCCGGGATAAAAGGCCAGGGTCATTTCAAGGCGCGTCGAAGTCACATAATTTTGCTCGAACCGACGGACCCCGTGCGCGTGATCGAGCACTAAGGCCATCCGCCCGGATTGATCGCCGCGCAGCCACACCCGCCGCGTCCACAAGCGGGATTCCTCTTCGACGCATTGGCCCAGCACCAGCCAGTCATCCAAGATCCGCTCGCCGCTTTTCAGCACGGTTTCCCGATCCACGGTCACGCCCAGCGCGTTCCGTAGGTCGGCCTGCACCGGAACAGACAGCGTATCCAATCGCCGGAAAGCGTCGATCAGAATCTGTAATTGACCCAAACCGCCCAAGACGCGGCTGGCCCAATGCTCGCCGCGATTGACCCAGCCGCCGATCCGGCGCAAGCGGTACGCGATGCCGGGGAGTTTTGCATCCACCATCCGCGTGGCGAGTGCCTCCCACAGTTCTGGCTGAGCTGGCAGTTGCGCCAGCCCTTGTCGTAGCCGATCTCCCAGCCAGCGTTCCAATTCCGCCAGACCAGCCTCCATCTGCTTGAGGCGGGCGACTTCCCGACGCGCGGCGGCCGCTGGATCGGCGGGCGGTTTAGTCGCGGCGGCTTCACCCTCGGCGGGTGTTTCCGCTGTCGCCTTGGCTGCCTGCTTTTCATCGCGCTTGCGGCGCGATTCTAGCCATTCGCTGACCCAAGCGGGCTGTTCGGCCACGGAAAAACTGTCGGGATGCTGCGCCCGAAGCAACAAGAGCGCAAGGCCATGTTTGCAGGGGAATTTGCGACTGGGGCAGGAACAGCGGAAAGTCGGGCCGGCTCGATCGACTTGAACCTGGTAGGGTTTGGAACCGCTGCCCTGACACTCGCCCCAGACCGCCTGATCGTCATGGTGTAGCTGAGGCCATTTCGCTGGCAACACCAAGCCCTTGGCCGCCTTCGCGGAAGCATCGTCCGGCGAAAGCTTAAGAATTTCCTGAGGAGTCAATGGCATCGTCACGGCATCGCGGGAAAAAAGTCGATGATCCGTTATTTTAACAAAAACAAATCAAATGTATTAATAAAATTGCAAATCGCTCATTTTGAATTTAAGGATCGTGAGGTTAAGCCCAAGAAGACTGAAGCAGGGATAAAATTAAACAGGCGGGGTTGATAGGGAGGATGTTGTGAGTTAAGCGCGAGCTTTTCTGAAAGACGAGCAGATCGAAGGATCAAGAACGCTCTAACCCTTCAGAGGGTAAAACTAGACCCGATGCAGCCTAATCCATATACTGATTGCGGCTACCGATTTTTAATTTGAATCACATTTAATATTTTGCAATGACTCAGGGAACACTCGAAACAGCTGATCGATTGGCTGGAATCCACGGTTTGAGGGCTATCGCCGCCTTAACGGTCGTGTTATTTCATGTGCACGGTATTCACAAGCTCGACGTGCCGCAAGCGTTCTCGATGATCAAAAGCCATTTTGGTCTTGGCGTGCAGCTTTTTTTTGTGCTTAGCGCGTTTTCGCTCTTTTTTAGCACTCAGAATCGTGTCGGAAAGCCTCAGTGGATTCAGGACTATTTTATCCGACGGTTTTTCAGAATCGCGCCGCTTTTTTATATGATGATTGTGGTGTGGTATGGGCTGGCATGGCTGGATTTTAACCAACGCCTACCCGTTCACGATGTGTTGTTAAATTTTCTATTTCTGTTCAATTTAGTTCCTGAAAAACACGACAGCGTGGTATGGGCCGGCTGGACCATCGGCGTTGAAATGCTGTTTTACGCGATTCTGCCGGTTCTCCTGGTTTACATCATCACGATCCGCCGGGCGCTGGTGCTGCTCGTTGTGGGCGCGACGATCACCACTGCGGCGCGCATGGCGTACGACTCCTCGGGCCAACTGAGTATCCAAGCTTATGGCCATCACAGTTTTCTCAGTCAAGTGGGCATTTTTTGCGCCGGGGTGCTGAGTTACTTTCTTTATTGGCGACGTGATGCCTATGCTTGGCTGAAGGATTACCCGATTTTTTACGATGGGCTATCGTTGGTAGGCCTGCTGTTAATAGTCTTGTTACTGGTGCTCCCAACTGGATCGCTGATACTTTTTGGACGATTTGATATTCTGGTTTGGGCCTTCGCTTTTGCCTTATTGACCAGTGGGCAGGCCGTCCATCCTTGGAGAATGATCGCGAACCGCTATCTGTATTTTGCTGGGGAGCGCAGTTTTAGTCTCTATCTATTACACCCCCTGATCATTTATAAATTAGGACCAGTTTATCTAAAAATTTATTCCCTATTCGGTCAACATATCGGTGTTGCCTTTATCGGTTGTGTGTTCGTCACCCTGATTGTGCTCATTCCGGCAGCCGCTGCTTGTTATCGCCTTATCGAATTGCCGGGCATGGCCGTGGGACGCTGGTTGATCCAGCGCAATAGAAATTCATCTGGCCAAAGCCTCTCCCTTAAAGGGTCAATACTGGAAAAGGCAGGTGTGGTCTAAAGAGTACACTGTCAGGCATGGAGCAGTTTTGATCGATGCGGCGCGCCGCTCGCCCGGCAAACCGCATCATCGGCCGGCCGGTCACGCATTGCCAAGCTCCTGCCTATCCCGTTAATCTATTCAATAAGACGGTTCCCCCAGTGGGATTAAAAGGGAACGCGGTAGACCGGATGATCGGTCGCAAGCCGCGGCTGTCCCCGCAACTGTGAGCGGCGAGCCGGCGTTCGATTCAGGCCACTGGGCAACCGGGAAGGCCGAACGCCCGCAACGACCCGCCAGCCAGGAGACCTGCCGTCCCAAGCGTCGCCTGGCCGTCGAACGGGTGTTTTCGGCGGGACGGTCCTCCGTTTTGGCGATGCGGGAAACCGAGCGTTTGCCAGCGGCTGTCAAGGTCTGTTCCTCAAGGCGTTTTTCGCTTTCATTTCAAACCGGTTTAGCCGACCGGCGCGCGCGTTTTCCAGCAGGCGGTGAGCTGACCCGATGCGGTCGGTTCGATAACAACGATTATTAGAAAGCGCGCTCGCCATGAATAGCTGCTGCATTGTTTCATCACGCCTTTTTCGACCCCTTATCGCCCTCGGCCTGGCGACCGGCTTGACCGCCGCCGTCGCGCAGGAGGATTTGCCGGAGCTGGTGGTCACCGCCACCCGCGTTCCGATTCCGCCGGAACAGTCCGGTAGCGCCATCACTGTCATCACCGCCGACCAACTGGAACAGCGCCAAATACGCAGCATCGCCGATGCGCTGCGCGATGCGCCGGGAGTCACGGTCAGCCGCAGCGGCAATTTCGGCGCGCTGACCGAGATCTATCTGCGCGGCGCGGAAACCAATCAAACCCTGGTGTTGATCGACGGAGTGGAAGTCAACAATCCTGACGGCGGGCCGTTTGATTTCAACAATTTGCTCGATCTGGAAGTCGAGCGCCTCGAAGTGTTGCGCGGCCCGCAAAGCGTGCTGTGGGGCAGTTCCGCCATCGGCGGCGTGGTCAATATCGTGACCAAGAGCGCCGAACGGCCGCTGCAGGGCAGCGTCCGCCTTGAGGGCGGCAGTTTTAATACCTGGCAAACGTCCGGCGGCATCGGCGGGCGCGGCGAGCGTTACGACGCGATGTTGAGCGGCGCTTGGCTGCGCACCGACGGCTGGTCGGCGGGCAGCGAGTGGCGCGGCAACCATGAGGACGACGGCGCGCGGATCGGCGCGCTGCTGTTCAAGGGCAGCCTCCGCCCCCGCGACGATCTGGAGCTGACCCTGATCGAACGCTACACCGACAACCGTTCGGAGTTCGATGCCTTTTTAGGCGGCGACCAGCGGCCGGTGGTCGATAGCGGCGACCGGATTCACAACCGGCAAAATCTGCTGCGCCTGCAAGGCAAGTTGAGCTTGCTCGGCGGCGCGTGGGAACATCTGCTCGGCATCGCCCGCTACGACATCGACAGCGAGATCGACAGCGATACTCTCGATCCCTTCTCCAGCGACAGTTATTCCAACCAGATCGACTATCAGAGCAATTACTTCCTGAACGCGGCCGGCGCGAAGCACACCTTCACCGTGCTGGTGAAGGATAAGAAGGATGAGGCGCAAAATAGCTATTTCGCCACCAACGCGGTTCGCAACACCGGCGTTGCCTTCCAGTACGGCCTGGATCTGGACGAGCGCCTGTTTCTGACCGCCGGGCTGCGGCATGATTTTAACGACCGCTTCGACGACACCAACACCTACCGGCTGACGGCGGCCTACCTTTGGCCGGATATCGGCGGCCGCTTGCACGCGAGCTACGGCACGGCGGTCAAGAATCCGACCCTGACCGAACTGTTCGGTTTCTCCGGCGATTTTCAGGGCAATCCGAACCTGCAACCGGAAGAAAGTCGCGGCTTCGACATCGGTTGGGAACAGACGCTGTTCGACCGGCGGGCCAAGCTGGATGTGACCGCCTTCGACAACCGCATCGACAACATCATCGTCGGGGCCGGGCGCACGGTCATCAACCTGCCGGGCGAGAGCCGCGCCCAGGGCATCGAAGTGAGCGCCAGCGCCGAGCTGACCCCGGAATGGAGCGGGACGCTGGCTTACACCTACACCGATACCGAGGATGCCGAAGGGCAACAGTTGCGCCGCCGGCCGCGCCACGCCGCCAGTCTCAGCCTGAACTACCGTCCGACCGACCCCCTCAATCTCAATCTGACCGTCCGTCACAACGGCTCGTTTGTCGACACGGCATTCGATTCCAACACCTTCGAGACCTACCCGGTGCGGCTGGATGGCTTCACCGTGGTCAACCTGGCGGCCAACTACCAGCTGGACGACCGCTGGCAGCTGTTCGGGCGCGTCGAAAATCTGCTCGACGAACGCTACGAGGAGGTGTTGGGCTACAGCGGAACCGAACGCGGAATCTATCTCGGCGCGCGTTACCGGTTTTAAGGGGCTTGCGGTGATCGATTGCGGGAGGTGGTGGCGACCGCTGGCGCTGGTCCTCGGGTTGTCGCCGTTGGCGGCGCTGGCCTTGCCGCGCGCGGCCTCGCTGACGCCGTGCGCCGATCAATATTTGCTGGGGCTGGCCGATCCGAGCCAGATCGTCGCCGTCTCCAACTATGCGACCGATCCCGGCCAGTCGCTGTTTGCCGCCGAGGCCCGCCGCTATCCGAGCACGCGCGGCGGGGGTGAGGAGTTGGTGGCGCTGCGGGTCGAGGTGGTGCTGACCGACCGTTGGATGCCGCTGCCAGTCACCGAACGGCTGGAACGGTTCGGGATTCGCGTGGTGCAGATTCCCCTGCCCGAAACCTGGGACGACATCGCCGCGACCACTCGCGCCATCGCCGCCGAACTGGAACGTCCCGAACAAGGCGCGGCGCGGGTGGCTGATATGCGGGCGCGATTGGTTCGGCTGGCGGCGCGGCGGGAAGCGGCCGGGCAAGCGCCGCTCGCCGCCTATTTTCTGCCCGACGGCGGCAGCGCGGGCAGCGGCACCTTCATCGACGCGGTACTGCGGGCGGCGGGCGCGCGCAATCTGGCCGCGACGCTGGGCAGGAACGGCTGGGGCACCTTCAATCTGGAACAACTGACGCTGGCCGCGCCGGATGTGGTCGTCACCGGCTTTTTCGATCAGGGCGGCGACACCTTGCGGATGGCTTTCGCCCGCCATCCGGTGTTTCAACGCCTGCTGGCGGGGGTGCCGACCATCGCGGTGCCGGATCGCTATTGGATTTGCAGCGGCTGGTTTTTGGCCGAGGCCGCCGAATATATCGCCGAGCGTCTGCCGGCGGCGGCGGGCGGTTTGTGAGCGCGGCGTTGCAGGTTGTCGCCCCTCAAGATCGGCGGTTGATGCTCGGTCTGACGGCGTTGCTGATCGGGCTGGCGGCAGCGGGCTTGCTGGTGGGTCAGCTCTCGCTCAATCCGTGGCGGACGCTCGCCGAACTGCTGGGCGGCGACCCACGGCTGGCGGTGATCGTTTGGGAAATCCGCTTGCCGCGCGTGGTGTTGGGCTTGTTGGTCGGCGCGTCGCTCGGCTTGAGCGGCGCGGCCTTGCAAGGCTTGTTGCGCAATCCGCTGGCCGAACCGGGGATTCTCGGCGTGTCGGCCAGCGCCGGCTTGGGCGCGGTGCTGGCGCTGTATTTCGGGCTGGCGCAGGCGACGCTGTGGGCGCTGCCGGGCTGCGCGCTGCTCGGCGCGTTCGCGGCGACGTTGTTTCTGGCGCTGCTGGCGATGCGCGACGCCAGTCCGATGTCGCTGATTTTAGCGGGCGTCGCGGTATCGAGTCTGGCTATCGCCCTGACTTCGCTGGCGCTCAATCTGGCGCCCAATCCGCTGGCCTTGAGCGAAATGGTGCTGTGGTTGCTCGGCTCGTTGCGCGACCGGGGTTTGTCCGATGTGGCGCTGGCCGCCCCGTTCATGGCGGTCGGGTGGGCGCTGCTGTTGAGCGCCGGCCGGGAGCTGGACGCGCTGACCCTGGGCGAAGACGCCGCCCGCAGTCTGGGCGTGGGCTTGGGTTGGCTGCGGGCGCGGGTGATCGGCGGCACCGCGTTGACCGTGGGCGCGGCCACGGCGGTCACCGGCTCGGTCGGTTTCGTCGGCCTGATCGCGCCGCATCTGCTGCGTCCTTGGGTCGGCTATCAGCCCAGCCGGGTGCTGTGGCCCAGCGCCTTGGCCGGCGCGGCGCTGCTGGCGGCGGCCGATCTGGCGGTGCGGTTGATTCCCACCCATCAGGAATTGATGCTGGGGGTGGTGACCGCGCTGCTCGGCGTGCCGTTCTTCGTCCATCTGCTGCTGCGCGTCCGGCGGACGCTACCCTGATGCTGCTGGAAGCCGAACGCATCAGCGTCTCGCTGGCCGGCCGGCGGGTGGTCAACGGCGTCGGCCTGCGCGCCGACGCCGGCCAAGTGATCGCGCTGCTCGGCCCCAACGGCGCGGGCAAGACCACCTTGCTGGCGGCGCTGGCCGGACTGCGGCCGTTTCAAGGGGCTGTCCGAATTCAAGGCCGTGCGCTGGCGAGTCTTAACCGACGGGACAAAGCCCGCGCGCTCGCCTATCTGCCGCAAGGCCAAATCGCGCACTGGCCGTTGACCGCGCGCCGTCTGGTCGAATTGGGACGCCTGCCGCATTTGGCCCCTTGGCAACCGCCCGCCGCCGCCGACCGGCTGGCGGTCGAGTCCGCCATGCAGCGCACCGGCGTCGCCGATTTGGCGGAGCGGCCGTTCGATACCTTGTCGGGCGGCGAGCGCGCGCGGGTCTTGCTGGCGCGGGTGCTGGCGGTGGAAGCGCCGCTGCTGTTGGCCGACGAGCCGGTGGCGTCGCTCGATCCCTTCCATCAATTGCAAGTGATGGAGCTGTTGCGGGATTACGCCGACGCCGGCGCGGCGGTAATCGTGGTCATGCACGATTTGATCTTGGCGGCGCGATTTTGCGATGGCTTGCTGTTGTTGCGGGACGGCGCGCTGGTGGCGCAAGGCGCGCCCGAGCGGGTGCTGTCAGCCGAACATCTCGCCGACAGCTACCGCATCGCGGCGCTGCGCGGCGAATATCAGGGCCAGCATTATGTCGTGCCGTGGCAACGGCGGACCTCCGAGAGCGGACCGCCATGAACGGCCGATGGCGTCACGGCGAAGCGCGCCGGATGGCGGTCGCGGTGCTGTTGGCGGTATCGATGCATGTTGTCTTGGCGTCGTTGCCGGTCGAGCTATGGCGTCCCCTCGCCGCCGCGCCGCCGGTGTTGCGAGTGACGCTCGCCGTTCCCGCGCCGGTCGCTTCGGTCGCGCCGCCCGCCGGGCCGGCAACAGCGGAACCGCCGGGTTCCAGGCCGCCCGTTGAGCCGGTCGCAAGCCTCAATCCGGCTCCGACGCCCCAAGCCGCTCCCGCGCCGCCCGCGCCGCCGGTCAAGCCGCAACCGCGAAAGCCCGCGCCCGTCGAACGCGCGGCCTACCTCCGTCCGCCTTCATCGAAACCGCTCAAGCCGGCGGAGCCGCCGCCGGCCGCGCTCAAAAAACCGCCCAAACCGCCGCCGGTCGCCCGAGCGCCCGCCCGAGCGCCGCAACAGCGGCCGGAGCGGGTTCGTCCGGTGAAAACGGTCGCTGCCTCGCCGGATCGAACGCCTTGGGCCGAGGGCGCGGCGGAACCCTACAGCGGTCGCAATCCGCTCGGTCGTGATGGGGTTTCAAACGGCGGCGGCCAAACGCTTGAGGTCGGAAAAACGGCGAGCGGCGCTTTCGGTCGGCCGACGGCGGTCGCCTCGGCTCAACCCGCGCGGCCGGCCGCCACCAGCTTGCGGCCCCTGCCGGGCAATCCGCCGCCGCGTTATCCGCCGCTGGCCCGCCAGCGCGGGATCGAAGGGCGGGTGTTGTTGAGGTTGACGGTGAATGCGGGCGGTGGCGTGGAGGCGGTCAGCATCGCCCAAAGCAGCGGCGACGCCTCCTTGGATCAAGAGGCAAAGCAGACTGTGGCGCGCTGGCGCTTTCAACCGCCGGGCTTGGCGCAGGCGGTGGCGCAAGTCCCCATCGCATTCCGGCTGAAGGATTGAGCGAGGCTTTTTACAAGCGCGCCTTGCTGGTGTGTTTGCGGGCGTACATGTCCGTATCGGCCTGTTTGATCAATTGTTGGGCGGTGGTGGCGTCCGAAGGATAATAGGCAAAACCCACCGCCGCTCCGAGCATGATCCCGGCCAGGCTGCTGGTGTCCACGCTCTTCATCGGTTCGCCCACCACTTTCTCGATGCTGTTGCGGATTTTGCGCGCGTTATCGACAGAGCCGACATCGTTGGCCAGCACCACAAATTCATCGCCCGCGTAACGGGCCACCAGATCGCCGGATCGGATCGACAAGCGCAAGCGTTCGCCGACTTCGACCAGGACTTTGTCGCCGGCATCGTGACCCAGACGGTCGTTGACGAACTTAAAATTGTTCAAGTCGATGAAGAACACCGCAAACGGCGTGTCGTCCGTTTTCCGGCGGTGCTGGTAGATGCGGTCGTTGATGCTGCGCAAGATTTCCTCGCGGTTAGCCAGCTTGGTCAAGGCATCGATTTGCAGCCGATACTGCATTTGCCGGAAGCTGGCCGCCAGGTCGCCGATTTCATCATGACGGTCGATTGCAATGGGAGTATCGAGCCGGCCGTTACCCACCTGACTGGCCACTTCGGCTAACTGTTTGAGGTCGCGGCTGACCCAATTGAGGATGGTTAGTCCGATTGCAATCGCCATCAATGCCGCGATACCGCCGATAAAAGCGGTGCGGATCACATTCTCGGTCACGCCCTGAATGAAGTCGCTGCGGGGGACCGCAACCACGATAGTCCAGTCCAATCCGGCCATGTCGTTGAGCCGGTCGTAGGCGAGTTCGATGACGTGGCCGCTGGGGGCGGTGAATTGCAGGGTTCGCGGCGGGTCCATCGGCGGGCCGGCAAGCGCTTGACGGACGCGCTCGAAGACCGCGATCTGTAAATCGTCGCCACTCTCGCTGACATTGATGCGGTGGCTGCTGCCGTCGGTCAGAATCTTAGTGTTCGAACTGCGCGATGAGGCGATGAGATTGCCGTCCATCTCCATGATGAAGGCAAAGGCGCGGTCGCTGATTTTTAACTTGCGGACAAAATCGTTGAGCTGGCGCAAGGAAACATCGGTGGCGACCACGCCCGCCAGCTCGCCCCCTGGCCCGAGCACGCGGCGGGCTCGGGTCGCCACCAACTCGGCATGGCGGAAATCGATGTAGATGGAGGTCCAGGTATACGAGGGCTGGATTTCACCCGCCTTGTACCAGGGCCGCTCCCGAGGGTCGAAAATTTTAGTTTCCAATACCGGGTCGGCTAGCGCGCCGTCGATGCCGGTGAAGCGATACAAGGACCGAGGCGCGTTAGGGTCGATTTTGACGCGCAGCTCGCCTTCGCGAATCGAATCCCGCCACAGGCCGAAGAACTGACCCTGACGCGAACCGTAGTAGACGTAGTTATTCGGGTCCAGATGCAAGGAGGTGGCGATCCAGAACCGGGTGCGCATCTCATCGAAGTGAGTTTCGATGTTCTCCGGCGCGACCATCCCTTCGGGAAAGGCGGCTTCGAGCACCGCGCCCGAGCCGACGATATGGCGGTCTATGGCTTGGACGATTCGCCCGACCGTCTCGCGCAACAGGTGATCAGCGACGGTATTGACCGCTTGGCTGCCGGTGCGATAGGAAAGCAAACCGATCAACGCCGCTACTCCAAGCACCAGCACCACGTACGGCACGGTCAAGGATTGGCGGAATGACAGGCGCATGAAAAGGCTCGGAAAACTGGGTAGACTAGAGCAATAAAAACTGACGCTGAGTCAATGGGCTGCTTGAAAGTATTCCCATCTTCCACACTCAAGTCAAGGATTTAAGTCACTTGTAAAACGGGTATTGCGGCCTGAAGCCGCATTTTTTGGCTACACATTTAGGCGACATGGAGTTAATTACGTATCATTTTCATGATAAAAATTATGTTGGCTTTTCAGCGATTTTGGCTCGATCCCACAGCGCGTCCATCTCCGCCAGCGTCGACTGCGCGGGAGCGCGGCCGTCTTCCGCCAGCCATTGTTCGATCCTCCGAAACCGCCGTTCGAACTTTTGATTGGTCCCGCGCAACGCGGCTTCCGGATCGAGCTTGAGATGGCGGGCCAAGTTGGCGACCGCGAACAGCACATCGCCCAGTTCATCGGCCAAGCGTTCGGCGGGCGCGCACGTGGTGATTTCGTGGCGGATTTCGCCGATTTCCTCCTCGATCTTAGCCAGAATCGGCTCTAGCGCGCCCCAATCGAAACCGACCTTGGACGCTTTCTTTTGCAATTTTACCGCGCGGGTCAGCGCGGGCAGCGCCAGCGGCACGCCCTCCAGCACGCCGGTCGGCGATTCCGCTTTTTCGGCCGCTTTTAACCGCTCCCAGGCGGCGGTTTGTTCGTCGGCGTCGGCATAACGGGCGTCGGCGAAAACGTGCGGGTGACGGCGGGTCATTTTTTCGACGATCCCCCGCGCCACATCCTCGAATTCAAACCGACCCTCCTCGCGGGCGATCTGCGCGTAAAACACCACTTGAAAGAGCAAGTCGCCCAATTCGTCCCGCAGTTCCGCCCAGTCTTCACGGGCGATGGCGTCGGCGACTTCGTAAGCTTCCTCGATGGTGTGGGGCACGATGGTGGCGTAGGTCTGCTCCCGATCCCACGGACAGCCGTGGTCTGGATCGCGCAGTCGGGCCATCAAGGCCAGTAGGGCTTGGAGTGAATCACAATCAGCCATGAGTCGTCATCGACCGCGCCGGATATAGAATCAGACGCGGTAATCGGTTGAAAGGGGTTTGGAGCGTTCGTTACAAACGACGTCCCAGGAGCAGACCGACCGCCACCGCCGTAGCCGTGCTCGCCAGCGGGTTTTGGGTGACGATTGAAAGCGGTTTTGCGTCCGCTGGTACAGTGATGGGAGTGGCGCCAGCGCGCGCCGCCAGACGTTCAGCTTTGGTTCTCGTCTTGGTTTTAGCCTCTGATTGAGAATCCTGTTTGGCCTCGGCGGCGGCCACGGTTTCTTTACTGGGCATCCCTTGCTGGGTGCGTTCTTGCTCGGTCACCCGCACCGCGTTTTCGGTCGGTTCGATCTTGGAGCCGTAATAGGTCGCGTAAACTTGGGTGAATTCCGCGCCCAGGAACAAAATTTGGGTGGAATAGTAAATCCAGATCAGCAGGGCGACCAGGGAACCGGCCGCGCCGTAGGTCGATTCCGGGGCCGCTTGGCCCAAATAAAGGCCGATCAGGAAGCGTCCCAGCGAGAACAGCGCCGCTGTTACCACCGCGCCGATCCACACGTCGCGCCATTGCACCTTGGCGTCCGGCAGGACCTTGAAAATCATCGCAAACAGTAGCGATGTGACACCGAACGAGACCACGAAATTGATGATTTGCCACATCAAGGTTTGGCCGTAGGCCTCGCCGCCCACCCACTGGCCCATCGCCGCCAAGCCCGCGCTCAACAACAGCGAAATCAACAACAGAAAACCGGTCCCTAGAACCATGGAGAACGAGAAAAAGCGATCGCGCACCATCCCCCAAACGCCCCGGCCCGGCTTGGGCTGCACCTCCCAGATGGTATTGAGAGCGTCTTGCAACTGGCCGAACAAGCCGCCGGCCGCCACTAGCAGCGTCACCACGCCGATTGCGGTGGCGATCATGCCGGTTTCGGGTTTACGCGCGCCGTCGATCATCGCTTCAATGGCGAGTTGGCCGTTTTGACCGATCAATCCGCCGAGTTGAGTCAAAATGCTCTGGCGGACTTGAGTCTCGTCGAAAAACAGCGCGGCCACCGCGATGGCGATAATCAGCAGCGGAGCGAGGGCAAAGATGGCGTAGTAGGCGAGCGCGGCGGCCAAGCGCGGCGCGCGATCTTCGTCCCACGAGACGAAGGTTTCTTTCACTAGATTCCAGATCGTTGGCGTGTTCATCGTGTCACTCGGCTCCTCAGGTGTTCAGGGGTGAGCTCGCGCGGTCGGCCAGCGGCCTCCTGGCGCGCGTCGGAGTATCATTTTCGCGGACTTTGCAAAAGCTGTTGATTCACCAGTTTGGCGCGTTGGATAGCGGCTAGGCGCTAAACCCGCCGCCCCACCAGCAACCCTAAAGCGAACCCCATCGCCGCCGTGCCGATGGGAAAGCGTGAATGGGCTGGCGTTGGCTGAATTGATGGGGCGGCCGGTGCGCGCGCGACAGCGGACTCGGCCTTTTTCTCGGGGGCGACTGTTTTCTGGCTCGGCATTCCTTGTCGGGCGCGGGCTTCTTGGGTCACCGCCACGGCGTTGGCGGTGGGTTGAATTTTGGCCCCGTGGGCCTGAGCGTATACCTGGGTAAACTCAGCGCCGAGAAACAAAATCTGGGTGGAATAGTAAATCCAGATCAGCAGCGCGACCAAGGAACCCGCCGCCCCGTAGGTCGATTCGGTCGCGGCCTGACCCAAGTACCAGCCGATCAGGAACCGGCCGAGCGAGAACAGCGCCGCCGTGGCCGCCGCGCCGATCCACACGTCGCGCCAGCGCACCCTGGCGTCCGGCAGAATCTTGAAGATCATGGCGAACAACAAGGTGGTGATGCCGAACGAAACCGCGAGGTTGATGGTTTGCCACAGCCAAGCCTGACTGTCGGCGTCGCCGCCCACGAATCGGTCCGCCGCCGATAGGACGGCGCTGATGATCAGCGAGGCCAATAACAGAAAGCCGCTGCCGAGCACCATGGCGAAGGACAGAAACCGGTCGCGCACGATCCCCCAAATCCCCCGTCCCGGTTTCGGTTGCACCCCCCAGATCGTGTTCAGCGCATCCTGCAACTGGTTGAAAAATCCTCCAGCGGCGACGGCCAAGGTGAGCAAGCCGACGACGGTGGCGATCAGGCCGGTGGTGGGTTTGCGCGCGCCCTCAATCATCGCCTCAATGGCGTGTCGGCCGTTTTCACCGACCCATTCTCCGATTTGACTCAACATGTTTTGGCGCACTTGCGCTTCATCGAAAAAGAACGCGGCGACGGCGATGGCGATGATCAACAGCGGAGCCAAGGCGAAAATGGTGTAGTACGCCAGCGCGGCGGCCAACCTCGGCGCGCGGTCGTCGTTCCAGGCGGTGAAGGTGTCCTTGAGCAAAGTCCAGACGGCGTTTTTTTGAATCATCAAGCTGTATGCTCCGGCGCTCCGGCGGGTTCAAATCACGATTGCGGGTCCGAGACTCGTGAGGTGAAACGCTTAGCGCCCGCTGGTTTTAGGAGCGCTTGACGCTGCCCTCGCGTGCTGGGTCAAAAAGCGTTGCCCTTGATGCTTGCGGCCGGTTCGCGCGCCTTCACCGCCGCTGGCTCCCGTCCCCGCCGGCTGCCAGGCTGGAATTAAATGCCGCTTGCCGTTGCCGATCAACTCCGAACGGCCCATCCGCTTGAGCGTGTCGCGCAGCAGCGGCCAGTTTTCGGGATCGTGGTAGCGCAAGAAGGCTTTATGCAACCGCCGCTGCTTGAGACCTTTCGGCGACTCCACAAGTTCGCCCCGGTCGCGATGGACGCCTTTCAGCGGGTTGCGGCCGCTGTGGTACATGGCGGTGGCCAGCGCCATCGGGCCGGGCAGGAACGCTTGCACCTGATCGGCGCGAAAGCCGTTTCGTTTCAGCCACAGCGCAAGATTCAGCATGTCCTCGTCGGTGGTGCCGGGATGGGCGGCGATGAAGTAGGGGATCAGATACTGTTGCTTGCCAGCCTCTTTCGAGAACTGCTCGAACAAGGCCTTGAACCGGTCGTACGCGCCGAGGCCCGGTTTCATCATCTTGGCCAGCGGCCCGGCCTCGGTGTGCTCGGGCGCGATCTTGAGATAGCCGCCGACGTGGTGGGTGACCAACTCGCGGACGTAAGCTGGATCGCGGATTGCCAGATCGTAGCGCAGGCCGGACGCGATCAGGACTTTTTTGATGCCCGGCAGCTCCCGCGCCTTGCGGTAGAGTCCGATCAGCGATGAATGGTCGGTATCGAGATTCGGGCAGATCTCCGGATAGACGCAGGATAGCCTGCGACAGGCTTGCTCGATGGCTTTCGACTTACAGGCCAGCCGGTACATGTTGGCGGTCGGCCCGCCGAGATCGGAAATTACCCCGGTAAAGCCCGGTGTCTGGTCGCGGATGTCCTCGATTTCCCGCAGGATCGACGCCTCGGAACGGGATTGGATGATGCGGCCTTCGTGTTCGGTGATCGAGCAGAAGGTGCAACCGCCGAAACAGCCGCGCATGATGTTGACCGAGAATCGAATCATCTCGTAGGCGGGAATGCGCGCGTTTCCATAACTGGGATGCGGGACGCGGGCGTAGGGCAGGTCGAACACCGCGTCCAGTTCGGGGGTGGTGAGCGGAACCGGCGGCGGGTTGAGCCAAACATCGCGATCGCCGTGGCGCTGGATCAAGGCGCGGGCGTTGCCGGGGTTGGTTTCCAGATGCAGCAGCCGCGAGGCGTGCGCGTATCGCACCGGATCGTCCTTGACCTGTTGGTAAGCGGGCAAGCGGATGACGGTTTTGTCGCGGTCGTGGCGCGTCGGGCGGCGCTGGAACCGCAGCGGTCGCTGGTCATTCGCGGCTGGAACGGCGCTGGCGCAGGTGTTAGGCGCGGACGGTGCGTCCGCATAGGGATCGGGATGGGCTTCGACAGGGCCCGGCTGATCGATCTCGGTCGAATCGATTTCCAGCCAGCCCTCCGGCGCGCCGTGGCTGATAAAAGCGGTGCCGCGCACGTCGCGGATGGCTTTCGGCGATTGGCCGGCGGCGGTGCGGTGGGCGATTTCGACGATGGCGCGCTCGGCATTGCCATACAGCAGCAAATCGGCCTTGGCATCCAGCAGGATCGAACGCCGCACCTTGTCCGACCAGTAGTCATAATGGGAAATCCGGCGCAGCGAGGCTTCGATGCCGCCGATGATGATCGGCGCGTCGGGATAGGCTTCTCGGCAGCGTTGGCTATAGACGATCACCGCCCGGTCGGGCCGCTTGCCGCCTTCGTCGTCGGGGGTGTAAGCGTCGTTGTGGCGCAAGCGCCGATCCGAGGTATAGCGGTTGACCATCGAATCCATGTTGCCCGCCGTGACGCCGAAAAACAGCTTTGGTTGCCCCAAGGCGCGGAACGGTTTGGCGGAATTCCAGTCGGGCTGGGCGATGATCCCGACCCGGAAGCCTTGCGCTTCCAACAGCCGGCCGATGATCGCCATGCCGAAGCTCGGATGATCGACGTAGGCGTCGCCGGTAACCAGGATGATGTCGCAGGAATCCCAACCGAGCGTATCCATTTCGGCGCGCGACATCGGCAGGAAGGGCGCGACGCCAAAGCGAGCGGCCCAGTGTTTGCGATAAGAGAACAGCGGAGATGTAACGAGCATGGATTCCCGGCGGTAAGACGCTGACAGTTAGATGTTGATCCCATGAAAGCGGCGGCTTGCTGGGAAAGATCCTTTAATTGTTAGTCCAAGTACAGGGGCCTAAATCTTTTCGTTGGCCACCTATTATCTTAATGCAGCGACAAGCGCCGCTCACCATGGTGGGTGTTCCACCTTGTGGGCAGGTCCATGCCGCTGCGGGCTCCGAGATATCAACCGTATCTTGGTGGACCCCCGAAGTTTGAATCTCGCGTATGGCATCCATGGATAGTTTTGACACTTCATTCATCTGTTTGCTCCTTTTTTATGTTAAAGCATAACTACTCAAAAGGTTTGGTCGTGAGTGTAGAACGACACATGACTTACTAATCAAAAGTCAAATGGATTGATGTGCAGAACGGACAGATAGATTGATAATTAGCGCACACACATCAAACAATGGGTTTTCGTAGGCTTCAAATTGACACAAAAAAAGCGCCTCTTTGGGAGGCGCGTAAAGGGA